>NZ_JBBODA010000054.1:0-26607 GCF_038002705.1 Paenibacillus sp. FSL H7-0716
TTCTAAATAGTCTCATTTCTGCATATCACGATCCAAATCCCTGCATGTTATCACATTCACCGCTTTATATATTTTCCTTATCCGCATTTGTTTGCAACAAAAAAGGCGCCGTAAGCCGGGTTATCGGGATACGTCGCCGTTTGTATGGTGTTGTTATTATAACGTTGCAGTTAGGAAAGTTTGCCGTAAGCCGGGTTCTGTGCTCGTCGTGGTTCGATCGGGAACTACCCTCCCACCATAAGCGACAATCATCTATCTAGGCCATACATTACTGCACAGCTCCAGCGACCAACCTAGACGCGCCTCAGGCTAAGGCTGCTTATTCAGCTGCGTCTCATTAGGTCTTGCTCCAGATGGGGTTTACCAGGAACGAAGTCACCAGCGTTCCTCGGGGTCTCTTACACCTCGGTTCCATCCTTGCCTGTGCCGCCCTAAGGCGGCCATCGGCGGTCCATTTCTGTGGCACTATCCTTCAGCTCGCGCCGACTGGACGTTATCCAGCATCCTGCCTTATGGAGCCCGGACTTTCCTCCCGTGACGTCTTCACGTCACCGGCGATTGTCTGTCAAACTTTCCGAACAACATTATATATTATACAGACATCACATGTCTGGCACAAGCATTATTAAATGGCAATTTTATAGGAACTTAAATGGCTCCGTATTCACCTGCGAAGCATGAACAGCTGTATCATACTTATGCTCGGCCAATTTTCCAGCCATCCACTCCGCTACTTTCTCTTTCATGATCTTCTCCGCATTATGTCCCGGATCAATCAGAGTGATTCCGGCGAGCGCAGCATCCTGTACTGTATGATAATCCAGATCCCCAGTAACCAGGACATCCGCACCGCGGAAAATAGCACTGTTATAATACTTTCCACCCGAGCCACCGAGAACAGCAGCTTTACGAATCGGACGGTCCAAATCACCCACAACCCGTACATGATCTACCTTCAGACCTTTTTTTACCGTCTCCACGAATTGTCCAAGGGTTGTAGGCTCTTTGAGCTTTCCTACCCGCCCAAGTCCTAAGCTGCGGCCTTTAAGATCCATTGAGTACAAATCATAGGCAACCTCTTCATAAGGATGGGCCTTAAGCATAGCCTGCACCACTTTATTGCGGATGGAGTGCGGGACGATCGTCTCGATACGAATTTCCTCGGCACGTTCCATCTTACCTTTTTCCCCGATATAAGGATCCGTGCCTTCTCCTGGAATAAAAGTACCGTATCCCTCGATATTGAAGCTGCAATGACTATAGTTGCCAATTGCCCCTGCTCCAGCATTCAGGATAGCGTCCAGAACCTTCTGATGATGATCCTTCGGCACAAATACTACCAGCTTTGATAATTGCTCTGAGTGAATGTCTTTGATGGGTACTCCGTTTTCTATGCCAAGAGCTTCAGCCATCCAATCATTCATTCCACCCTCGGTAACATCCAGATTCGTGTGGCTGATGTACACCGCAATGTCATTCTTGATTAATTTTTCATACATTTTGCCCGCCGGTGTGTCTGTCTGGATTCCTTGCAAGGGACGGAAAATAATCGCATGATGCGCAATAATCAAATTGCAGCCAAGACGAATCGCTTCTTCAACTACCTCATCATTCACATCTAAAGCAACTAATACATTAGTGATTTCTTTTTGCAGCGTGCCCAGTTGAAGGCCAATTTTATCCCAATCCTCAGCTAAATGCTTAGGAGCCAGCTGCTCCATATACTGAATTACTGTTTGTCCCTTGGCAAACATTGTAGCACCTCCGTGATTTCCCTGATCTGACCTTGAATCTGTTTCCGTTTATTCTCAGCAGATTCTAGTTCTGAACGTGACAACGATGTTAAAATGCCTTCCAATTTCTGAATCTCACCCTGCCACTTAGCAAAAAACACAACATTTGGCGCTTGAAGCAGCCATGGTCCCATTTGAAGCAAGGCCTCTTGCCCAAGGACCTTAGCGGAATCCCCCAAGGTTAATTCACGATATACACTTTCATTTGTAATTCCAGCGTCCGTATTTTCTGGTACAGCCGTCAATACTTCATATAACTTCCCGTCTTCTTCCAAAATTCTCTCAGCTACGAGTACCCATTTATTATTTAATAACCAGCGGCGCAAGATATCCTCGCCTACATTCGGCTGAAGCAAAAGGGTTGTAACATCTTTTAGCTTGTCTTGGCTTTGACCCCGGTCCAGAATCGCGGCAATTAATGCGCCTCCCATGCCAGCAATCGTGATACAATTGACTTCACCAGGTTCCAGAACCTCAAGGCCATCTCCACGGCGCACCGAGATCACCTTTCCTAGTCCAGCCTCTGCAACGCCCTTACAAGCAGCATCAAAGGGACCCGGGTTTACTTCACCTGCAATTGCAAACACAGCCTTACCGCTTTCGACAGCAGCCACAGGAAGCAAGGCATGATCGGAACCGATATCTGCTAATCTGCTTCCTTGCGGAATTTGCTCCAGCAATTGCTGAAGCCGATCTGATAATTTAACATTGTTCATGTTGCCACCCACGTTATCCATTTTTTTCGAAACCCAAACAACAAAGCTAACCCTGCTGCAATCTTTAGGATCAGCATCAATGAAATCCACTGCGGATAATCCTGTCTTAATAAAAGAGCGTCAAGCTCTGGCATGATCCAAAGCGATACTCCCACTGCAAAATAAACACTGGCAACACCTTTTACCTTATGATGCAAAAGCCAGCTTAACCATACCATCAGCACACACAATGGCAGCCACAGGAACTCCAGTTCAAATATAGAGGCCTCCGGGCTTCTTCCACCGAAGAACCCTGCATACAGTAATGCCCAAAAAGCAAAACCACAGTACTGCAACAAACCTATCCGAAGTAAAAATCCCAAAATACACCATAACAAGCCGCAGCACCCAATCAGAATAGGTCTCCAGAGCTGAGGATCAAGATCATGCAAATCAATCAGCCATAGCCCAAAACCAAGCGTTAAAACACTGCCCAGCCCCGCTAGGATAAGGCTGATAACATTGTTCCGGTCCTTATAAACGGCGGAGTATCCATAACAAATAATTAATACAGATAGTGCGGTTGCAAGTTGCAAAGGCCAAGGAAAAACGCTAAAATAAAGACTAATCAAGAAAATCAAGGAAATAATTCCAAAAGAAAACAGCCAAATTTTGATGCTTCCCTGTTGTAAATTTCTCAGCGAAATTGGATTGTTATCCTTATTCGCATCCTCATCGTCATACAGATTGGTTAAGAAATCGCAATACTGCTCTGGCAGCAACCTGCTTTTTCTCCAATACTGAATCTCTTTTATAATGATATCGCGTTTTTCCAAATTCACTGGCTTTTCCTTCTTTCCAGATACACAAGGTCAACACATTTTTTACCAGCGTAAATTCAAATAAAAGAACCTCCTGCCACTGAGCAGCAGAAGGTCCAGTTCATGAAATACTATTCTAGGAAATCCTTAAGCCGTTTACTGCGGCTAGGGTGACGAAGTTTGCGCAATGCCTTGGCTTCAATCTGGCGAATCCGTTCCCGGGTAACACCAAACACCTTGCCGACTTCTTCAAGCGTTCTTGTCCGTCCATCATCAAGGCCAAAACGCAGGCGAAGTACATTCTCTTCACGCTCCGTGAGCGTGTCCAGCACATCCTCCAGCTGTTCCTTCAGGAGTTCATAAGCTGCTGCATCCGCAGGAGCCAATGCTTCCTGATCCTCAATGAAGTCTCCTAGATGAGAGTCATCTTCTTCACCAATTGGTGTTTCCAAGGATACAGGTTCTTGGGCAATCTTCATGATCTCTCTAACTTTCTCAACCGTCAGTTCCATCTCAGCCGCGATTTCCTCTGGGGAAGGTTCACGTCCCAGTTCTTGCAGCAATTGGCGAGAAACCCGAATCAGCTTGTTGATCGTTTCCACCATGTGTACAGGAATACGAATGGTACGCGCCTGATCCGCAATCGCACGAGTGATGGCCTGACGAATCCACCAAGTAGCATACGTACTAAATTTGAATCCCTTGTTATGGTCAAATTTCTCTACTGCTTTGATCAGACCCATATTACCTTCCTGAATCAGATCCAGGAACAGCATACCGCGTCCGACATAACGTTTTGCGATACTTACTACGAGACGCAGGTTCGCTTCTGCAAGACGGCGTTTAGCTTCTTCATCGCCATTCTTAATCCGCATAGCAAGCTCAACTTCATCGTCAGCCGACAACAAAGGAACGCGTCCGATTTCTTTTAGATACATACGGACAGGGTCATTAATCTTGATCCCTGGTGGCAGTGACAGATCGTCATCAAAGCTGAAATCATCGCTGTCTTTATCCTCATTATCCTCACTTGGTCGTAGGCTGTTAACCTCTTCATCGTTCTCGTTTACAACCTCAATTCCCAAATCACTGAGTTGCTCGTAGAACTCCTCCATTTGCTCGGGGTCTTGATCAAACGGCGATAATTTCTCCATAATATCTTTGTAATTTAATGATGATCTTTTCTTACCTTGCTCAATGAGCTGATCCTTCACCTGATCCAAAGTAAATTCTGCTTCCAATTCAGTATGCTGATCGTTCGCCATAATTCGACTCCCTCCTCCCTAGGTACATCCTGTCAACATGTCATTGTCTCTCTAGGGCTATAATCTCACTTGCTATTTGTGCCGCACGCAAAAAGTCACCTGACTTTTCAGCCTGAATCATCTCTTCACGCTTCTGTTCCATTTTGCGTTGCAGTGGGTATTTCCGCACTTCACGAATACAATCATCTAGAACCTGCATATTCCAGTCCGGAGGGGTATCCATCATGGATATTGATGTCGCAGTTTTCTCCAGACGATCATCCTGAAGTGATGATAGAAACCGACTAATGCCGGGTGGTTTGCCTTGTGCGTAATAGGCATATAGATAAGCAGCAATTGCCGCATGATCAACGATGTTGAAATCTTCTCCGAGGCGTTCGCCCACATACGTGGCGGCTTCCGGGTCCTGAATCATAAAGGACAATAGACGCCGTTCCGCGACATGATAAGCGGGTAGTAAGGTCGGTGTCTGCACCTGCCCTTTTTTATGCCTACCATTATTCCACCTTTTGTCGTTATTATCCCCTTCAGGGATGTTTTTTTGCATCGATGCCCTAAGTAAATTACAATCCTGCTTCAAACTATCATATGAAAGTTCGAGTTCAGCAGCGATTTCCTTCAGATAAACCTCTCGCTCTGTTGAGGAATGCAGTGAAGCAATAACTTCTAAGGCTTCCTTGACATAGGCGATTTTGCCATCTTCCTCTAGGAGTATATGGTTTTTTTTCAGATATATAAGCTTAAATTTTATGGATGAAACTGCTGAATCAATAACCTGATCTTTAAATCTTTCTCCTCCATGCTTGGAGATAAATTCATCCGGATCCACCCCGCTTGGCAGTAAGGCGATCTTTACACGCAGGCCGCTGCCTTCAAGCATCGGAATGGCCTTCATGGCTGCTGCTTGTCCCGCCCGGTCACCGTCGTAAGACAGTATAATTTCATCAGCCAGGCTCTTCATCAGTGCCACATGACCTTCCGTCAAGGATGTTCCCATCGTTGCTACGCCGTTATGCACACCCGCTTCCCAGGATGAGATGACATCTCCGTATCCTTCAAACAGGACGATTTGTCGAGTTTTGCGAATGGATGCTTTGGACTGGTGCAAATTGTACAATATCCGGCTTTTGTTAAACAATCTACTCTCCGGAGAATTTAAATACTTAGGTTGACCCTCTCCAAGTATTCTTCCGGCGAATGCGATTACCTTGCCTGTACGGTTGGCAATCGGAAAAATAATCCGGCCACGGAAACGATCCAAATAGCCTTTGCCCTCACCGCGGGCTGACAGAAGTCCGCCTTTCTCCATTTCCGCAAGGTCAAAATTTCGTTTTTCCAAAAACTGCAGCAAAGTATCCCAGCGGTCCGGAGCATATCCGATCTGAAACTGGTCAATCATTTTATCACTGAAGTTCCGGCCTCTTAAATAGTCCATAGCGGCTTTGCCGTGTTCCGTGTTCTTCAGCAAGTAATGATAGAACTTTGCCGACCATTCATAAGCTTGAATCAACCGGTCGCGTTCCGGATCAGGGGGAGACATCATACCTCCCTTACCTTCTGGAACGGGAATATCACTTTCTTCAGCCATTATTCTGACAGCTTCGGGGAAGGTTAATCCTTCGATTTCCATCCTAAATTTGATGGCATTTCCACCCATACCGCAGCCAAAGCAATGAAATACTCCCCGGTCGGGGGTAACAGTAAAGGAAGGGGTTTTCTCCGAATGGAACGGGCAGAGGCCCCATAAATATTTCCCCTGCTTGGACAAATGAACAACCTTACCGACTGTATCGACTATATCATGACGCGCAAGCACGCTTTCGATAACCTCTTCCGGAATATTGCCGTGTCCGCTAGCCACTTCAACCACCTTCATCTCTTAACAAATAAATATAATTCGCTATTGCTCCACATTCTCCTGCAAAAGTATTAAAAGTTTTGTCAGTTTATGTTGAAAATAAGTTTTTTCTTCTGCCGTTATGGGTTTTGGACCCTTGGAATAATGTCCCCGTCTTCGTTCCACGGCCCTCGCATGTCTTCCCTCCAACATAAAATCCATCTTGAAATTGTCGTATTCCTGACCACGAAATGAAAGCACACTGCATCGTTTACCTAGTGCAAGTGCCGCAAGACCATAATCTTGAGTCAATACCACATCTCCTGCAGTAATATGATTGGCAATATATAGATCGGCACTCTGATCTCCTCGATCCACCTGCACAACCGTTACACCCTCTTCAGCTTTCAGTGCATGGTCATAAGAAGATACCATAAGTACCGGAACACCAAAGGTGCGACCTACCTCAGCGATCTCTTTTTTGACCGGACAAGCATCCCCATCCACCACTATCGTTCTAGACTGGGACTTCTCCATGATCATCACCAATTTCCCGTGTAATATATATACGCCCTCTCCGCAAGAAATCCTTCTTTCTAAGCATAAATACGGAACGGATGTCAAATGACGCATTGGCACCGTTCCGTATATTTATACCCCAAACCAACATTCTATACCATAAGATTCAAATTTTCTTGATTAAAATTACCAGACAAGCTTCGCGAAATCAGCGAACGACTTGGAGTCAGCATCAATACCAGCAAGCAGAGCCAAACGGTTAGCACGCACTTGCTCGTCCTCCGCCATAACCATAACGGAATCAAAAAATGTTGTAACGGCGTCTTTTAGACCCGAAAGAATCCGAAGTGCTTCTTCGGCATTTTTTGCCGCCATAGCTTCAAGGTAAGGTGTGTGAAGCTCCTGCCATGTATTGAAAAGCTGCATTTCAGCATCTTCTTTAAGTAAAGCAGGATCAATCACTTCACTGGTTGCTTTACTTGCCAAATTACTGACACGAGTAAGCGAATCTACGGTAATCTTGAAATCTGCTTGGTCGGACACAGCAGCCATAAGAGCACGACTTCTGCCCACAACATCTACTACGTCGTCAAAACCAGCCGCTGTAACAGCGTCCACAACATCATAGCGTACATTGTCAGATAAAAGACGTTTTACACGCAGACCGAAGAACTCGTACAGGTTTATACGTAGTTCATCTCCAGAATGTTTCGTATTTCCTGAATTTTCATGAATTTCAATCGCCGCTTCAAAAATTTCACGCAGCGTAATTGGCAATTTATGCTCAAGCACAATTTGAACAATTCCTGCAGCCTGACGGCGCAGCGCATATGGATCCTGAGATCCTGTCGGGATGATGCCGATGGAGAAGCAGCCAACAATCGTATCAATTTTGTCTGCTATGCTGACTACTGAACCTGCTTCTGTTGAAGGTACAGCATCTCCTGCAAATCGTGGCTGATAATGCTCGAAGATCGCTTTTGCCACAGTTTCAGGCTCGCCTGCTTTACGTGCATAATCTTCACCCATTGTTCCTTGCAGCTCAGGAAATTCATAAACCATTTGAGTTACAAGATCAAATTTACAAATATCCGCAGTGCGACTTACTTCGGACACAGCAGTAGCTGACAGTCCAAGCTTCACAGCCAGACGATCAGAGATTTGGCGAATACGGCGCACCTTATCCCCTACGCTGCCCAAATCTTCATGGTAAACAATGTTCTCAAGCTTGGCTAACGCATCGTCAATCTTCATCTTTTGATCTTCTTGATAGAAGAATTTGGCATCTGATAGACGAGCACGAAGCACTTTTTCATTTCCCTTAGCGATAACATCCAAGGATTCTGCATTCCCGTTTCGTACAGTTACAAAGAATGGAAGTAGCTTGCCAGCTGCATCAAAAACAGGGAAATAACGCTGATGCTCACGCATCGAGGTAATCAGCACATCCTGAGGAATCTCTAAGAAAGATGGATCAAAGGTTCCAAAGAGCACGGTTGGCGTTTCTACCAAGAACAGTACTTCTTCCAAAAGATCTTCTTTAATCGCAATCGTCCAGCTTTTCTCTTCAGCCAATTTGTTGATTTGATTCAGGATAAGCGTTTCCCGTTCCTTCACATCCACAAGTACATGCTGCGCACGCATGCTCTCCACATATTGTGCAGGCTCCGAGATTACAGTCTCTGTACCCAGAAAACGATGTCCACGGCTCACATTACCTGCTTTTACATCCGTAATTTCCAAATCAATGATCTCTTTACCAAAAAGAGCAACCATCCAGCGAATCGGACGAACGAATTTAAAATCGTAAGCTCCCCAGCGCATGTTTTTCGGGAAAGTCATCGCATTTACAATACCCAGAAGTCCTTCTGTGAGCAAAGAAGCAGTTTCTACACCCGCACTATTTTTTGTGGCATAAATATATTCCACGCCAGCTAGCTCTTTAAACGTAAATTGCTCTGGAGATACACCCTGACTGCGGGCAAATCCTAGTGCAGCTTTACTCCAGTCGCCGTTAGCATCCAGCGCGATTTTGCGTGAAGGTCCTTTGACCTCTTCACTAATATCCTCTTGCTTCTCAGCCGCGTCCTTAACAAATACAGCGAGACGACGCGGGGTAGCATATGCAGTAACTCCAGCATGGTTTATACGTGCAGAATCCAACCACTTGGACATTCTATCTTGCAGCTGTTCCATCGCAGCACGGATAAAACGTGCAGGAATTTCCTCCAGACCGATCTCAAACAAGATATCTTTAGACACGGTCAGCACCTTCTTTCTTCAGCAGCGGGAAGCCAAGCTTCTCGCGTTCCTCAAGATATGTTGCCGCTACGGAGCGGGCAAGATTACGCACTCGGGTAATAAATCCAGTCCGTTCAGTTACACTAATTGCTCCTCGTGCATCGAGTAGATTAAAGCTATGTGAGCATTTCAACACATAATCGTAGGCTGGGAACACAAGATGCTTCTCCATCGCTCTACGCGCTTCCTCTTCATACATGTTGAACAGCGAGAATAACATTTTTACATCCGATACTTCAAAAGTGTAGGTAGAATGCTCAAACTCCGGCTGATGAAAAACATCACCATAAGTCATACCGCTTACCCATTCAAGATCGAACACATTTTCTTTATCCTGAATGTAAGAGGCTAAGCGCTCCATTCCATAAGTGATTTCTACAGCAACAGGGTTGGCTTCGATGCCACCTACCTGCTGGAAGTAAGTAAATTGAGTGATCTCCATACCGTCCAGCCATACTTCCCATCCCAGACCTGCACAGCCCAGCGACGGATTCTCCCAGTTATCCTCAACAAAACGGATGTCATGCAAGAGCGGATCAATACCGAGGGCTTTTAAGCTATCCAAATAAATCTCTTGAATGTTATCTGGTGAGGGTTTGATGATTACTTGGAATTGGTGATGCTGATACAGACGGTTCGGGTTCTCTCCATAACGACCATCGGAGGGACGACGTGAAGGCTCTACGTAAGCCACTCTCCATGGCTCAGGACCTAGCGAGCGTAAAAAAGTCATAGGGTTCATCGTGCCGGCGCCTTTTTCTGTGTCATAAGGCTGTACGATGATACAGTTCTGTTCAGCCCAGAACTGCTGCAGTGTCAAAATCATCTGCTGGAAGTTCATAATACCGTCTCCTTCGCTTTACAAGTTTTTTACAACAGCTTGCCTAAAACTTTCTACCATGGAGGCGGCACTTTTAGCTCCTGACAGCAACAAAAAGCCCCCGCCCCCATGCCTGATTAACAGACATAGGGACGAGAGCTTACCTTATTCTCCCGCGGTTCCACCCTACTTGATTTCATACCTTGTATGAGCAAGTTTACTGCCAAGACAAGAACGAAATCCACTTTCATTCGCCGCATTCGTACTCCCGGGTGCCATGTTCATGAACGTTGTCCCGCTGGGCTTCCACTGCCCCCAGCTCGCTGAATAACGACAATACAGTCCACTACTTTCCCGATCAATGCACGCCTCTCCCCAATTGGAGCATAACGGCGATCATATAATAAACTAATCCTATAGTAACGGAAAAATCAGCTTTCGTCAAATCTTGTACTTGTCGAGCTGGTCTAGGAAACTTTGTGACTTCAGCTTTAATCCGAGTTGCACATCCATAAAGGCCCGCATAATTTTTTTCAGCTCATCCCGGCTGCTTTCCTTTACATCCACATTGCCTAGTCTAGTTAGGTCAAGTCTGGCGAATAATCGCAGCAGCTTCAGCGCACGAGCAGAGACCTCCATGGCTGGAGGATCATTATGTTTACAACTGCGGCACAGTGCTCCACCAAGGCGAGGACTGACCAGCAGTTGATCATCCGGCTTCTCGGCACCACAAATTACACAAGAATCGAATTCAGGACCATAACCGGCTGCCTGTAAGATTTTCATTTCAAAGACATTTATGATAACGCCGGGTTCCTTGTCCTCTTCAAGTGCATTAAGACAGGCCGTAAGCTGGCGAAACCAAAAGCTTCCCGTTTCCTCATCATGCAGAACACGATCAAGCAGTTCACACGCATAAGACGCATAAGCAGCTTTGATCAAATCCTCACGCAGCGGATGGTGAGACTTCGTAATTTCGCCAGAATTCAGTGTCCCAAGTCCTCCGTTATTTCTAAAAAAAACAAATTCCCCAACGGTGAACAGTTGGATCAATGCAGCATGGCGGCTTTTGACTTTTTTTGCGCCACGCACCAGAACCCCTACTTTTCCCGCGTTCTCGGTGCAAAGCGTAATAATTGCGTTCCCCTCGCCGTAGTCCATGCTGCGGATGACGATCCCTTCCACCCTGTGTAGCATGCCTCTTCCCCCAACCATTCGGCAAGCAACCAGTCCTTATTGCGCTTCTTCATCACAGGCCTTCTCTTCCTCCACTAGCTGTAATCCACTATCTTCAAGCGGATGGCCAGCTTCCTTATACAGCAGGTAAGCATCGACGTCTCCTGTCATTGCAAAATACTTCCACGAAAAGTTTCGCATTCGTATTCATCCTTTCTTGGGAAAGACGATGTCTCTTATCAAGAATTAGGATGGTGCGATGGAGCAGGTTCTATCCTTGCAATTCCTACCAAACGAGGAATAACGGAATTACTTATAGGTCTTTATGGAAGCCCAAATCCCGCAGAACGCGGTCCTGATTGCGCCAATCTTTTTTCACTTTTACCCATAGCTCCAGAAAAATCTTCGAACCCAGCAGGTTCTCAATATCTGTCCGAGCCCGTCTGCCGACCTCTTTCAGCATTGCCCCTTGCTTGCCGATAATAATTCCCTTTTGCGAATCACGCTCAACAAAAATAACAGCTGAAACATGCACCACTCCATTAGGCTCAACCTTCATATCTTCGATGGCTACAGCTATAGAGTGCGGCACTTCTTCACGAGTCAAATGTAGAATTTTCTCCCGGATCAATTCCGCGCAGACAAATTGCTCGGGGTGATCCGTGATTTGATCTTCCGGATAATACTGAGGGCCTTCCGGCAAGTACTTGGCAACCTGCTCTAACAGCGTGTTAACATTGCTGCCCATCTTCGCAGAAATCGGAATAATTTCGGCAAAATCATGCAGCTTGTTATATTGGGCCATAAGCGGGAGCAGAGCTTCCGGCTCTATTTTATCGATCTTGTTTAGCACCAGAATCACCGGTGTCTTCAGACCATTTAATTGCTCGGCAATGTAACGGTCTCCACCGCCCAAGCCCTCTGACGCATCCACAAGGAATAACACAGCTTCTACTTCACCCAGTGTACTCATTGCAGTCTGGTTCATGTAGTCGCCTAGCTTGGACTGTCTTTTATGAATCCCTGGTGTGTCCAGGAATACGATTTGTGAAGTGTTTGTTGTGTAAACACCATGGATTTTGTTTCTGGTTGTCTGTGGCTTATCCGACATGATGGCAATCTTCTGGCCAATGACCTGGTTCATGAGTGTTGATTTACCTACGTTTGGTCTGCCGATAATTGCGACAAAGCCTGATTTGAATTTCATATTATCTTCCTTCCATACTTACCTTCTAGTTCAATCTTTTTCAATCATTCAATCTTTTTTTAAAAGGCTTTTCGATCCCCCTGAATCCCCCTTAGCAAGGGGGATCCCAGACGGCGCCGGCCCTCTGGGTTCACGGAAATAGGCGCACCTGCAACGTTCGGCGGGATTAGAGGGACAGTCGTGCATGAGCGCTTATGTCCCCTGGTGGGGACACGCTTCACTGTCGCTTATTAACACGGTTCGCATTAAGCTCACCATGGATAAAGATTACTGAGTTGCAGTTTACAGGCAGGGTTTCAAGTTACGATGTGCAAAGAATCGCTGGCGGCTTTTGCCGCGGCGCTTACCTCGTAATGTTACTCTAAAAACACATAGTTTGCACCAGTTTAGCCTAACTTGGTAGAACTAGAACACTTTTAATTGTACTTTGTACAACTAATTTTAGTTTGAGTTTATGGTTTCGGTGTTTTAGTTGTATTCTGTGCAATTAAATCCTGTCTTAAGAGCCAAATATGGACTTTATCATAAATTTAATTGTACTATCTGCAACTAAATTCATTTTTGTGCGAAAGAGTAGCAGTTTAACTGTACATTGTGCAATTAAAATAGCACCCTACGTCTAACTATGCCTGATTTGCCTTTAAACAGGCACAGGCATTAAATCAAAACCTCATTTTATTCTGGAGCTTGTCCTTGCTTCAGATCTACGGGACCAAAAGCGCCTGGAAGCAATTCTCCCACCGTAGTCTCAACGATATCACCCTTCATGTTCCCAAGAATAACCTTCATATCCGGTGAACACAACTCAATCATTACTTGCCGGCACACACCGCAAGGTGAAACGGGGCCGTCAGAGTCAGCTACTACGGCAATTGCTTTAAAAGAACCAACAGCGTGTCCATCCGCAATCGCACGGAATAGTGCTGTTCGTTCCGCACAGTTGGTTGGGCCAAAAGCAGCATTTTCCACATTACAGCCGTGGTGAATATGACCATCCTGATCAAGAAGGGCAGCTCCTACTCCGAATCGGGAATATGGAATGTAAGCTTTTGCACGTGCTTTAATCGCCTCTTGCATAAGAAGAGTAGACTCCATATTTTGACCTCCTATAGTTTTGTGGGTAGTTACTTCATTGATTTTTTTTAGCACAAAACTCACTTCGTAAGCATACGCTCTGTTTTATTTAGGTTACTTTCTGTTATTACTTCGATAAAACGCACTTCGTAAACATCTAATTAGTTTCGTTTATCGTTATTTTCTCAGCGTGCACTAAATTTTATCAGCGAACTCATGAGATATATTCGGATACATAACTCACTTCGAATTTATTCAGTAACGAAAGAGGCGGAATCGCAAAACGCGGGTCCGCCTCTCCCCTGAATTGATTTTGTATCCTGATTATGACATAAGTCCGCTAATCCAGTCCATCACAGGCTGGTAAAAAACATAGATCCCGACTAAGACAGCAAACACCGCCGTGAGAAGCACAGCTCCTGCGGCGGTATCTTTTGCTCTCTTAGCCAGTGGATGAACCTCTGGCGAGATCAGATCAACCGTCGCTTCAATTGCCGTATTGAGCAGTTCGGCAGTTAGGACAAGCGTGATCGAGAACAGCAGCAACATCCAACTGGCCAGCGGAAGTCTGAACACGGCAGCAGCTACTAGCACAACCACCGCTAAACAGCAATGCACCTTCATGTTAAGCTCGGATTTGAATGCCGACACTAAGCCTTGCGATGCAAACCGAAAAGAGTGCCAGAACTTCTTGTGCCCTACCGCCGTGTTCTTCACCATTAGCGCGTCAACCCAACCTGAGATAGTACTTGTTCTTGCTTGGACATCATCTCTGCTTCTGAGGCTTCATCCTGATGATCATATCCTAACAAATGCAGAAATCCGTGAACGAAAAGAAAACCAAGCTCTCGTTCCAGTGAATGACCATATTCCAGCGCCTGCTCCTGCGCGCGAGTTACGGAAATGATTATATCCCCAAGTACGTCTGGAACATCTTCCAGCGCCTCGCCTTCCTCTACCTCGTATATAATGTCCAGCTCGTCCTCTCCGCTTTCATTCATAGCAAAAGAAAGCACGTCCGTCGGACGGTCAATTCCCCGATATTCCAAATTCAACTCATGTATACGAACATTATCGACAAAAGTAAGAGCTACCTCTCCCCGATCGATCCCTTCCGCTTCACCTGCTTTTTGCAAAATATTCTCCAGCAGCGTAATGAGATCGTCCTTTATCTCGTATTCTTCCTGCTCGTTATCCCAAACGATCTCCAAACTCATGGGTTAGGTGCCCCTTCCTCTTTTTTCGGCTTACGCACATCTTCTGGATATTCGATCCGTGAATGGAAAATTCCCATAACCGTCTCCTTCAGAGTCCGTGCAATAATATCCAATTCTTTAATCGTTAAATCACACTCGTCAAACTGATGATCATCCAGTCGACTTTTAATAATCTTCTCAATCATCGTTTCCACCTGCAGAACAGTTGGCTTACGCAATGATCTCACTGCAGCCTCGACACTGTCAGCAATTCCCACAACGGCTGCTTCCTTCGACTGGGCTTTCGGTCCAGGATAACGGAAATCTTCCTCGGTAAAATCAGCCTCGACACCTTTTTCTTCCGCCAGCTTCAGTGCCTTATGGTAAAAATAATGCAGGAACGTTGTTCCATGATGCTGCTCCGCAATGTCACGGATTGGCTTTGGCAGCTTATATTCCCGTTGCATTTCCACCCCGTCACGGGCGTGGGCAACGATGATAGATTTACTAAGCTTCGGTTCAATAGAGTCATGTGGGTTTTCCATATTATTCTGATTCTCGATAAAATAAAACGGACGTTTTGTTTTGCCAATATCATGATAATACGATCCTACCCGGCATAATAAGCCATCTGCTCCAATCGCTTCCGCGGCAGCCTCCGACAGGTTACCTACCATTACACTATGGTGATAGGTTCCCGGGGTTTCGGTAAGCAGCTTGCGCAGCAGCGGGTGGTTGGGATTAGACAATTCTACCAGCTTCAATGCTGATAGAATACCAAAGGTTGCTTCGAAGAAAGGCATTAGCCCAATCACAAGTACAGCCGTCAATAGCCCCCCTGCAAAAGCAAAACCAACCGAATACAAGGTACCTACCTCTTTCCATGCCCCTCCACCTAGCAGTATCTGCATAAAGACTGTCAGACAGCCAAAAAGCGATACCATAATCCCGCCTTTAAGGAGCGTGGAGCGTTGACCCGCACGGTGAGTCGCAAAGATAGCCACGTAAGAAACCACGATGGCAAAGAAACCAAAGTTAAAATCGAAGATTGAGTTCTGCTGCACATTCAAAATAACACTCGCCAGTACACTGAATAGAATGGAGCAGAAATAGGCCAAAGGCATGTCCAGAAGCATTGCAATTAACATTGCGCCAATCGCCACTGGTGCCAGGAATCCGATATAAGATCGGACATCGGTCTGCAAAACAGCGGCCAGCCGCATAGAGATAATAGTTATAACAAATACAAGCACCAGCATCAATAGCTGGGAATTGTTGTACTTAAAGCCTGAGGTACCGCCAGAATAACGAATGAACGCAAGCAAACCGACGGAAAGCATCGCAGAGAGAATCAATAGGCCTAATTGTGGCCAATAATTCACCTCATTGCTTAGTAGGCCATTCTCATCCAAAAGAGTGTAGAGCTCTGGAGTAATTAGCTGCCCCTTAGCAACAAGCGTGTCCCCTTGCTCGATGAACACATCAGGTGTGTTCTCCCGGGCTTGTACCTTCGCTTCCTTGGTAGCATCCTCATCGTAGAACTTGTTACTTGTGATCACAAGACGCACAAGCTCCTGAACAACCTCACGCGCTGTACGCTGGCTTAGAGAACTAATACTGACCTGTTCCGCTACCTTGGCGCGAGCAGTCTGTGCATCCGTAATCTGATCATTCATCAGCCTAGTTACAATATCTCGGGCGACAGGCTTCATCTCGATAATGTCCTGAGAGGTCAGACGCGGAATCTTAATGTAAGTCTCTTCCGGAATAACATAGGTCTGCTCTTTGATGACAGATTGCATTTCATCCAAAAGGTGATCTGAATATGTAGCACTGCCCCGATTGGAAGCTACGAAATTCAAGATGAAATCGCTGGCTCTCTGCGGAATTTCGTCACGATAAATCCCCGTCTTATCGCTTTGCGAAATCAGATCATCCTGATTGAGGCGATCTATCCGGTCCAGCAGCGAAGTCACTAGGTTGTCTGCCCTCATCGGGATAATTTTGTACTTGGGAGACACGCTTTCGGCCGCTTCCTCAGCCGCTTTTAACGTAGCTTTGGTGTCCTTAATTTGTTTCGGTGCCGTTATTTCCTTTGCACTGTAAGTATTCTCTTTAATATCATATTTCTTAGGTAGCAATTCTGGCGACAAGCTGAAGTAGAACACTAGTCCGAGTAACAGGAAAAGAGCATAGCGTGTCACTGCGCTATACTTCCATCCGTTGTTCGTATATACAAATCCGCTTAATTTAGATGGTTGCTTTGAAGCCATGAAGACAATCCCCTTTATTGGAGGTTTTCGGCAGAGCGGTCATAGGCAACGATAATTTTCTGCACCAGGGAATGCCGTACTACATCCTGTTCCGCGAAGTAGACAAAGCCAAGTTCTTCTATGCCGGATAAAATCGCTTTGGCTTCAATCAAACCGGATTTCTTGCCGCGGGGCAGGTCAATCTGGGTAACGTCACCTGTAATCACCATTTTGGACCCGAAGCCGAGTCGGGTCAGGAACATTTTCATTTGCTCAGGTGTTGTATTCTGCGCTTCATCCAGGATGATAAATGAATCATCCAATGTACGTCCGCGCATATAAGCCAGCGGAGCAATCTCAATCAATCCCCGTTCAAGCGCCTTAGCTACCTGGTCGGGCCCCATAACGTCGTATAACGCATCATAAAGCGGACGCAGATATGGATCTACCTTTTCTTGCAAATCCCCTGGAAGGAATCCTAGACTCTCTCCTGCTTCTACTGCGGGACGCGTAAGAACAATACGCTTAACCGAACCTTCTTTCAGTGCCGTAACTGCAAGCACCACTGCCAAGTAGGTCTTCCCCGTTCCTGCAGGACCGATTCCGAATACAATATCACGCTTCTTGATCGTTGTCACATAATGCTTCTGGCCGACCGTTTTGACACGGATAGGCTTTCCGCGAAAAGTTGTAGTAATTTCTCCTTTGAACAAATCGAGCAATTGATCAGCACGAAAATCTTTCGCCAGCTCCACAGCGTACTGCACATCACGTTCAGTAAGTATGTAACCGCTCCGAATGAGAGACAACAGCACATTAAACAATTGCCCCAGCATGTCTACTTCCCGCTCAGCTCCACGAATCGTTAGCTCTGCTTCACGCGAATCAATAATGGCGGGAATTTCACTCTCGATGATTTTTAAGAATCCATCCTGCGGGCCAAACAGCGATTGCGCTTCTCCCGCATTTTGCAAAGATATACGAATGCTTGCAGTCTGTTCTGACAAGTAGCCTCATTCTCCTCAATTGTTTACTATTGGCAGTTCTTCGGAAATTTTTTCTTCTACTTCAAAGATCACTTTCATATAAACTTTACCATTCTCTTTCTTCTCATGCAAAACTTTTTGACTTTTGATGACGCTATCAACACCATATCGAGCTAAAATATCATTCTTTGCCCGCTCAATTCCCCTCGCAATTCCAGCTTCTGGAGTTATCGTATCATTCGTTTCATTGATCTCCATTTCCTTCTCAGTCATCAGGCCCAGCGGCAGCTCAATAGAGCGCCAAGACAGCGGATCATGCTCTGTGAGCGTCTTTGAATTCTCAAAGGAGGATTTACCATAACCCCACAGCTGAATAGCCCATTTCCCCAACACGAGATAGGTGCGATCCTTACGCTCCCCAGTGTAGGTGCTATTGGTTGTTTCAAGCGGAACCTCGATATTGTACTCATGCCAAACCAACCCCTTAACCTCACCCTTTGCTACTACATACTCTACATTTTCTTCGTCTCCAAGAGCACCGGAAATCAGGATATCCCCTTTTTTCACACGCGAATTACGCGCTACTACCGGTCTGCCTTGCTCCGCATATATTTCTGTTACCACCGCATCTGTTCGGCTAATTAAATGGCGCTGACTCAGCAAAGGTTTGATGTCGGGCTGTTTAGCCTCTACAACCTGAATTTTGATGCTCGTCCCCGTCCGTTGCAGCCCTATCCAAGAAACACCCGGTAAATGGGCCAGCAGCCCCTTAGAGAGCTTGTCCGGCTCCTCCAGACGCCATATCCACTGAAAAGGGTACACACCCTCTTGGCGAGCAGCAGCCAATATATCCTCAGAGGCAATTTTTTCATTCCCTTCGACTCTAATACTCCATACCATCGTAGATAACATAAAAAGTGTAATTCCAAACATCAAAATACCTATGCCAAAAAATTTCCTTTTCCACAGCCGCGCCATAAGAAATGGAAGTCCGCTTCTACCGGTAACGTGCATACGACAGCCTGTCTTTTTTAAAATCGGCCGGAGGACATAAAAATCATCCAGAAGCAGCTTAAGGGAAGCGCCGCCCTCAGCGGGCCTCACATCCCAAATCATGATTCCTGCTTCAGAAATGAAATTAATAAATCGCTCCACCTGAGGTCCCGTCACATGCAGTGTAACGAACCCCCGCAGTGATGACAGAGGTGGCTCCTTCATGATCTCTCCTCGCTTTCGTTATATCTAATCTCCCCGATAACGCCTTCTACAGCCAATTCCTGGCCTAGAATATTTCGGATGACAAGTCCCTCGCCTGTGATTTCAAGCGATCCTTTAGCTAACGCGAGCTTAAGCTGACCAGAGGAAAAATGCAGCACGCCGCGATGGTTCTCAATATGCAGTTCCTTATTGCCGATCAGGGTGATCCGGGGCATTTCCTGTAATAAGTCCTGTGGTAGATCCAGTACCCCGTTTGTCCATCCCCGCAGCCTGCGGCCAATACGGGTCATAAGTAGACGTTCCCCCTTCCTGCCTTCTGTACACCTTATGCGGCAACGCTTTTTTTTATGAGAAGAAGTAACAAAGGAGGACCTTTCTAGTGTGAAAAAAGCAAAAAAAAGCCCCGGCAACCTATCGTAAAGATAGGTTGCCGGGGCTTTTCTGTTACTATGATCCAATAAATATTATCTTCGGGTAGAATGCGGCTGACGAGAACGCGGTGGTCCCAGAATCTCTGCCCAAACTACACCATTGCGCAGGTCGTCACGACTCCCTGTTCCATGTGTGTGGTCTGCCGCAGAGGGTGAGTTTGTGTTCTTAGTCTTATTTGATCTTTTGGAATCTGCACCCGCTATCCCGTCAAAAGCAGATTGAAGACGCCGCACCTCTTCTTGCATTCTTTGTGTGCGTAATTCAACTCCGTCATCGGCATGCTCCAAAGACATTCCTTCTCCAGTAGAATAATCTGGAGTGGGTATATACGCGGGTTCTGGAAAGGCAGGAGAGGCATCATATTCCCGGTTATCCTCTGACATCGACTGCCGGGAAGAGGTGCTAACAGGAGTAGGAAATCCACTGCCAGACTCAACTTGGCGCCCTCCATCGATATCCGGGCGTTTTACCCGGCGGAGCGGCGAATCCTCTCCGCCCCCAAAAGTGGGCATCCCCCCGCGAGGAGCTCCTTTGGGCTTGTTTTTAGTTGCTTTATTCACATTGGACACGATCGCGAATATAATAACCGCAATAATATAGATCCAGCTCATGGAGATTCACATCCCCTTTTATTTATTATTGTTAGGACGGTTATTGTCGTCCTGATCATTCATTTTGCCGAGAGAGCCCCGCATTTGGGTATCTGCCTCGATGTTTTTGATATTCATATAATCCATCACGCCGATTTGGCCATTTCTGAGCGCCTCAGCCATCGCCATAGGCACCTGAGATTCAGCTTCCACAACAAGCGCCTTCATCTCTACTACGCGCGCCTTCATCTCTTGCTCGTGAGCGACAGCCATCGCTCTGCGTTCTTCCGCTTTAGCTTGGGCAATGCGTTTATCTGCTTCTGCTTGCTCGGTTTGTAAATAAGCACCGATGTTCTTGCCTACATCGATATCCGCAATATCAATGGAGAGGATCTCAAAAGCAGTACCTGAGTCCAGACCTTTGGACAATACCGTCCGCGAAATCAAATCCGGGTTCTCAAGGACATCTTTATGGGAATCACTCGAACCTACTGTCGTTACAATCCCTTCACCAACACGGGCAATAATCGTTTCTTCACCCGCACCACCCACGAGGCGGTCGATATTGGCACGAACAGTTACGCGCGCTTTTACCTTAACTTCAATCCCGTTCTTAGCAACAGCCGCAACAACTGGTGTCTCAATTACACGAGGGTTAACGCTCATTTGCACAGCCTGCAGCACATCACGTCCTGCAAGATCAATGGCTGCTGCGCGAGTAAATTCCAAAGGAATATCTGCACGTTGTGCTGCAATAAGCGCATTAACAACGCGGTCAACGTTACCACCTGCGAGATAGTGACTCTCCAGTTGATTAATGTTCAGTCCAAGACCTGCCTTAGTCGCTTTAATCATTGGGTTAACGATACGACTTGGGGTTACACGACGCAGTCTCATCGCCACCAGCGTAATAATACTGATTCTAACGCCCGATGCTAATGCAGAAATCCAGAGCATAACCGGGAAGAAACTTAAAAACACGCTCAATACAATAATCACCACTACCGCGATGAACAGAATAGGAATCAAAGATGCTTCACCCATACTATATAACCTCCGTAAATTTATTGTAGAACTATTATTGGTTCCAGTGTTTACCTTATTCCTTGATTTCTTTCACAACAATCCGTCCGCCCTCTACTTTAATAACAGAGACCGGTGCATTAGCACTAATAAAACTACCTTCTGTAACAACATCCACACGTTCGCCGCCTATCATAGCCGTTCCTGAGGGACGAAGTGGAGTAATACTGGTTCCTGTAGCGCCTAATAAGCTAAGCTTCTCTTCTACAGGTACAAATCCCTGATCTTTAGTAAGACTTTCCTTCAAAATAAATCTGTTCCAGATCCCTCGTTCTTTAAATATGACCGCAACAATTACTACAACTATAGTCGCAGCTACGAAAGAAATACCTAGACTGAGCAGTGCATGCTTATAGCTGTAAGCAGCTCGTACGACACCCGCTACAAGACTAACAGAGCCGAGCAGCCCCAATATTCCGAAGCTAGGCACAAAGAGCTCCAGCACGAGCATGACAAGCCCAATGATAAACAAGAGCCAAGTTTCCGCTCCGGCGAATCCTGCAACATAGTTGCCGAAGAAATATAACACAAAAGCCAACGTCCCGATAATTCCTGGCGCACCAAAGCCTGGAACAATCAATTCAATTACAACGCCTGTAATCCCAATGAACAGCAGAATCGTCATAATAATCGGATTGGTCAGAAATTGCGACATTTTTTCCGCACCGGTATGCTCTACGCGAAAGATGTCGTCTGTAGTATATCCAAGCCAATGAATTGCTTCTTCTGGGGTATCTGTAATTTGATCAGCGTAACCAGCTCTTAAAGCTTCTTCACTAGACAAGGCAATGATTTCTCCCTGTGTCTTAGTCACACCAAGCTCTGGCTTATCCACGACCAAATTACTATCCACCATACCAGCGGCAATGTCTGGATCACGCTCATTCAGAGCAGCAGCACCGATCATTTTAGATCTCCAGTAGGATATCATTTTGGCATCATCTACTTTTTGACCATTCATGTCTACCAAGGAAGCGGAGCCGATCATACTGCCCGGCTTCATGATTATTGCACCTGCATTAAGTGCTATGTAACTGCCTGCAGAAGCGGCATCACCTTTAATATAGGCAGCTGTTGGTATTTCACTCTCTCTTACCATCGTCCCAATCTCTTCTGCCGATTTCACCAGCCCTCCAGGTGTATCGACCTCTAGTAGAATAAGGACTGCTCCATAATTAGCGGCTTCTTCAAATCCTCTTTCCAAAAAGCTTTGCAAACCCCGTTCAATCTTTTGATCTACCGGAATAATAAACACGGGACCTTGTTTCAGCTCACTGTTCGTAACCCCCGGTGTTTTCGGGGCTGCCCCGTCAGCGCTTACATTCGTTGCAAAGGGTGTCAGGAGGAGTAACAGCAGGACCACAGGAATGCTAGCTAACAGTATTTTCCGTAATCTTCTCAATGATTTTACCTCCCTTCTTTAGCTTGACCCAGAACTCATAACCCTTAATACGCTGAAATTGGATTTACGTTTCATTACATAGAAAAGCACCCCTTTTGCAAGAGGTGCTAGTGCTATATTATTGCAGAAATTGCAGAACCGCCTGGTTCACGAGTTTACCATCAGCGCGACCTTTGACCTTAGGCATCAGTGCGCTCATGACCTTCCCCATTTCGCTCTTCGAAGAAGCACCGGTTTCCTGGATGGTCTGCTGTACAATTACTTTAATTTCTTCTTCGGAAAGTTGCTCGGGAAGATATTTAATAATAATCTCGATTTCTGCTTTTGTACTCGCGGCAAGCTCGTCGCGACCCGCTGATTCAAATTCTTGGAGGGCATCTTTGCGCTGTTTGATTTCACGACTAAGGATATCAAGCACTTCGTTGTCGTCCAATGTTCTCTTCAGATCTATTTCAAGATACTTTATTGTAGAACGAACCATTCGAATCGTGGAGAGCGTGAACTTGTCCTTACTCTTCATCGCTTGCTTCATATCTTCGTTCAATCTCTCGCTAAGATTCATGCGTGGGTAATCCTCCTAAAACTTTCTCTTACGAGCAGCCTCAGACTTCAGCTTTTTCTTAACGCTCGGCTTTTCGTAATGTTTGCGTTTCTTCACCTCAGCCAAGACACCATCTTTTGCGATGGAACGTTTAAAGCGACGAAGTGCAGCATCAATTGTCTCGTTTTTGCGAACTTTCGTTTCAGACACAGGTTTCCCCTCCCTCCGACCATACCGTCCAAGAGCATAACACGGTTTATCAAACTCCATTATAGGTCAAACGGAAATAACGTGTCAACCTTCGTGCTATTCTTTTTTCTGGCAAGTTCTTCAACATTAAATGTTTATGCTATGCGTGCGAAGCTGAGTTTCCAGTGAGCGCACCCAGCTTGGCTCCACCCAGCAGGTGATAATGAAGATGAGGCACAGCTTGTCCACTATCAGGTCCGCAATTATTGATTAAACGATAACCAGACTCAGCAATTCCAAGGTCTTTGGCGATCTGTTGGGCTACACTGTGGATTTCAGCAATTAGCGGAAGATCCTCAGGTGTAACATCATTCATTGAAGCAATGAACTTCTTGGGAATGATCAACACATGTACCGGTGCAGCTGGCTCGATGTCGTAAAATGCAAGAATACGTTCATTCTCAAATACTTTTTTGGAAGGAATAGTACCCTCAATAATTTTGCTAAACACGGTCTCCATAGAGTGCTTGCCTCCTAAAAATTGGTGAAATTCCACTTCATCATAAGATAATCATACAGGATAATCATCAAATACGAAAGCAGCAAGCAAACTCAGCATAATCCGCCCTAATCTGTATCTGTTACAGAATGAACCATTAAATAAATATATCAACACCGTTAGGCCTAAAAAAGACAAAAAAAAGAGAAACACCCTTCACAGCTTATAAAGCTGATTCGGCGGCGGACGTATGAAAAGGAGTTCATTCCCTGCCATACGTCCGCCGAGGTGTTTCTAAAGTAATGTCGGCTTAGCTGTATTATAACAGCGCGTTGATACTGTATCTGTGATAAGAATCACACACATTGTAGATCTTCACATTTTTTCCAAAAGGATCCGAGATCCCCCTCCACCCTGTTCAGCAGGTACGACTACCAGCTTGCGTGGCAGTCGTGCCCGAAGCTCTGGAACATGGCTGATAATGCCGACAGACAGTTGGTCGTTATGCAATCTTTCCAGTGAGGTAATTACCGTATCAAGCAATTCCGGATCCAGTGTACCAAAGCCTTCGTCCAAAAAGAAAAATTGCAATGGATACTGCCCCCGCAGCTGGATCTGTGCCGAAAGAGCAAGTGCAAGTGACAAGGAAGTTAAGAACGTCTCTCCGCCGGAAAGCGTAGAGACCGGTCTTCTTACACCACCGTTTCCATCATCACGGATTACAAAGCCACCGCCCGAATCAACCTCCAGCGCATAACGCTGTTTGCTCAGGAAACGAAGCCGCTGAGAAGCAGACTGGCACACCTGCATCAATTGTTCCTCCGCAATATACTCAACAAAAGCATTTCCACGTAAAACCGTCTGCAATTTGGACAAATGATCCTGTAGAGAAGCATGTTCTAGCCGCTGGGCTTCAAGCTCCATCCAGCGAATATGCCGATGCCGCAGATCCTCTAGATCTCGCTCCGCGCGCGCTCTTGCTTGCAGCGACATCTCATCCTCTGATTTACACACGCTTAAGCTCTCTTGGCTAACTTGCCACTCTTCTTCACTTAAGCTGGCTCCGTCAAGCTTCTCTTCAATATTGCGCAGCTGCAATGAGACTTCAGCTTCTTCAGCACGATGGGCACGTACCCGAGAAGAAGAAATTTCCCGCTCTTCAGGTGCGAGAGCTGCTCCTTCAACCTCAGCGGCCGAACTAAACGGTGAAGAGGTTAAGCTTTGCTCCCACAGATGGCTTGAAGTCACATAATGCTCTCGAGCAGATTCTGCCGCCTGGCGGGTAATCGCTGCCTCCTTGATCTCATGCTGCGCTTTTTCCGCTGCCGTGAGATGTAATCGTTGGCTGGTCTCCACAGCTGCTAACAATTCCTGCAGACGACGCTCACACTCTGCTAGAAGAGGGGCAGCAGCGCGGCCGTTAGTCCACTCTAGAAGACGCCGTTCTTTTTCACGCTGCAATTCTTCTTTGCCTTCCATCTGTGTATTCCACTGAGTAAGCTCTTTATCGAGTCCGGTGATGGTCTCCTGAAGATTCTGTACCGAAGCGCTTTTCTCATCCAAAAACTTGACACTGATTTCCAGTCGGGATCTAATTTCCTCAGCTTGAGCATCCTTGGCTAACAGCTCACGATAAGCTTTTTCCACCTCTTCCGGTGCCAAATCAGGGAACTGCTGTACCCAGTTCTGCCGCAAAGCGGTTAGTTGGCCACCCAGTTCCTCGGCTTTGGCGGTAAGGCCTTCTACCCAGCTTCGCTCACCTTCGGCACCCGCCGCTTCTTTGAGGCATAGCTGCTGAACTTCCTGCATCGATTGCTGCCACTGTATCGCTGTACGGCGCAGCTCTCCAGACTGGCTTTTTAATGCTAAAAATGCAGCATCAAGTTCTGCCAAAGCTTTTTCATCTGGGATGGACATATCGGTAGAGGAAACCTCGGTAGTGCTGACTTCTGAACCTGCCGCTGCAGGATGATTTACCGTATCAAAAGCATCATCACCAAACACCTGCTCCAGCCAAACCAGGTCCTGCTCCCGCAGACCACGGAACATATGGCGTGCTTCCAAAGCACGTCTGGACAACACACGCGCCTGTTGAAGCTTTAACTCCAGTTCCTGCTGCTCTACGTTATCCTGCAATACAGCAGGGGCCGGGTGGTGTTCGCTGCCACATACAGGGCAAGGTTGTCCCGCTTCCAATTCTTTAGCCAATCCAAGCGACAGTCTGTGCAACTCATGCCCCTTGAGGGCCGCTTCCAAAGAGCTGATATGTTGCTCCAGACTTTCTGCTGCGGTGCACGCAGCTTCTTCTGTCGCCAGCAGCTTCTCTTGATGCAGCGCCGCCTCGCGGATCAGCTGCCCGCGAGAAGCTTCCTGCTGCTCGCGACGGCCCTCGGCCTCCGCGAGGCGCGCCTGCGCAGCCGCGAGTGCAGCGGCACGCTCGCGGCGCTCCTTCTCCGCCATATCCCACTGGGATTCGGCGGAGTGCAGCCCTTGCAGTCTCTGCATCGCTTCTTGCAGAGACTGCCGCTCCTGGGAGCGGACACCGAGCGGCTGCAAGCTCTGCTGCAGCTCTTGCTGGCGCTTTTGGCCCTTGGCCAAAAGCTCACGCTCCCGGGCCATGCCCTCCCGCAGCTCCGCCAGCTTGCGGGAGGCCTCTTCGCGGCGCTCGCGCAGAGCCGCGAGTTCGCGCCGCAGGGCGCCGCGCTCGGCCT
>NZ_JBBODA010000055.1:0-26383 GCF_038002705.1 Paenibacillus sp. FSL H7-0716
TCGCCGGCGGTAACAAGATCCTGGGCGATGGACTGCATCCAGGAGAGCATGAGCTACAGCTGTAGTGGATCCCGTATGGTCTACACCGATTGAATCAATATAACCCTAAATATTCAGAGATAAAGGCGGGGACGGAATGAGTACTAATGATTTTGAATGGAGAATGACAAGGGGTTCAGAATCTGGTTATCTGGTCATTAATGAAATATCGGGTATATGGACGGTGGGTTGGTCTAGTGAAACCTCTAGGATCATAACAGACATGTGGTATCAAGGAGATAATAAAGATACTGCTTTTTCAGTATTTCGTGAGAAAGTAGCAGAAAGGTTAAAAGAAGGCTATAAAGCAAAATAAACAAAACCATGGACTGCATTAAGCAATATTAGGGAACATAAAAAGAAGCTAGCTGAATTCAGCTAGCTTCTTTTTTATGCGTATGTATTATTTCTTATCTGTCACGATAGATTTTTTCAAGAACGTTGATCATATCTTCAGGTCGTAGTGTACCAAGAAATTTTTTGATTTTATCATGATGCAGTGGAACAAAGTCAGAACATCTTGCGACAGAAGGAGAACTAAGACCAGCCTCTTTCCAATGGATGATACTTACATCCCCACCATCATTTTTCCGTTCCTCATGCGAGGTTACTTTAATGACAAGAGAATGATTATCCTTGGTTTCTAAGATTATAGCTGGTCTTAATTTCTCAATGTCCATATCATCAAAAGGATAAAGGACTGTATATAAATCTCCGCGATTATGGTACATAGATTGGGAATGCTACATTTAGCAAGTAGCTAATCCTTTTTGCTCCCCTCTACTCGATTTTTGAATTCGGATTCTAATCTCTTTAAGTTCTTTTCACCTTTGGCCCAGAGATCGTCAATTACAGAATCCACTTTTTCATTAGCAATACTAAGTCTTTCTTGAACAGTACTCATATCATTTTCCTCCTCATTGAAACACATTTCATTACCCCCAAGATAATAAACAATCTTGTTGACAGTGTGCTCCCATAAGCTAATAAAATATACACAGAACCATTTATTGTGAAAAAATTAAACAACGCTCTTACTAATTTAAGTATAACATACATTTTTGTTCAAATGCACTGGGTACTATCAGGTGACGAACAAGGAATCTACGAGCTGCTTCGCATCTGCCACAGTGGGAACCTCTACAGATCGTTTTGTACAAAAATCCACCCTATAGCCATTCCTCAAATGTAAATTCGCCGGCATAGGTACTCACATTCATGAATCGATTTCATTATCAGCTTAATGGAGAAAGATATGAAGACCAAAATAGAGAGCACAGCCGACAAAAGGATAGAAGTTTGCATATTTTAAATTGGAACACTCCACAACCTTGGATAGTGCTGTTAGCGCCATAAATATGAAAATGCCAGCAGAAAGTGAAATGGCTATACCTGAAATGGTCTCAATATTTTCAAGCCTGCCAATAAAACCAGCAGTAACCATCATCCCTAGTATCGTACAAAAACTCAAACTGACTAAATATATAATCAGCCTGAATGAATCACGAACCAGCGTACACAATATTAGCGAGAACATAATTATTTCTGTGAGTTTATGTAGAAGCATAGATGAAATTATCACAATCCCCGTATGTTCATCCACCAGAAATCCAGTAGCTATAATCATTCCATCTACAAAGCTATGGATGCATGCACCCATCATCATGAATTTGATAGACAACTTCGACTTCTGTTCCTCTTCATGTTTATGTCCATTATGATGAAAGAGAAGGGGAATTAAAATTCCCAGAACAATAAAAATAAGCCCAACATGTGAAAAATCAACTGCTAAGGGAATGAGTTCGATAACCGTAAAAGTTAGCAGAACACTCATATTTAACGCTACAATTTTAAAATGATTATGAATGATCCACTGACTCTTAAAATTCATCAGCACTCCTGAGAGAACAGAAATAGCTAATAGCCCAGCAGAAATAAGAACGTATGTCATTGGGAAATCACCTCTAATTTCCCATCGTCTAAACTGAAAGTATGAACCACTTCAATAAATTTGACTATCAACTCCTGCTTTAGATCATCCCGGTTCTGAAAACTGGTTTGATGCAATGATTTTTTTATTTTGGGTTCAAATCTATAGATAATTTCCATCATAGCTTGCTTGTCATTTTCTTGTGCTTGTGCGATCAATTCATATAAATGGACTTGGTTCATTTTCGACCTCCTGTTGAACTGTTTTTAATAGCTTCAATGAGTTTGCCCATTGTCTCACTCAGTACATCTATTTTCTTCTCAAATCGAATAAGCAAATAAAAAGTTACTCCTATCGGAAATCCAACATTCGCAATGATTTGTCCCCAGGACGGAACATCATCCATCTGTTTTCCCTTCCTTTCTATTTATCGATTCTCGTAATTTTTTTAAGGCAACCTTTTTCGTTTTAGAAATACTCTGCTGAGATACGCCTAACTTATTGGCAATTTCTTTATCCTTCATATTCTGTACGATGGAAAAGTTTAGTATTTCGCGTTCTCGCTCAGTGAGGTTGATAAACGCAGCATACAGAGAAGGATCGCTAATCTGGTTCTCTAACTCTTCAAAGAAATTATCTGAATATTCAACGCTGTTTTCGGCGGGATGATTCAAGTAATCGGATTCATCCAAGACCATTGAAAAGCGCTCATTGTGTTTCCTATTCTTTTTATCAAAATAAATTGAGTTATAGTGCAGCAGACTCGATATATAGCCAACAAATCTTTTTTCTAGGGTCATATCTTTATCCTCTTTATTTTCTGGATAATCATTCCTTAACAAGTGTAATCCCTCCTTTTTATATAAAGAGATGTAAGTGGAGAAAAAAACAACCTAAATAGAACAAATGTTCCCATTTTATTATACCATCTATTCGATTGACGATATAATCTAAAAAAAAAAGCAACTTGCTCTCGAAAGAACAAGTTGCTTTTTTAAAATTAGTTTAATAAACGAACAGGTACCCCGGTAATGTAGAAGCTGAAGTATATCGAAGATAGCTTCTATTAATTGTGAATACCCAAACCCCAGCTTGCCCTTGAGCAGAAATGACGCCACCCTGAGTTACATAATGATCAACTGCCCAACCAGGACCGTAATCAGGCTTCCCAGCTACAATCATGTACTCATGACAACCCGTGCACTCGTATTTAGAACCGCCAGCAAGTTCAGAAACATTATTCCCATTTTGGTCCACTACCCGGGGCGACAACCCCGAAGGTTTCATGTGGTGACCATTACCGTAGACCGGACATGGATTTTCAGCCATTGTAATCTCTCCTATACAATTTAGTTTCAAGAACGTCAACCGAAGTTGATCGTGCTTGTACTAAGTAAAGAGATCTCATGAGAAAAAAATACAACCAGTTACTTTAAAAAATTTTAGCCACCTTTAAATTTACGGAACTAAATTGGATGAAATAAGTAATATATGGTAAGGTTATCCTAAAAGGAGGAGGAATTAAGACAATGAAGAAAGTGAAATGGTTATTTTATTTGACTCTGCTATCTGTAGTCCTAATGACCGGATGCAGTCAAGCAGCACCCACAAATGACCCGAACGCAGCTTCAGGTAACTCGCCCACATCATCTGTCGCTCCAGATGAAGAAGCAGCAACAAGAGAACCGCAAGCAGCTACGCAGAACCCCTCATCTTCTGTTTCAGATGAACAAGCCGTAAATGAAGCCATTAAGGTTGCCGAAATATACAAGAATATAGAATACAATGTTACAGCTTCTGATGAATTGTTGTCTGAAGAGTCAATTCAAAAGCGAACTGAAGAAATGAAATCATTCTTTACAGAAGGTTTTTCCGAAAAAGCCGTGGATACGCGCTACACAATTATGGTATTACAAGTAGCAGAAGCACAACAGGCATCGGTAACATCAGAAAATCTAAAATTTACGGTTTCAAATCAGAAAAAAGATATGGTTGAATTGATCTATACAGCTGACCTTATCTTATTGGATCAGGAGAATAAGGAAAGTAATCGAGTACCGTTACAAGGGACTTTAACTTTATTTAATGAAAACGGAAAATGGCTCATACAAGGAGATAGATTTGACAAACCTGCATTTGCTAAACTTTCAAGCCCCTTAGAATAATTCGGTGTGACTTAATTGTGCCCTGTAGTTTGGATTGCATTTTCGTTAGGATAATGAAATAAAAAAGCAACTCTCGCCAGCTATTGGTTGGCAAGAGTTGCTTTTTTCCATTTCTAATGGACTTTTCAGGTGACAATCAAGAATTTAGCAGCTGACATAGAATTATTCTCGCATCCTGTAGAGGAACTATTTCCGGTTCTGGGAATTTCGATGTCGATACTTTGTAGTCAAGCAGGGGGAAACTTCATTTTCGGATATGCAACGCTGGCGATTATATTCTTGGAAATTCTCAATGACCGTAAAAGCATGCTTTTGTGAACACTATAAAAACGTCTATTATTGTGTTCCAAAATGTGGTATAATAACTTTAGGAATATTCCAAAATATACATACACATTTTGAAACGAACTAAGGAGTTTTCTGGAATGAAAATAGCATATGGTCGGGTATCAGCCAAAGATCAAAATCCGGAACGTCAACTTGTGAAGTTTCGGCAGTTGGGCATCGAGGAACGGTTTATTTTTGTGGAAAAGCAAAGCGGTAAGGATTTTGAGCGACCACGCTATCAAGCTATGCGCCTGATGATCCGTGAGGGGGATTTGGTGTACTTAGATGCGTTAGATAGGTTAGGTCGTGATTATGACGGGATAATTTCCGAATGGAAATATATTACGCGGGAGGTCGGCGCGGACATTGTTTGCCTGGACAATGAGATTTTGTTCGATAGCCGAAAATTTAAGAAAATGGGAGATTTGGGGAAACTACTGGAAGATCAGTTTCTAAGCATGCTTGCTTACGTGGCTGAACAAGAGCGTAAGAAAAATCGACAAAGGCAAGCGGAGGGTATCGACGTTGCGCGAGAAGCCGGCGTAACCTTCGGAAGACCAAAGAAGGAAATCAATTCTAAATTTTTGGATGTGTACAATCAATGGAAGGAAGGGAGTATAACAGCTACTGCAGCTATGAAAATGGTAGGTATGGGAAGAACTACTTTCTATAGGCGTGTTAAGGAATACGAAGAGTCAAATATATAATTTAGTTCTTAAGGATGTTGAACACTCAACTTTATTATGGGTCAAGGGATTGTTAACCGCTGGATGATGGCTAGAGGGATAAGGAGTTGAAATAAATGAATACATGCAACAAATGTGGCAACCTATTCGACCATTACGAAGCATTCTATACGGATATCTGTGATCCGTGTGCTGAAAAGTCGGAAGGAAAGTCACTCGCCGAACTGGAGAAAGAAGACGCTAGATTCGATGATGTAGTGATTGAAGCTTAATGCATATTACGAGTTTACTAGTTAGAGGACACATATAGCGAAGAAACTAAATAAAAAGGGGCGTGCATGGAAATGGATGAAATTAAAACGATAATCATGGAGTATGAAAATAATTTGCTTGTGCGAGTTGAATCATCTGTAATGTTAGGTGACAAAGAGTATAAAACACTATCATTTGAGATTTGGACAGACCGTGAAAAGTATAAAGATAATATTTATGAAGAATGGAAACAGGGTGAACAATATTTATATTGCACAAATCACGCTACGATAGATGAAAAAGATATGATCCGAACTTTTAAGCGGCGTTTTATGAACTGAATTTTATTACGCCGTACGAAGTTGACGCATACGGCGATGGAGGGAATAAGGTGGGTTGAGCTGCATATAACGGTTCAACATGTTCAGTAACTGGCGATTCGTGCATGTTCTTTTTCCCAGACAGTAAGAACTGTGCTGAGATATATAACGAAGGTCCAGATGCAAATGTTGATAGATGCGAGGAATGTAGGTTCTTCTATATGAAAGATGAAAAACGTTGTTGTACATCTAAGCCTTTTTATCATGAACCAAGAACAGAATTTTTAGAAGAAGACTTAGTCAGTTGTGGTGGATTTGAGAAGGCATGATGCACAGTTCGAAGACACTGAATGTTTGACGCATATAGCGAAGTATAGAAAATGAACAAGGAGCGTGCATAAATGATTACCAAGTCCGTTGATCTAACACTACATGAATCCGTTTGGAAGGCATTAGAACATGATATTGAAGCATCCGGTGGAAACGTTAATATCGCAGAACTGTTACGTGCAGTAGTGACTGAATCCTATTGGAGCAAGATGGAGCTAATGGGACTGGAATTGCCACTTTACAAAGGTCCAAAATGAATATCGAATATTCATAATGAGACTCACTTTTACCAGAAAACAAAGGATGTTGCTCTCCTGCAGGAAATATTTAACCATTCAGCTCCATCCATCATGATGAGATACATAGGGATAAATCAGGACATAATTGATCAGGCGATTAGCGAAATTCACCTTTGAGGGAGGGTTTATTGATGTTCTTTGTTAATGAGGCCCATAGAAAGAACTATGAATCTCTATTAAATTTCTACGCAAGCAGCCTACCCAGTATTGAATATGAAGTAGCTTGTTATATCTTGGCGTTACCCGAAGTTTTAAAGAGAATACCTGAAGATCATAGCATAAAACTTCCTTTTGATTGGGTACATCATTGGGAAGATGAGAATGATGAAAGTACTAAAAGATTATCCGATGCTATTTTTTACATGGATGATCCATACAAACATTTGGTATTTGCGGGGATGCACATGTATAACGGTGAAATATTTAGGCTTAATAGTGGTCTGAGTACATGGAACGACACTCATTTTCAAGTTTTTATACAGGCATGTAAGATTAGAGGAAAGCTCTAAAGCATGAACACCGTATCGCATATAGCGAAGGAGAATAAATATGAAACTTGAGTTTAAAGGCAAGAATCATCGCGGTCGGGAAATATGGATTGATACGGATTATTATGATGAATCTAAGCCGTATACGGGGTTTGAGTTGGAAGAATGGCAAATCCCAAGATACCAAGAAATGATGAATGCAGCTGTAAAGTGCATGGGTCGTAAGCTTACAAGAGAAGAGGCTCGTACATTGGATTGGCTGTCAGGTATGGAACCTGAAACCTGCCAACATATAACGAGATTCATCAGAGAGGCATACGAAAATCCTAAAAAAGCTGAAACGAAATAGTGAACAGTACGAAGACACTGAATGTTTGACACATATAGCGAAGTATAAAAGTGAATAAGGGAAGTGTATCAAATGAGTGTTGGTTCTTATGAATATTGGTTGAAAATTTGGAAAGAACAGCAAGGTTCTTTGAGTAATGGTGAAATGCTGGCAGCTGCCGTTGATTTCTGCCTTACAACCTATGGTTTAAAGGGTCCGGAAAGACTTAAATGGATCCGGTCGGCTCATAAGGTATATGAAGAACAAGGAAAAGCTTAATTCCAGCGAAAACACTTGCCAGCCTGAGTTCATTAGCAACTTTTTTATTTTCTTTTGCCTAGCCTGGTAGATCTCTTTCAAAAGGGTACACAATCAATTAATGTGACATAGTGGGGGCATTTTTTGTGGAGGATCTAGTTTTTCTATTCTTATAGAGCAGCTATCGTAGCGTTTAATATATATGGAGCTTAGTACGAAATATATAGCAAAGGGGATTATATCTATGGGTTATAAAGCAGCAGAACTTGCAAGTGAATGGTGTCATGCTAATCCTGGGTGGCAGAGAATTTGCGATATAGGAAATGGAGCTGAACATTTATATTTGCAATGGGAAGAACTATCTGCAAAGGCTAGACGGGAATGGGGCAGTGATTTCGATGAGCATGGAGCAAAGGAAGCCTGGGAAGAATTCGGTAAGAAAATATGTAAAGTACATAATGGCTTTATTGCTGAAGATGGTCAGTTTTACACAACGAATGATTTTTTAGGCTTATCCTTAAATGGAATGATGGTTTTTAAAACGGATGTTGCACAAACCGATGAGGCCGAACAATATGATGCATATACCAAAGGAGCGAAAACGAATGGATCATGCAATTGATAGTCTAAGCGCCTTTTATGAGATTGCTTTGAAACGCCTTTATGATGAGTGGGCAACAGGTAAATATATAAAATTATCAGATTGCCCTTTGTATAAAGAATGCAATACGTACCGCAAGGCGATTAAGGTAATGAGAGATTCATATAACGGTGAAACGTCGAGGGGTTCTGTCAAGGAAGACTTGGAATCTGAGATGTGGGTAACTAAAGGTATCGAAGTTAAATGGTGATACGCAGTACGACACCGAACTATAGAATGAATAAAGGAGTGTAATATTGAATCGGGAGAGTGTATCAGAATGGATACATGGTTAAACATTGTTTTTGGCGTGGGGTTTGCGTTGGGAGTAACTGAAATATTCTTTTTAATTAGAGCAAGGAGACAGGTTGCTCCTAAGATTAATGTTCCCAAGAAAAAATATATTTGGGATGGTAAAAAGTTCAATGAAATAAAATAAATATAGCAATAATGCCGCTGCTTAATGCTTGCGGTTTTTTTGTTGTGATGGAAATAATTTATGCAAATCTATCAGGCTATTTAAGCAGATTTCATGTGAATCTGCGTAACTTCAGGTAACTCAGTGTGATCCTGGGCGCTGGACTGCATCCAGGAGAGCGTGAGTAGCAGCTGCAGGGGATCCAGCGATTAGCTGCAGCATTTAGCCAGGGCAATGCACAGATCCGGAACCTGCAGATAGTTAGGTGAGCAGCTGAAGACTCCGGATCGATGCCGGCAGTAACAAGGTCCTGGGCTAGCAGCATCCAGGAGAGCGTGAGCTGCAGAGGATCCAGCGGTGAGCGGTGGCACTTAGCCAGGGCAATGCACAGATCTGGAACCTGCAGACAGTTAGGTGAGCAGCTGAAGACTCCGGATCGATGCCAGCAGTAACAAGGTCCTGGGCTAGCAGCATCCAGGAGAGCGTGAGCTGCAGCTGCAGGGGATCCAGCGGTAAGCTGTGGCACTTAGCCAGGAACAATGCACAGATCCGGAACCTGCAGATAGTTAGGTAAGCAGCTGAAGACTCCGGAACCTGTTACTTGTAAATCTTACAAATTATAATTTTTTTCCGAGATATATGTGAAAAATGATAGTTCAAAATGGTGCAAATGACCTATATAATTGTTTTGTTAATCATAAAAATAGAGAGAAGTGATTTATCAGTTGAGCACAATGATTTATTTATTATTAGGAGTATTTGATGCATCTGCAGTAATTATTTTAGCCCTTAAACTTTACAGACTTCCATTTCGAGAATACATAAAAGACATAGCGTTAATGTCTTTAGGAGTATCGTTGTTCTCTTATTTAATGAGAATAGTCATAGGTATACCAACATTAGATCTACCTATACAAGTGATATTCTTCATTCTATTTTTTAGATATCGTCTAAAAATAAAGCTGTTTTATAGTTCATTAATAACCAGTGCCAGTCTAAATGCATATATTATAGTTCAACTCTTTATATTATATGGATTTATTTTCGCAGGAACTTTAGAGTATAATGTAGTCTTTCAAACCCGTGATCTCCAGATACAGTTAATTCAAATACTATCTATTATCGTCTCATATTTGGCGGCGTTTTTATTTCATTTATTTGGATGGGGATTTTCTTTTATTATTAGACCTCCGCATCAGTTCAGCATTAAAGAGGATTATTTTAGTGGGGAAAACAAGGCTCTATTATTAACCACTTTATCAACTCTAGTAGGCGTATCATTAGCTTTGGTTATAACTTTTAACTTCTATGCTTTTTTTCTTATTCCATCATTTCTGATAGTCTATAGCATATCTTATTACTTTTCACAGAAAAGAGATCAGCAAGGATGATTGAAAGATTGGCACTTTTAATAGCTTCTAAGATAAAACAATTTGAATCTGTGACTGTTAGTATTGATATTATGGCTTATGAAATAGGTCGTAAATTGAATAATTACATAATTATTTTATTGACTCTCTTATTGAGTTACATAAATGGTACTTTAATTTTTTCGACAGTAGCAATGATTTCATTTGTTTGTATAAGAAAGTACTCAGGTGGACTTCACATGAAAAGCTATTTGTCTTGTATTATAAGCTCTGTAGCTATTTTTATTTTTGTGCCTATGGTTAGGCTGAGTGCGTTTGGTACTGATTTCTTATTAAGTATTTCATTAATAATATATTTATTTTATGCACCTAATGTATTTACTGGTAACATCCATCCTGAGGGATGGATGAGGAAAGCAAAAATAATATCTATAGCGTTAGTTATAATAGCTTTCTATATTCAATTATCTGCAGTTTCATTGGTTTTTTTCTTACAAGCAATATTAATCCTGCCGTGGAAAGGAGGTGCTAGAAAATTATGGGGGAAATGTTGATGAAAAAGATATCTGTAATGTTGGAAAAAAGTGCAATTAAAAATGGACCTAAAGAAAAAACTTTTTTGGGAAATCAACCGATGCCTGAAGATCTAAAGAAATTATTAATTGGGATTTCTGATAAAAAGTAGAATGAGTCAAAATGGATAATGAATTAATATTAGGTATAGGAATTGCTAATGAAAAAGAAACGGGTAACGTAGTTTTTGTAGAGAGAAAGAGTGTAAATTATATTGATATATGGTCGCCTAAAAAAAATTATCATGTTCCTAGATTCCATAGTGGCTCTGAAATGTATGGGGTATTAACCACATTGGAAGCATGTAAAGTAGCTTTTCCGAAATATCTGCAAGCAGATACAGGTAAGTTGGTTAATATGGATTCTGTGATAGATGTGACTGAGAGTAGATTTGCACTCACTCTCCATTTTGTGGACGGTTCGACTACTAATATGGCAAAATACAAGAGAAATCTTGTGAAAAATTTAAAGGATTGTTCGAAAAACAATAGTAGATTATTGCAAGCGAAAGATGAATTCTTGATAGGCACAAAAGTTGAGAAGGGGAAAGAAACAGGGGAAGTTACATATTTCGACAAAAAACACATTAAATTTATCGATGTGTGGGAACCTAAAAAAAACTATCATGTTCCCCTGTTTCACACAATGTTCGGAAATTTCAGCGAGATGTTAACTCTAGAGGCATGCAGAGCTGTCTTTAATGATTACTTAATGTTAGATACTGGTAAGTTAGTTAATCTGAACTTTGTGGATTATGTAGAAGAAAATAAATTCGCTTTGATCTTGCACTTCCTAGATGGGTCAACTACTGACATGGCAAAATACAAAAAAGATATTGTATATCACTTGATCAAAAAGCCTCACTAAATGCTGTGGCTTTTTTTGTTTGGAAAAATCATGAATTTTACCACAAGTCGAGCTTAGATTACAAGATAAATCGATACTAGTATTGATTTGCAAAATAGGCGTTCATTATTCGACATATTACACAAAGTTTCTATGCTAAATTAACTAGGTACAAGTGATCATGTGAAGGGGAAATGCAATAGTGGAAATAATACAGCAAGTCATAGAAATGAGAACTGCGAAAATATTTGATGGCATCCTGGAGAACGAAGGTGGATATCGATATAAGGAATTTATGGATAGTATACAATCGTTAACATCAGTTCCTTCAGAAATCATACTTAACTTAGAAGATATATTTTTGAGTCATACCAGGGAAGTGATAGATATATGTTATGAGTTAGGACTCAAAGAAGGAGTGCAGTTAAGTAAAAATAGAAAAGGTCTAGAAATAGATCTTTTTAAAACGAATAATAAATCCGGAAGTGAAAGGAAAAATCTAGCATAAATCAAACGAAATTTTTACAGCCTGGTTGCTTAAGCAGCTAGGTTATTTTGTTAAATAACTTGCGTGTAACCGATTAATGATCTTTGGATCAATGCGCCATCGATTGGTTCGTTTGAACTATTACATTTACAGTAACTAAGGAGGAAGTAAACATGTCAAACAGTAAACTTTATCGCTTTTTAGTGGAGTATATCACTGAAAATTATGAAACAACGCCTGGTCAAGTCGAGGCTACAGCAAGAGGCATTGAGCATTACTTAACGGATATAGTAATCCCTGAAACCCTATCAGGCAATAAGGAGTAGTGTGACACCAATGAAACCCACTAATACTCAGCCATTCAAGGCACAGGGAGCTAACTGAACAACAATTAGAGATAAAATTTGTAGATCATACTTCTATCATACTTTTTGAGTACGTTGAAATATAAAAACTGTGTTAAGCTATTAGAGATGGATAGAGGGGTCACCTAGCAAATTAGGTGACCCTTTTTGTATTTATTTTATTTAGGAGGTGCTCTGAAATTGAATGTTTTGTTGTATGGTTTAAACCCTACTAGATTAAACTCTCCGAGTCTAAAAATTCGCAAATGTGAATCTTTGGACGAGTTAAAGGAACTGACAGTAGTATTAAGCCCTGATTATTTACTAGTTGAAGAGTCTATGGCAAGCGAAGCAGTCTCTTTAATTTCAGCTGAAGATGCTTTTTGTCCAATAATTGTGGTTTGTACAGAAGATTCCGCACATAAAACGAGATATTGGAGTTCTCAAGGTGCAACGTCTGTATGGACTATGCTGGATTGGCAGGATAAATTATCTGAGCTTCAGGTTTCGCCAATTATGGGCATTGCGAAAGAAGAAGTGTTAATTCCTATTCCTAACAATCGATTTGTAATGAATGATGTCAGTGAGGAGACAATTGTTATTGCTGTGGGAGGAATCTATGAAGGTGCTGGATCAACACATACTGCTTTGCTTGTAGCAAATTTTCTAGCGAAGAATTTTAAAACAAAGGTGGCTTTGTGGGAAGGAGGAACAAGACCATGTTTTAGGTATTTAGAATATATTCAACGGGGTGAGGTGAATAATAAATCGCGTTTCGAAATTAATGATGTAACCTATTTCTCAGGGATACCCTCAGAATTAGCGGAGGCTGCTACTGAAAACTTTCGTTTTTTTGTTATGGATTTAGGTAGCCTAAATTCAGATGCCACATTCAAACTATTTAATCAAGCAAAGGTTCCAATTCTTTGTGCCTCTGGTGCCGAATGGCGAATGGTTGAACTGCTGCAATTTTGTCAAAGGCATTCAACCACACGCCAAGATCGATGGAAAATTGTATTGCCTCTTGCAAGTGAAAGTAGTAGAGAAGAGACGGCTGATTGTTTGAAAGATCGGCTGGTGTTCTCAATTCCACCGCATTCTGATGTATATAAAACACAACTAGATAGTGATCAGGTGTTAGAGGGTATATTGGGTTCGGTTATATCCGGAAAAAAATACAAGAAGAAGTTCGGCTTTTTTAATATGTGATTTAAGGAGGGAGGATATGTTAAAGAAGGTTCTTTTTCAACCAATTAGAGATATTATCATAGATCGAAATATAGGTTTTGAATCTACAGTGTGTGGTGTTTCTGGAGAAACAGCATCTGAAATATTTGATTATTATGCTGGTAATAGAGTGGAGTTTGATAAATGGGCAATCTGTGAGTCTATCAATAAAGGAATTCCATTATTGAAGCCAGATCAGAAATTATTTATTAATATTCGTTCTGAAACTTTTGAACATGGTGGGATTATATTAGCTGACATAGATCCCAATAAAGTAATTATTGAGGTATCTGAGGTAACGGAAATCACTAATCCGGTACGCGATTCATTAATGGATCTTGCTAATCGTGGATTTAGATTTGCTATAGATGATTTCGGGGTTGGTTTTTCAAATATTAATCGACTAATTTTAGATTGGTTCAAGCCCACATGGTTAAAATTGGATCTAACATTAATCGAACAAGTGGATACAAATCCCCGAATAGAAATTATTGTTAAATACATTCTTGATATGTGTTCTGAATTGGGTATTGAGCTTGTGGCAGAAGGAGTTGAAACAAAAAATCAATTATTGAAACTAATGAAAATTGGCGTGCGGTTTGCACAAGGATACTATTTAGGGAGACCGGATGATCCAAAGATAATAATTGATAGTCAAAGCGATCTCCAAATATCGGGAGATCGTTTTTTTCGTCTCTAATAAACATGGGGGGAGGTGATAAATATGAATAAAAAAGGGCATGTTGCTCTCGCTGCGATAGCAGGATCATTAAGCTTCTATACAGCGTTGCATAGCAAACTCTGGAACCCATCACACGAATATATTGGACCTCTTCTTATACTAAGTGTTGGTGCTGCAATTACAGGAGGACTTGCACCAGATTTAGATCACAAAACAAGTACCGCAAGTCAACATATTCAATTTTCTGTACAAAAAAGGCGGTTCTTTAGACTTGTTTCAGTATTAATGCTTGTTGTTGGGGTAATCCTTCTGGCGTTGAAATTATATGAAGGGGACTGGCGTTTAAGCGTTCTACCAGCTGCTAAAAATGCGCTGATATGTCTTGTGGGAAGTTTGATATTTTTTATGTTGGCCAATATGAGAAATATTGTTTTAAGTGGAGTCGGTATAACTCTGTTAGCTATGTATAGTTTGTATGGTTTGCATTGGATAACTGCCTTTGCTGGATTGGGATTTCTGATGTTACCTGTAGTCAAACATAGAGGGATAATTCATACACCAGAGTATGCAATTGTGATGAGTCTAGGTATTATTTCATTTTCATTCCAACAATCTGACACCGTTCAAATTTTGGCAATCGGTTTTTTAACCGGTTGGTGGGCGCATTTAGTTGGAGATTGTTTTGGCAGTGACGGTATTCACTCGTTAATAATTCCAAAGCTTAAAATTGGTCTACATCTCTTTTCAAATGGCGGGACAGTTGAACGCTGGATATCTCGTATTTGCTGGTGCTCTAGTCTAATTGTATGGGTGATCATACTTACAAATCAGGCATTACCTAACGTAACCTTTTTTAAGACACTCAATTTTTTACAATAAAGGAGGAGATAAAATTGAAAACATACAAAAATTGGACAGGTAATTTAAGAGAATATTTAAATGTAAATGATTTAGTGGATGAGGAGATGGTAAATCATTTCACCAATGTATCTCCATCTATATTAACAGGGGATCTAATCCAAATTGGTGAGCCTCAAGGCATTGTTGAGGGACATTATCTTTATCTAACTCTAATAAAAACTCCAGATGGTTGGAGATATGCGGGGTGCTGCCACTATGGACAAGCTAAGAATATATCATAAGGTACCAAGAATATTTATTTAAAATGAATAATGGGGAGGTTTTTTTTATGAAAAGAAGTAAAGCTTTTTCAATACTTCTCTTTTTAATTGTGTTTCTTTTACCGGTTGTAGCATATGCGGATGATGAAAACCCAGTAACAAAAATGAAAAGTATGTTGAAATTCAACTGGAAAGTATTAGATGGTTTGGGTTTTCTATTCTATATCATCATGATTCCCCTTACTCTTGCTATAATTGCATTGCTAGTATGGTGTATTGTTGATGTTGTTAAGTATTTAATTAAAGTAAGAAGAGCTAAAGCAAGCTTGGGTGACAAGAAGTTTTGGATAGAACTTGCGATTACACTTCTAATAGTGTTCTTGTTCACTTCAGGCGCTTTCTTGAATGTATTAGAAAACGTATACGATTGGACAAGCAAACAGGATATAGGTACAAACGAGATAAGTACTCCAGCTAAATAATTTTAAAAAAGGCAGATTCCCGAGAGGGGATCTGCCTTTTATTTATCTTGAATCGTAGGCGGTGGTGAATTGGATAAGGATTATATTGATCAGATGAAAAAAATATACACTATTAAACAATCTGATGTTACAGCATTAGACTGGTTTCTATTGTTGGTAGGTGGAGCAGCTACAATAATATGTACCGCTGCGTTTGTCTATTGGATTATAAAAATTATTATATTCTTGATTAATGTAAGGAAAGCAAAGGCTAGCATAAATGATGTTAGATTTTGGAAAAGGATGATCATTTCATTATTAATTATTTTTCTCTTTATGTCAGGCACTTTGCTCCTTGTATTCGAAAAATTAACTAACTTTCTGCAGATTATGGGGTGGAATGTTAAATGAAAATAAAATCAATACTTTATATGCTTGTGATAGTTTTAACTTTAAACTTTGTTTCGTCTAATGTTGTTCTCGCGGCTGCTGTTGCGCCTGTTCCCAATTATCCACCGAATGCACCGGTAGCTACACCTGTTGTTACTCCTAATCCATCTGTAACACCTGGACCTGGGGTAAGTGAACCTATTAAAGAGGATAATCCATGGTATATGCCTGAATGGGTATCTGCCTTAATGGAAGACTTTCAACAAATGAACCAAACGTTCAAGGATTTAATGTCTGGAAAGTTAATACACGATGCTATAGAAGGTCTAATTGTTTCATGGGTTGATGAGATGATGAGTCCTTTATATGGTGCTTTTGCTAAGAGTTATTTATTCTCACCGCGAGTAGCTGAGATATCACTTGTCTATTCTGGTTGGTCAATATTTTCAATTATAGGTTTGGCTGCAATATTGGCTGGATCACTAGTTTTAGCCTGGAATGTTATACATGGGAAAAAGGATCTTAAGAAGATGCTTCAAGCTTTTATAGTAAGCTTCGTAGCATGCTTATTGAGTTTAACGGTTTTAAACTTCTTGAATGTTTTAATGAATTGGATTACACAAAAGTTTCTTTCTGGAATTATAGGTACAACTGATATTTTATATGAAGGATTAAAAGGTGATCAAATCTTAAAGTCCCTAATTCTTGGGGCTGATGGAATTACGGACGCTATATATGCCAGTAAAACCTTAGGTGAGATTGTTGTTGCAACAGAGGGTGGAATATTCACATTGCTGATGTTTGTCACCATAGTAGTAGTACCTCTTTTCTTTATATCTGTTTTGAAGGTTCTAGTATTGATGATGATGGCTATTTTCGTTGCAATTTGGATTTCATACACTGCATATTCCGGAAAAATTGAAACACTGATTGGATTCATAAATATATATATTCGCACCTTACTGGTAGGGCTTATATCAGCTATCCAGTATGGAATATTTGTTCGTCTTCAGACAGATTATGGTGAGGGGGCTGGATTTTCAAGCGAAATAGGAGTATCGCCTTTAGTCTTTATGATCTTAAGCATTTTGGTCACAGTAATATTAATATTCGTGTTTTGGGTAAGACCACTTTTCAGAGCTATTAAACGACCAATGACTTTAAATGGGGGAGCCACGATTGAAAAATTGGGGGAAATGGGGGAAAGAACAAGTACAGCAATGAACAGTGTCGGTAAACGATTAGGGGCAGATTCTTTACAAAAAGGTTCGCTTTCTTTGAAGCAAAAAAGCAGTCGTATTGCTGAAGTGGGAAAAAGAATGCAGACTCAACAAAAAGGTACCCGTAGAAATCGGGTTGCTTCAAAATTAACAGGTGGAATATCAGAGTCGATCCAAGGAGTGAAATATACTGAACCGGAAGCTTTAGTCTCAACAGGGACTATGGTATCTGTTGATAGTGGTCATTTGGAACTTGAAGATGATCGTATTATTGAAAGTAATCAAACAGTTGCTAAAACGCTGCAAAAAGACAAGTTTGAACACGCTGAAGTTATAAATATAAAGAACAGTGAAAGAGCAGATATGTCCAGATTGATTAAAGAAATCAAACCCCAATATGGTGAACGAATTAATTGGAATGCAAGGGAAGGTAAGCTTACTCTTAAAGGGGATACAGGGGAAATAAAGGAAAGAATCAATGGAGAAATGTTATTTACAACCTCTGATGTACAGCGAGGATATTATAAAAATGGTCTGTTTATTGATACCGAGACTCTAAAAACGCATGTTGATGGTTCGGAAGCATCAAAATCAGAGCTTAAAAAAGTAAAAAACCTGTTACCGACTTACCGAAAAGCTGCTCTTTCAGCAGATGTTGCAAAAGAAGCATATAAGCAGCTGAATCAACAAGTAGACAAAATGCCGTGGGTTTCTAAAATTCGTTTGGATAATGGTGCCCTTTGGATTCCGGAAGAACATGTAACTGAAGCTGAAGGAGTATTTAAGCAATTACTAGCCAAACCAGTGGATCTAGTTAGATTGGATTTACCAAAAGGCAATCGTTTTATGCCGGCACTTGAAGAACATATTAAATTAAAAAGCAAAAATAAAGATCTACTTGCTGGTTTGCAAATTAATTCAAAAGATACCTATGTAATCGTAAAGAAAGATCTTGAGCAAGCATTCAAATCAGCATTAGAAGAGTTTAGGGATGGAAGAACACCGTACTGGAGAACAAGAGAAGGGAATATCAAAGTGATTGTTGACGGAGAACCTGTAAGTTATGGTCAAGCACCCATACCGGGAATGGACATGGGGAGTTTTGAGAACTTCCAAGCTGAAATGATAAACAAGCATAAAAGTTAAATTGGGGGTGTAAAGGTGACCGAAAAATCTTATCAAGAGCGAGAAAACGAATTGCTCCGCGCTAGTATGTTTGCTGATATACGAGAAGACATTCAATTTATGGGACTTTCAGTGAGTGACATAGGTTGGATCATTGGGGTTACATTTTTAATGGGTACCACGGTATTCCTATTACCCATATCCTTTATCATAAAGCTGTTATGGCTAATTACAGTTTTTGTTACCATTCTGATGTCAAGGATCCTAAAATGGTCCTATCGTTTTAGACGTTTGACACATTATATCAAGCACCCAAAAGAAGGATCTGGAGATAGTATGGATTCTTTATTGGGGGTTACAGAAGATGGATGGTTTTATAGAAGTGGAAAAACAATTCACATTATGCTAAACGTCCAATCACCGCCATGGGAAACAGCTGTCTTTTCTCAAAAAAAGCAAAGAATCGGTGGATTTGAAACTTTTCTAAGATCATTGGTGAGGGAAGGGTTTGAATGTGATATTACAGAAGAACAAATTCCTGATTTCAGGCATGAGATATGGAATGTGAAAAAGGAAAAAAGAAGTGTATCTGAAGGTATTGAGCGGAGAAAAGTAAAGAGGCTTCAGCTGTTTGAAGAATTAGCGAAGTCTGGTTCTGCAAAAAGAAGTGAATACACTATACGTTTGTCTATCAGTGAATTCGACCTCACGATTCGCCAAAGAGAGGATGAACCTAAGGGTTTGTCTAAAGCAGAGTTAAAAAGGCATAGATTGATTGCCGAATTGCGTCAAAGGAAAGATAGGGTACTTAACGGGCTTATACAAAGTGGTCATGAGTGTACAATAATATCTGGATTTTCAATTCCTGAGCTTACAAGTCGTCACTGGGATCGAACGGTTTGGGAAGAATGGAAAGCCTCACAAGGTACATGGGAAGAGGAAGAAGAAGAGGAAGAAACAAACGATGAACCTTCTAATTCTCAAAAATCTTTAATTGAATCCGTTGTATTGGCTATCGAAGGACAAAGGGAAGATGCAGTTATACCAACAAATGATATAGATCTCAGGAAAAATGAAGATGATTTTATTTTTCAGCCAGAACATGGGGAGGATCCGGAAATTTTGAGTGTTAATAATGAGGCTGCAGTAACAATGGAGGACAATGCTGTGGGGGAAAATAACGAATCTAAAGCGGACTCTGTAGAAAGTGAAGACATTGTTGTTCCGGTAATTAATTTGACCATAATGATTAGAATAATCAAATATCTTAATTTCATTAAGCATAAATTATTGGATTTGAAAGATTTACATTTTCCAAAATTAAAAAAACTGATCTATATGTTTCCAAAAAAGAGCTCTAAGGTAGAGTCCACAATTGAGATTGAGGAAGAAGAAATTGTTGTAGAAAACGGAAAAATCACAAAAGAATTGGTAGGAGTGAATATCTTTACATCTCCTACCTCATCAGGAAAATCATTTGTGGCTGCGAATATCGCTGTTGCTAATAGTGACAACGAGCGAACTGTTTCGCTAATTGATCTCTCGCCTCATTTTGGTACTTTAACTCTAATAAACCCACTACAAATTGATGGAGAGTACGCCAAGTGGAAGTCTTGGAGTTCTCGCCAAGTTTCAGGATTAAGTATTTTTACACCACTTGAATTTCCTGAGATTGAAGAAGTTCAGAATTTAATAAATTCCAGGTTAAGGGTTGGAGCAGTAGTTATAGATCTACCATGGAATTATCCAGGGCGGAGTTACTTAACTAACCAATATGACACTATAGCTATAATTGACACCGATTATCACCATTGGATGCGTTGGGAAACGGAGGTCAGCAATTGGAAGGGAGAGGTTTGGTTAAATCAAGTAGATGTGGACATGGATTTGAAAATGTCAGCACTAGTTAAAGAACATTTCAAAAAAGAAATTGATAAGAAGATTCCTTTTTTTCAAAATGCAAATCAAATGTTATTCCAAGGGCGACCGCTTGCTATTGATCCGCAAGCGCGTCCTTTTTTTGTGCATAGTGAAAGGAGTGTAGAAGAATGATAGAACAGAAGGAAAAGAAGCTATCACTTAAAAAGGTTTCTCTAAAAAGCAAGGTTGATAAACAGCTATTAACATATAGCGGACGTTTGATTAAGAAGTGGTCAAAGGAAAAAAAACATACTCTAGTGAACTCTGGTGATGAGAAAAACACTAAGTTAGTTAAAACTATGGAAGGTAAAGATTCAAAAACTGGTCATTTTGTAAGAGTCGTAATGATTGAGTCATACCCTCTTGAGATAGTAGCAGGGTACCTTGATCAATTAGATGAGTTAGTCACCAAAGAAGGGGCAACTCTTCGTAAAACAATTCGCTACATCAAATCAGATGTTAAATGGAATTGGGCAATGAAAAATAAATATAAACGACTTGAAAAAAGCGTTTCAGAAATGACCATTACAGATCCAGGTCGTCAATCTGAGATAGACGCAAGAGATGCCTTAGTATCTCTGCAGGAATCGATACAACAGGGGAAAAGTAAGCTGGTTGAGGTCAGTACTTTCCTTACCATATCTGCGGAAACAACTTATCAACTGGACGCAGCTGAATCAAATATGAGAGATTGGATCGATGACCTAGATGGAAGACTTGATAATCTTTTTAGTGAACAACTAGAAGCTTTAATTCAAACCAGTCCTGTGTCAGATAAAGAATCACCCTCCGGTGAATTCTTTAATAAGCATCACTATGGGCGCGTTATTACTGATTCAGTTGCAGCAAGAACATACCTATTTACTAGTGGATCTTTTAGTGATGGTCAAGGGTTATACTTTGGTCGGCGCACAGAGGACGGTGGTTTTTGTTTTATTAACTTGTGTGACCCTAATGACCCTAGAGCTCAAAATTTGATGGTTTTGGGGAAAACGGGACAGGGGAAAAGTTATTTTTTGAAAGCACTAGTTGTCTCTTTGTTAGAAGAAGGTGTACATGTATTTGTGTTCGATCTTGACGGCGAGTGGAGGGATTTATGCGACGAAGTCGGGGGAGTATACATTGATCATACTGCTGATGTTGGCAGATACTTTGAACCACTAGCAATTATGCCCTCTATACCAGAAATCGATGAAGAATGCGTAAGGTATAATCGTTCAAGATATCAAAGAGCAATTGATACTGGTATTCGTACTTGTTCTATGCTAGCTGATGGTTTAACGAAAACAGAACTATTCGAGGCTGGTGAGGCTGTTAGGCGAGTATTCCAAAATGCTGGTATAGAGAAAAATAAACCAGAAACTTGGGACGGACCATATTCTGGTGAGCGACCAACTATTCATGCGTTTTTTAGAGATGTACAGGAAGATGCAAAAACGAATGATGATGCTAAATCATTATATGACAAAATCAAAATCTATTTTATTGGAATTTATGATGGAGTATTCGAGTCTGAAGAACCTTTAACATTTCAGAATGCTCCTTTAGTAGTCTATAAGGTAGGAAGTGGAGAAACTGAAGGGAACGAGAAGGATGAAAAAGCTAAGTTAGCACAATTAAAAATGTCCATGGCTTTTGATGTGGTAAATTCTAATATCCAAAAACTTCGATTCGAAGGGGCATATTTCAGCGCGGTTCTAGTTGATGAGGGACAAAGGCAATTAAAAAATAGAGAATTAAAACAAGCTGTATTTGATTGGTATACAGCCATACGTAAGTGGAATGGAATGATGATACTAGGGGCTAATACTCCAGCTATTATTCTTGATACAGCTGAAGGTGTTGGTATGTGGGAAAACACTAATGTTAAGGTGTATTTCTATATGGAACATTCTGCTGTACGGATGTTATCTCAGCACTCTGATGTACCAGAAGAAGTACAGGATAGGATTAGAGAAAATGAAGATACGAATTGCTATGTCTTAGAGTATCACAAGAAATATGACGAGTTGTTTATGCATGTTCCGGAAGATGAGCACGTTCTTTACAAAACTCGCGGTCTAAAAGAAGCAATATAAGCCTATGTCAGATGCGATAGCTAAAACTCAGGAAACAATTAATAAGATCAAAAAAACTCGTCGAATGATTATCTTATTAACTACTTCATCTCTAGCACCATATATTTGGGGGCTCATTATATTAATCGCTCTGGTGATTCTAGTGATCGGATTTGTTTTGCTTCCGTTTTTCTTATTCTCTACTCCTGGTTCTCTATCTTATAGTTCTTCCACAACAGACTCAGCTTTATATGCACCGAATCAATTAGATACGGACGGTACAGCCTATATATGGCCTGTGCCGTCTATTTCGCGTGTCTCCTCATCGTTTGGAAACCGTGATTTAGGAGGGATTGAGTATCATAAAGGGATCGATATTGCTAATGGAGCAGAAAAAACAGAGTTACAGCCAATTTATGCAATGGCTTCAGGGGTTGTAACGTTGGCTGGTGCGGCTAGCGGCTACGGTCAAGTGATTTATATCGATCATGGTAATAATCTTGTATCGAAATATGGTCATTTGGAAGCATTGATGTATGTGAATACTGGAGATGTCGTAAGCAAAGGACAACTAATAGCAAGAATAGGCAAGGGAATAGTTGGGAGATCAACGGGACCACATTTGCATTTTCAAATTGAATCGTCGGGAAAACCTGTGAACCCTCTTGATTACGTACAACCGCCTGGAACATCGCTGGATCCAGGTGAATATTCGTATAAACCTTTAAATATACCCGTTTTATTGGATTATCTAAAGAAGCGTAAGTCAGCACTTGGGTACGTAGAAACTCTAAACATGATTGATCGTGCCGCCAAATTAAAGAATGTCGATCCATATCTACTCCTTGCAATTACCGGTCAGGAGCAATCATTCGTCCCTGAGAGTAATAATCATGCTTCAGAGATTGTGAAAAATCCTTGGAATGTGTTTGGCTGTTGGTGCAAGGGAAAGGGAGCTACTCTAACTACAGAACAGTCAGCAACTATTGCAGCTCAAACAATAATTAAATTGTCCCAGGATAGACCCAATGGAAGAGATTTTATCGAGTGGCTGTCTGCAATGGATAATCCCCGAGGATATTATGCTGAACATAGAGGATGGTGGATAGGTGTACGTAAATTTCACAAGTTGCTATCAGAATTAGGAGGATGATTGTATGACGTTAGTATTAATAATTGGTATTGTTTTTTGGGGACTTTATAAATATGGAGACAAATTTAAGGTACCTTCTTTATTGTGGAAAGCAATAGGTGTATTTCTTCTAATAATGCTGGTTCGTAACATTAGTGATGTTTATGATCTTGTAGTTGTTCAGGCAGACCAATGGTGGCCTATTGTAAAAGAAAATGCAAATGATCTTGCAAATGGATTGTTAGGATTTTTTAAGCACATGAAAGCAGGTGATTAATCAAATGGACAATAAAGATGTTAATCAAAAAGAATCGTTCGCACAGTTTTTCACACGTATAGCAGCGCTAACAGCTGGGGCATGTGGTCTGATTTATATATTTGATTTTTCTCCCTCACTACATGAGTTAAGTGAAAAAGTCCTATCTTATACATTAAAGAGTTGGATTCTATTTGTCGGTCTACCGTATGTTGCAAGGATAGGTTGGAGGAAAAGAAAACAAATACTTAATTATGTACTTAAAAGCAAAGAGAAGTATTCACAGGGTAGCGATCAAGCTAACAGTAAATCTACAAATGATACTATATTTATTGAGGCTGCTGAGGGGCAAATAGCAGCCTCTGTCTCTGATTTGAGGGAAATCCCTTTTAGTGAGGTTTTTCCACCGCAATTTGACATGTTACCTCGAAATCCTCGTCCCATCAATTCTAAAGTCTTTACCAGAGAATATGCGAGTGAGAAGATTTCTAATGCGCTTGAATTGGTAGGTTTCAATTTTGAGGGGAATATAGAAATTTTAAGTATAGAGTCAGGACCGGCTCTGCAAATAATTTCGTTTCGCTTACCGCCTAAAATCCAACTTTCCCAGCTAATGAAGAAGAAAGATGATATAGCTAATCATTTAGGACAACATCAAAGTTTTGAGGTCACAACATCTGATTATCAAAGTGCGGCTGCTTTCATAATACCTCATAGAGATGAAGACAGAGCATTTGTATATTTACGCGATGTTGCACAAGATTTAATACGTTATTCTGAAAATGCTGAACTACCTGTAGTTTATGGTAGGAAAATGAAAGGAGAGGCATTACTTGTAGACTTGGCAAAACTACCACACTTACTAGTTGCTGGTACTACAGGTTCCGGTAAATCTGTTTTTTTTAATGTCATATTGTCTTCTTTATTGACAATATTAAGTCCCAAGAGATTAAGATTAATTCTTATCGATCCTAAGAAAGTTGAATTTTCGGTGTATTCAGGTTTTCCACATCTCCTAACGCCTGTGATTACAGATATGCGGCGTGCTGCAACGGCAATACAACAAACCATTGTAGAAATGGAACGTAGATATGATTTGTTTTCGCAGCTAGGTGTTAGAAATATATCGCATTACCATAAAAAATATCCAAAAAAAGAAAGGCTGCCTTATATTATTATTGGAATAGATGAATATGCAGATTTAGTACTTCTTTTAGGTGCAGAAGTTGAGGAACCAATACAACGGGGGTTACAGATGGGGCGTGCTGCTGGGATACATATAATTATGGGTACGCAAAGACCTAGCGTTGATGTTGTGACAGGTATTATTAAAGCTAATTTACCCTCAAGAGTCGCCTTCCGTTTACAAAGCGGTGTTGATTATAGAACGGTTATGGATACTGGTGGACCGTCACTACTTGGTAATGGAGACGGAGTATGTGTTGTTAATGGCGGAAGTCCACAGAGATTCCAAAGCGCAGCGATTAGTACAAATGATGATGAGTCCACTATGTTCATTGAGCAACTAGGGGAATTTTGGAGAAGGACAGTAACTAGTAACGAATCTATTTTTACGGAACCTAATCTTGGTGATACATCAGATAATGAAATATTAGGGGATTTGGTGGAATTAGCGAAAGTTCAAGAGGAGTTTTTGGACAACTCTAATGATATTGATCTATCTAAAAATATTGATAAAACAGACGATACAGAAGGACAGCATAATCCAGAAGGACAGCATAATCCAGATGAAATATATGAAAAGGCTATTTCAATTGCTAGAGAGAACAATGGAATTAACGTCGCGATTTTGCAAAAGAAACTCAGGATAGGATATATGAGTGCAGCAAACATATTAACTAAAATGCAGGAACAAGGATTAATCGAAAAATATAATTCTAGCAAAAATATGCGTCAATGGATTTCAGGTCAGCAAGATGAAGTATACAAAGAAAAAAAATTAAGGGAAGGGATTAAAGATCATATTTGCAGAACAGGGATATTAAGTTCGACTGATCTTAGTTCTATATTTGAAATTCGGAAAGAAACGATATTACTGCATATGAAAGAGTTAGTTGCTGAGGGATTTTTGTCTCCTCCTTCTAGTCCAAGGATGGGATATACTCTGGCATGGGATGAAGAACAAGTACAAAATTATCTTGAAAATCATCCAGCAGAGTTAAAAGATACTATCAATTGATAAAAAATTATTAGTTCCCGTATTAGTTCCCCGCATCAGTTCCCCATATTAGTTCCCAATGAATTCTATAGAGAACCCTTTACCAATAAGGGATTTTATAAATTATCACTATAGATAATCTATGGGAACTAATATCCGGAACTAATCGAAATATCCACTAATTACAAACCCTCTTTTTTTATTTTTAGAAAGTCATATTCCTTTTTAAAGACCACACATGGATCCAATACAGCAGCAGCTCACGCTCTCCTGGATGCTGCTAGCTACCGCCGGCGAATCGATCCGGAGTCTTCAGCAGCTCACTTAAGTGTCTTCAGGTTCCGGATCTGAGCATTGCCCTGGCTAAGTGCTGCAGCTTACCGCTGGATCCCCTGCAGCAGCAGCTCACGCTCTCCTGGGTGCTGCTAGCTACCGCCAGCGAATCGATCCGGAGTCTTCAGCAGCTCACTTAAGTGTCTTCAGGTTCCGGATCTGAGCATTGCCCTGGCTAAG
>NZ_JBBODA010000056.1:0-25075 GCF_038002705.1 Paenibacillus sp. FSL H7-0716
AACTAAGAATGTAACAGGAGCTTCCGACATCGATGCCCAGATCATCTACCAAGATGATGAATTTGAATTTGAGATTGTTCGCAGTCGTAAGAAAATCACTAAGCATAAATCAGCGTTTAAAAACATCGATGATAGCAAGATTATTGGAGCATACTGCACGATCTATTGGGAAGACGGTAATGAGTACACCGAGATTATGACCATGAGTGAGATTCGTCAATCATGGAAGAAGTCGAAGCAAGGACCCGACAAGGAGAACAGCACACATAATGAATTCCCTGGTGAGATGGCAAAGCGTACTGTCATTAATCGAGCATGCAAGGCTTATATGAACACCTCCGATGATAGTAGCTTGATCATGAAACATTTCAAGGCACAGGATGAAATGATTGCTGAAGCTGAGGTGGAAGCAGAGATTGCAGAACATGCGAACGGAGAGATTATTGATATCACACCGGAAGTAGCAGCGGATAAAAAGGCTACTGAAGCTTCAACAGCAGAGAAGTCAAAAACTCCTGAGACCAAACGACAACCGACTGGAAATAAGGCTCAAGCTGGTAATGATCTTAACAATTTTGCTGATGATGTTCCTCCTCTTGAACAAGAGATGCAGTTCTGATGATTGACATCCAATGTCTCGGCTCCAGCAGCGCGGGTAACGCCTATCGCATATCTGACGGGCATACCGTGCTTCTGCTGGAAGCCGGTTTTCCTTATAAGTTGATACAGCGGGCGCTTAACTTCCGAATGTCAGACATTGCCGGATGCCTTATCACACATGAACATCTGGATCATAGCAAGGCTGCTCCTGACATCATGCGAGCAGGTATAAACATTTACACCAGCGCAGGTACGGCAACTGCTAGAGGGTTGTCAGGACATCGTCTGAAGATCATAAAGGCGTTAGAACAGTTCACAATTGGTACTTGGACAATTCTACCTTTTGATATTCAGCATGATGTGGAGGAGCCGTTAGGCTTCCTGCTAGCCAATCCAGAGGGAGATAAACTAGTCTTCCTGACTGATACTTACTATTGCCGACATCGCTTCAAAGAACTTACTCACATCATGGTGGAATGCAATTATTCCCGAGATATCGTCAATGAGCGGGTGGCAGCAGGGAGATTGCATCCTTCACAAAAGAAGCGGCTACTGCGCTCTCACTTCTCGCTTGAGAATGTGAAAGAATTCTTGAAAGCCAATGATACCCGGAATGTTGAGGAGATTTGGTTACTACATCTATCTGACGGTAATAGTGATGCAGAGCGATTCAAACAGGAGATTCAAGAGACTACCGGAGCACTTGTCAGGGTGGCTGACCGATGATCAACGACAAGCCTATGATGCAAAGTATGATGGGCGAACGGATCTGGAAGCTGATGAAGGTAGATCAAGAAGAGTTTAAAAGAGAGACCAAAGCATATTTTGCTCTTGGTTATCCCGGCTTCACAGTCAAGAGGGTGAAGTACCCGATAGTTTATTTGCAGGATGATAGAGATTGAAATGAATGATTTTTAGGGGATGATTTAATGCCCGATGGCAGTTACCCGTTTCCCATGTACTCCGGATTGTTGGAGCCAGAACACTACAAGAAAATAGGCAGCGCGATATGGCTTTTCCTATGGTGCGTCAGCTCCACCACTTCCGAGAAGGAACGGGACGGAACTGTTTGGGGCATCGTCCACGGGAATAAGCCATGGAAGCTTTCAGAGCTTGCGGAACCATTCGGAGCTACTGAGAAGACCGTGAGCCGTTGGTTGAATACTTTAGAAAGCCACGGTTACATAAAGGTCACTCGCGCTCCTTACGGACTTATTATCAACGTTCATAACTCGAAAAAATGGTCTATTGAGAGATCAGACAAAAATGTCCGATCTGAGGGGGAGAAAGGACAAAAATGTCCGATCTCTACCCCTAGTGATCAGACAAAAATGTCCGATCTCCAGGACAAAAATGTCCGATCTAATAAAGATATTACAAAGATATTGATTGATAGATGGATTAATGGCTTGGAAGAAGATGATCAAAAAGAGTTGAGTTCAAGATCCGGGGTGCTGACCGCCGCTGTGGGTGCCGTCTCCACAGGCCAAATAGATCTTGATAAACCGACAGTCGAGCAACGTGTCCTTCAAATCGAGCAGTATTACATGCAACGTAACGGGCTAATTAGTCCCGTTCCTTCCGATTGGGAACATGTTCGTGAGATTGCGAACGAGGCCATGCCGCTGGATCTCGTATACTTTTTCATCGATCTGGCAATTGCCCGTAAGAAAGCCAAACGGAGGAGACCTTCGGATAAGATCCGGACGTTCTCATATTGCAAAACCGTGATTTTTGGCTGTTGGGATGAATTGTCCTCATTTCTTGAGCGGTACCTAACTCCCCCTGTATCTTCACAACAGGGAACAGTCGCCCTGGGAGCCTCAAGAGAGCGTCCGAAAAGCAAACAGCAACAGGAAATTGAAGACTTAGAAGAATTCATCAAGGAGGAGGAGCTTCGTGAACAAGCTGGAAGTCGCTAAGCTGTACAAGACAATTAAGAAGCGTTATAGCAACTTTGATGCCAGCCTACAAGCAGTGGAGGAGGATCTCGATGTTCTAAAGGACATTCCATACGAGGTGGCTGTGTCAAACTTTCGGCAGCACTTCATGACCAGTGACTTTCCCCCGAAGATCTCACAGATACGTGGAAGATTGGGAGAGCAATTGGAGCGAGAGCGGATGCGAAGACAGACAGAGGAGCTGATGCATGAAATGGACGCATCGAGACTAGAAGCAGTACCTCCTCCGATCGGGCTGAAGGAGGAAATTTATGCAAGACTTAATGTCCAGCATTAAAATGCCACATAATCCAGAAGCTGAAGCTGCTGTATTGGGCGCAGTGCTAATCGACAAGGAAGGCGATGCTCTTGAAGCCATGCTGGAATTGCCGATTGATGCATTTTATAACCCGCAGCATCGATTCATTTTTGAAGCTATGGAACAGATCGCCGAGGAAGGTCAGCCGATCGATTTGGTTACTCTGACTTCTAGGATTCAGGACAACGGGCAACTTGAAGGGATTGGCGGTGTTAGTTATTTATCTAATATTGCCAGGGGTGTTCCTACCGCAGCTAATGTGGACTATTACATCGGGATTCTGAAAGAGAAGCACCTTCTCCGCGAATTGATTCGAACGGGTCTTGAACAAGCGCAGATGGCATCCGAGAGTGAAGATCCAGCTCAAGTACTGGCATCAGTACAGGTGAATGCTTCGCGCTTGTCTGATCAAGCTGCACCAAAACAAGAGTTCAAGAGGATTGGCGAGGTAGCTGTTGCGGTCTACGAGGATATGGAGCATCGAGCCACCAATAAGGCCGAGAACGGCATTAGCGGTATTCCTTCAGAATTCGTTGATCTTGACCGCTTAACTGCTGGTTTTCAGAAAAGCGATCTGATCATAGTAGCAGCTAGGCCTTCCGTCGGGAAGACAGCTTTTGCTCTGAATGTCGCTCAAAATGTAGCAGTGAGATCAAAGGAGACCGTTGCAATATTCAGCTTAGAGATGTCGGCGCCACAGTTAGTACAACGGATGATTTGTGCGGAAGCGAACTTAGACGCTAACCATATGCGGACAGCGGACTTCGCTGAAGACGATTGGAGGAAGGGCGCGGAGGCGATCGGTATCTTAGGCAATAGTAATATTTTTATCGATGATTCGCCGTCGCTGACCGTCCATGAGATCCGAAACAAATGCCGCAGGCTGAAAAAGCAGCAGGGACTAGGCTTAATTTTGATCGATTACCTTCAGTTGATCTCTGGTGCCGGCAAGCGAAATGAGAATCGACAACAAGAGGTGTCTGAGATTTCTCGGACACTGAAGCAGATTGCCCGGGAGCTTGATGTTCCAGTGGTTGCACTGTCTCAGCTCAGCCGCGGTGTAGAGCAGCGCCAGGATAAGCGACCAATGCTTTCAGACTTGCGAGAATCTGGCTCAATCGAACAGGATGCTGACATAGTAGCCTTCTTGTATCGGGATGACTACTATGACCAGCAAACTGAGAAGAAGAACATCATCGAGATCATCATTGCCAAACAGCGGAATGGTCCACTGGGTACGGCTGAGTTAATATTCCTGAAACAGTTCAACAAATTCGTCAACTATGACAGGGCTCACAACACTGAAACTGAAGCACCGAAAGACATTGATAAGCGCAAGTTGGCGCAGTAAAGGGGAGATTGGGATGAAGCAGGGGAAACGACCAACACGCCGACAAAAGCAGGAGATCAAGGAAGCAGGATTGATTGCTGAGAATTGGCTAGTAGAGCGGGATACACACGCTCAGTTAGTACTGATAAATCGGTACTCTAGCAAACTACGGACGATCAGGAGGGCAGTGTGATGGGTGCCTGGAACTACTGGCACGTGTATCACTACATGGTTACTCAGTACACTCATACTGGATTGGTGCCTGATCGTAACATACTTCTTTCTGAATTTGCGGAGCTAGGTGCATCAGAAATTGACGAGGGTATTGCTGAGTTTGAAACAGTAATGGGGAAGCGAGGTGAGGTCAGTTGATTCCTGATAGACCTATTGATCCTTTATTCCAGCAGAAGTATTACTTCGCTGTATTTGATAAACGTGGGCATGTCATCGGTACGGTGTATGTACTGGACACTGCAATGAAGCCGCGCAGGGAAGGGGATGGAAGGAAACATGATTCAATTCGTCGTATACGGGGAACCCGTAGCGCAGGGCCGGCCTAAATTTAGCACTGCTGGTGGATTTCCGAGAGCCTATGATCCCGCCAAATCTCGGGATTATAAGGATTATGTCCGTTTGGCTGCTCGAGATTATGCACCGGCTGCTCTGTTGGAAGGAGCTTTAGGAATAGCAATCACAGCCTACCGTTCCACACCTAAGAGTTTCAGCCAGAAGAAAGCAGCAGCAGCTGAGCGCGGCGAGATCCTGCCAGTCACTAAGCCGGACGCGGACAACTACCTGAAGGGGGTGAAGGATGCTCTGAAGGGTGTCATCTGGAAAGATGATAGCCAGGTGGTAGATGCTTTCGTCCGGAAACGGTACAGCAACCGACCGCGCATTGAAGTCAAAATCAAGGAATTATCTTAATCCAAATGTGAAGGGAATGGGGAATTGTGGGATATCTCGATTTTAAAGGTTTGGTCAAAAAGGTTGATTTGAAGGCAGACGGTGATGTGAACATCTTGCTTTGCGTTTCGGGCGAAGAACTTCGCGGAAAGATTGAATGGCTGCATGAAATGATTGGAGATAAGGTTACGGCGTCCTTTGATTCAACGGTTGTAAATTACAACATTGAGATTAATGCACGCACGGAGAAGCCTATTAGAACCTATAAGGTGGACAACGGTATTGTCTCCGAGGTTAAGCCAGAAGGCGAACAACTATCAATGGATTTGGGCCTACCCGCTGAGAAGATTGAAATCAAACAACAGCCGGCAGAAATTGACCTATCTGTAATTGAAGAATTTATCCAGTCTGGTCTGGCTCCAACGTATGAGGATTTGGATTATGACTTTGTCGCCTTTTCCCTCCGCTTGGCCAGTGGTGAGACATACATGAAAATCGCTTCTGAGCTCGGAATCAGTAGCGGAAAGATCGTCGAGAAGATTGATGAATATCGCAAGCGTGTAGCTCCTTCCGCAGCAGCTTGGCATGAGTGGATGCAGTCCCAGGGTGTAGCTCCTTCCGCAGCAGCAGAGGCTGCTTCAGTCACTGAGGATGGCGGCTCTGCTGAAGGTGAGGCGGGAGACATAGTCATCGAAGAAGTAGACGGATCCATTCAAAATGAAGAAGGTAATGGATTCACGCCTGATTGGGAATCAGATAGCGTCCAGCCTGCAGGTATTGAAGAGCATCCATCATCTGAACAAGATGAGGCCGATGAGGTCGACAAGGAACAACTTGACGCCTTCATACTTGCAGAACGTCCGATCTTTGCTGAAGTGGAGTATAACGGTCAACCTGTACCATTCCCCGACCTGCTGGAGAAAAGACTTAAGGAAAATAAGGTTTGGCGGGAAATCGTTAATGAGAATGGTATGACGAGTGGGCAGCTGTCATCGCGGTATAGCGTATACCGGAAGCTAGCAGCAAAGAAAATGAAAAGTAGCGGAGGAGCAGCTTAATAGCTGCTTCTTCTCTTACAAGGAGGTGACCACAGCATGTTCTTCATTGGACTCTATGCACTGGCCTTGAATTCTTATATCGAAGTGGTTTGGGAGACAGCTGTGCGTAATTATCGGATTGAGCAGCTGCAAGAACAAATTGACCTAGCACTCGACAACTGGGATGCAGCAGCATTTTATCAATACTCGGTAGAATTGGCTGAGCTGAAGGTGGTGCAAGCCCATGGGCAAATCACATACAAAAGATGAATCGATACGGAAGTTGGCAGACCGGATTACTCGGGTCGTTAAGGCACGAGGTATAACCGTTCAGAGATACGATGCTTACACCACTAACAGTGTTTATCTCAAGTTCGATTACGGAGCAGCGAATAGCGTCAGAATCAGTGATCACATGGGCAAACGTAACGTATCCAATCGTTTCAACTTACTAAAGAATATCGATCGCAGTTATGTTGAGCTTGATCGGTATCTCCGGTATTTTTACTGCACAGATGACTTCGATAAGCTGATCGCTGATATCATCCAGAACCGCAATGACCAGGTAGAGAAGTACGGACCCCGGCATTATGAATATCTGATGAAGCGTAATAAAGCAGCTAACACCGACACTAAGGGATTTTGGAGCACAGCCAGGATTGTATAAAAGGGAGGGACTTATATGATGGATCAAATAAAATCGGCTTTGGCCAATCTAGAGCCGCAGCTTAAGCGGGTATCGAAATTGATTGAGGAAGGAGAGAACGAAGGCATCTATGCCCGAGAGGATCCTGATGCTCAGTATCTTCGGGGCATGTTCAATGTAATTAGTGAAGATTTGAATAAGGCTCGGAGGTACATCCGCCAAATTTCTGCTCCACTGGTTGCAGAAGAAACTATTTACAAGCGGCCAGATGGACGGTACGGAAGCAGGACTTCATATTTCACATCAGGTCAAGCAATTGAGTATCTATACACCGATTCTTGGGGAGATCAAGTTTGGGTTTACTCCCACATCGAGCATAACGGCGATGATTACTACATTGTCGGAAATCCGAAGATTTCACTCGAAGGTCTGCGGGTCCGGGTCAAGAAGCTTCCCCTCTGGGATTAGTATGAACTGGCGCGCTGCTTCTATTAAGGAATTGCAGATGGTCCTATGGGATAGCGGCGCGCATCCGGTTCATCGGCAGGAAGCCGAGGCAGAACTGCTGCGTCGCCGCCCCAGACGCTGGAGCAAGTTGAATCAGAAGATCAGGAGGGGTTATCCAAGATGAAAACAGTTATTCGCTTACGTGACGATCAGGGGCGTATTATATCCGCCCGGGAAGAGCTGCAGCCTGAGCCTATAGAGGTCCTGCGAAATTTCAGCCTGACGCTGCTGCTGATCGGATTGGTGTTCTTATGGATATGAGAGAGATCATAGTAGATTCCTTCGCCGGCGGAGGCGGGGCCAGCACCGGAATGGAGCTTGCAATAGGCCGCAGCCCAAACATCGCCATTAACCACGATCCAGCTGCTATTGCTATGCACAAGGCAAATCATCCGGAGACAGAACATTACTGTGAGGATGTTTGGGATGTTGACCCCGTAAAGGCAACACGCGGGCGGCCTGTCGGGTTGGCGTGGTTTTCACCGGACTGCACCCATCACAGTAAAGCCCGTGGCGGGAAACCGCGCGAGAAGAAGATACGGGGCTTGGCGTGGGTAATAATCCGATGGGCGATTGCAGTTAAACCGCGTGTCATTATCCTTGAGAACGTTGAGGAATTCCAGGACTGGGGTCCACTTGATGAAGATGGGCAGCCGATTCCAGAGGAGAAGGGGCTTATTTTTGAATCATTCGTTGAGTGCCTCCGACAGCTGGGTTATGCAGTCGAATGGCGCGAGCTGGTGGCTTGCGATTATGGTGCCCCTACCTCTCGAAAACGGCTGTGCATGGAAATGCGGCGAGACGGCAAGCCCATTGTCTGGCCGGAGCCAACACACGGAGCGCCTGACAGCCCGGAGGTACAGGCTGGGAAGCGGAAGCCATGGCGGACAGCTGCTGAGATTATCGACTGGTCCATCCCCTGCCCCAGTATTTTTGACTCAGCGGATGAGATCAAGCAGAAATACGGACTGACTGTTAAGCGCCCACTGGCAGACAGCACTCAACGGCGGATTGCTTTCGGATCTGTAAAATACGGATTTGAAAACCCTAATCCATTCATCGTAACAGTGAATCATTCCGGCGAAGGATTCAGGGGGCAGGATATCTATAGCCCACTCGGAACAATGACATCGAAAAATGGATATGGCCTTGTGCTTCCATTCTTGACGAAATATCACGGTGATATAAAAGGCCAAAAGGCTTGTGGACAAACACTTGATAATCCTCTGCTTACCCTGGATACTGCCAATCGCTTCGGGCTGGTCACTGCGAATATCATCAAATTCCGGGGCACGAACATTGGGCAGTCAGTAAATGCACCTCTGCAAACTATAACAGCCGGCGGCAATCATCATGGTTTGGTATATGCATTCTTGGTGGCTTATTACGGATCGAGCATAGGGCAAGACCTGAACAGCCCGCTCCATACAATACCGACACATGATCGGTTTGGCTTGGTGATTGTCCACATCATGGGAGCGCCATATGTTGTAGTGGACATCGGGTTCCGAATGCTTACCCCCAGTGAACTTTACGCAGCTCAAGGATTTCCCTGCACTTATATCATTGATGGATATAAGGAAAATGGTCGCCCGGTTCCAAAATCGCAGCAGGTAGCCAAATGCGGCAACTCAGTTTCTCCGGAAATGGCGAGAGCTATGGTCCAGGCAAGCGTCCCGGAATTGTGTGTCGGAGCTGGCCGGGCGCTATCCCTGGAGAGATACAAGCCTGCTGCGGGGCAGATGGAGTTTAGCCTATAACTGCCGAAGCTGATGATTGCAGGTGGGGGCCGTGCGATTCTTGCATTCACTGGTGATTTCATGCTTACCTCCGGCCTTTAGCCCGCATGGCGTCGTGCAAATCACCAGCGTACTGCAATGCAGTGAGGATATCACCAGATTGTTCTGATGAACGCATTTGTTCGTAGATTTCCTGATACTCCGGAAACTCATTCACAAAAACAATGAAGTATTCCCATTTTGGCTTTAACTGATACATCTTAACATCCTCCTTTTACTGAATAACTCTTACTGGACTATATACGACACAAGTAAGAGATATTTAAGGGCAGCTGATAGTTTTCTGCCCTTTTCCCGACCTAACCATCGTTCCATCCCCCTCAATAGTTGCGGAGGGAAATTAATATTTTGTGAAGTTGTGATGTTTGGCGGGTTTCACATTAACTATCGTTACGACATGGAATTTAGTTGTGAGGATTCAGGATTTTGTTGAAAGGAGGGAGTTGTTAATGATCTTGCAAGGAGACAACATGCAGATCATGCCGACACTGGGGGCCGAGAGCTTTCACACTTGCGTGACCAGCCCACCGTATTGGGGCCTCCGGGATTACGGCATACCGCCGACAGACTGGCCGGAAACAACATATACACCTATGCCTGGGCTACTGCCGGTGACTGTGCCAGCGTGGACCGGATGCCTCGGGCTGGAGCCAACGCCTGAAATGTTTGTTGCTCATTGTGTGGCGGTGTTCCGTGAGGTTTGGAGGTTACTGCGCAAGGATGGGACGCTCTGGCTCAATTACGGGGATAGTTACGCGAAGGCTGGTATCTCCGGAATGGGTGATCCTACGACAGGCGAGCGGAACCTCGGCGGTATGAGGCCGATATCAAAAATAATTCCGACTGGACTATAGCCGAAGGATTTGATCGGCATCCCGTGGCGCGTAGCTTTTGCGCTTCAGGCAGACGGTTGGTATCTGCGGATGGACAACATATGGAGCAAGCCTAACTGTATGCCAGAGAGCACCCGAGACCGTCCGACGAAGGCGCATGAGTATATGTTCCTTCTATCGAAATCCGAGCGCTACTACTATGACAGCGATGCGATAAAGGAGCCAATGGCAGCAGCAAGCATGGTTCGACTTGCTCAGGATCTCGAGGGACAGACCGGATCATCCCGGGCGAACGGCGGAGCTAAGACAAACGGTAACATGAAGGCAGTCGGAGGTTCAAAGGGGGCATTCGGTCCTCCTCAATCTCGGACTAGAGCCAAAGGTAACACCAAGACCTTCCGTGGGGGGGAGTACACCGGGGCCAAAGCTTCGATAACTCCGAAATGGTTGAGAGGCAGAGCAGTGGTAACATCCCGAATGATTCCGGATCCCGAAACAAGCGGTCAGTTTGGACAGTGGCCACAGCGCAGTTTGCCGAAGCGCACTTCGCCACATTCCCGGAAAAGTTGATAGAACCTTGCATCCTGGCAGGTGCTCCGCTGGGCGGACATGTCCTTGACCCCTTCGGCGGCAGCGGAACCACCCGGAAGGTCGCACTAGAGAACAACCGGGAATGCACAATCATCGAAATTGGTCCGCAGTATGTGGAGATTGCGCAGCGGCGGACGGCAATCATACAGCAACAGTTATTTTGAGATTAATTTAAAAAACAGAGGCTGGTATGGGCCGTGTAAAATTTCTTACCACCAATCAAGTGCGGATATTAACTTGGCAAATTCTTCGCGTATTTCGTAATCCCATTCTTCATCATTCGTTAATTTCGCTGCTACTAAGTCGCTACGTAGTTTCTCATATTCCGGATTTTCAAGTACAAATGCATCAATGAGGAAAGTGGTTTTTAGGATTGGATGTGACATATAAAATTGCTCCTTGGAAATTTCGAGTATCGCTTTGCGACCTAAATAATTCTATATAGAAACAATCATTATGTTAACCAGTAATCAAAAAATATTTGGAGGGTGAGTCAAAATGAAGGCCATAACAATAATCCAGCCCTGGGCGACACTTGCTGCGATTGGGGAAAAGGGATTTGAAACACGCAACTGGTCCACGAAGCATCGTGGTGAGCTGGCGATACACGCTGGTAAGAAGATCGACAAAGAAGCTTGCGAGGTACCACAAATCAAGGCAGCGCTTGCCCGACATGGATACACTGCAGATAACCTGCCGACCGGGGGCGTACTCGCAATCACAAATTTAAAACAGGTCTATCGGATAACTGATGTCAGTGAGATAAATTGTACTGCTTATGTGTTAAATGACAATGGTCGTGTCGATGCAGTGATTGATGAAACCGAATATTCCTTTGGTTGGTACGAAGAAGGCCGTTATGCCTGGAAAATGACGGACGTTAAGCAGCTGAAGGAGCCCATCCCGTCAAAGGGACAACAGGGCCTCTGGAATTGGGAAGGAGCAAGTATGATACGCAATCTATAGTGTTGAATTATATTAAATTAATAGCTGCCCTCTGGAACCAGAAGGCAGCTAAATATTAATCGACTATTGGGTTACAGGAAACTTTATCCCAAAATATCTTGTTAGATCTGGATGTTCTCTACGCATAAAAGAATCTACACCATAAGCACCTTTGTTTGGACCACCATAATTCTCAATATCGTGAACTACTAGATAAAGTTCAGTTTGTGTGTACTTTCGTTTTTTTGAACCTGGTGGTGTAAAGGTTTTAGTAGGATTTAAACTGCGGGCAAGTTTGCGTATATTCCGTGCTACTTCAGCCATTAGTGCATCTGTTTTAAGCATAGTCAGCATCCTTTCAAATGGGAGTAAGGCTATTAAAACACAGATATTTTTATTAATGAACAGAAGAAATAAGTGTATTTCATACAATGAAGGCTCCGTATACCTACTGGGGGTATATACGAGACACGCAGCGAGGCACGAAAAATGAAAATTCGACAATAATGTGAATAACCCCCATATCCTTGGCCGGGGCGGGAGTCCTAAAATGAAGAGCATTCCTCTTGACATTATAACATAAAGGGGAATGAGGGGAATGGCGATAGCATACGAGCAAGGGGAACTGTTCGCTACAGCATCAGACAAGGAAATCGAAGAAACCGAGTTCTATCTCGAACGATATAGGGACATGATTTTGTTTATTGAGGATTTCAATGGATTCCAATCAGAAATGGCTCAGGTCGCGGTTGATGGAGAGGTTGCTCGCAGGCTAAGCGCGGACGAGCTGTATGCCGACAAAACGGCCAATGCTGTGATCCTGACTGAAAAGCAGAAGTGGATGTATGAGCGGTATCGCGTTTATACGTTCATGATCTTCCGGGCATATAATCTAATCCCGCACCAGGGAATAAAGAAGGTGATTAAAGCTCGCTTCATTGAAGGACATAACCGCAGCAATACGATCCTGTTTACTTACTCATCAGGCAGCACCGTGGATCGTTACATTGAGAGGGGAACTAAGATGATAGCAAACTCCCTAGTACAGATGGGATTCTTCGATGAAATTTTGAAGAGAAACTGAGGAAAACATGGCGGAATAACGGGGTTTTCTGAACACCACATGAGTATTCTACCGTGCTATATTGGTAATGTGGAAATCAGGCGAGAGTGACACGCACGGCTACAGAAATGTAGCATTAACCGGGGTGTACCTCCTCTCGCTTTTCTATTTACTCCAACCTTGAGGGTGTGTCATTCCCTTTACCCCCCAATAACCGTGACCACGACGGGTAAAGGTTGGATCGTGGAGGTTGCCGGCTACCTGAGTAAGTGCCGAACAAAATACTGGATAATGCCTGTTGAGGAGCGATAGCGCCGAGGGTGAATATCTCCCATTCCGGAAATGGCGGATTAGCGATAGCCGCATCTAATAAATTATCGCCTTATACATGTGGGGTGTCTGGACGCAACGCCAGCAAAAAACTGGCTGAAGCCGGGGTTCAAATCCCTGCCCCCGCTATTATCGAATGAGTGAGAAAATAGGAGACAAGATGAGATTTCAGGGAGCGTATTGCCTGTGATCGGATGTAGCGGCTTTGACTTCGATTTCTCAGTATCAGTAAAATGGTGTTGTTCTCCTCTGTAACAATGGAGGTAAAGACTTTAAGCAAAGAGCGTAGCGCATTTGCTGCGGACACTTAGCGGACGCCATTGTTTAAAAAGCGTTTGATTTTTGCTTTAATCGTTATTTATTCATTAAAAAACGTACATATACCAGCAGAAGTCGCTCATTATTGGGCGGCTTTTTATTATTCCGGAAGGAGTTGCGGCAATCGTGAATATGAAGCTGAACGATGAGAATGAACTGACATCCGGATTGATTATCCTCTGCTGCAGCAAGCACCTGTTCGTTCCTCAGTCGGCTCTTGATGAATGCGAGGAAATATTCTGTATCGAATGTAATAGCCCGATGCTGTTCAAAGGCAGCGATAACGCCTGGTATATTCCCGGAAAGAAGGTTGATTTCTAATGGCGAAGACAAAGCGAATGAAGCAGAAGGACCCGCCCCAGCAGCCAGAGAAGTGTGTCGGGTGTATCTGGGGAAGATGGGAAGGAACAGCACAGTTTTGTTCCAGGGTGAAATGCCAAAGAGACAAACCTCAGTCTCCAAAGTATCTCGAAAAATATCAAGTGGTTAACGCTTGTCAGGGTATCTCTCAATTTACGGATGAATACCTTCGGAGACTAGCTAAGAAAATAGATTGGCCAGATTAGTGCGAGAAGGGAAAATCTTCCTAGACGTCGAAATATGATGTCGAAGGGAGGTGTCTAAAAGATGGCTAAGACAGATTATGAATTAGCAGCTGAGATCACCCAAGAACTTATTAAGGCAAGGGGAGTAGCGATTTCGGGTGTTGACGCTGCACACTCGGCAATAGCGAGTTTCACACAAGTTCATTTAAGCGCGGAAGCTGTAGCAGATGCGTATAAAGTGATTCTTAAAGGGGTAAGAGAAGGAATAAGAGGATAAAACGAAGCACCTTAACGGGTGCTTTTTTTCATGCCTATATATGACCTTCTGTGAGACTATTTCAGCGCTTTAGAGGAAGTCCGTTTGTGAGGATGAAACTGAATAAGGGCAGGACGGTACAATCCACACAGCGTGCTGACTGATTACAGCCAGACCCTACAGCAAAACCGACTTAACATAAATTTCACATGCGCTGCTACTTTACTCAACCTTGACTAGCCTCTTAAATTGTCTGATACTGGAATAGAAAGTCACTTTTTAGGAGGATGGTTATGAGTAGAAACATTAAATATGCACGTCCTGGAGATGGGAAATATACAGCCGAGAGTTATACTTCTGTAGATCGATATCCTGATAAATGTCCTATCTGTAATGTCGTTCTTGAACCCAAAATTATTTATGCTGGTTACTTTCAAGAGGGTGATTCCGAGATAGTATTCATGTGTACTAGAAGAGAGTGCCAATCTCTTTTTATTTCGTATTATTATTCAGGCTACATAGATGAATGGCAATATAGAAGAAGCGCCCCTCACAATCTATTAACGCCAGAATTCAGTGGTGAAATAAATGAACTATCACCATTGTTCAAAGAAATTTATGGACAAGCATATACGGCTGATAATTCTGGACTGAATCATGTAGCTGGAATGGGATATAGAAAAGCTTTGGAATTCTTGATAAAAGATTACTTAATTAATTTTCTTGAAAAAGAAAGAGAAGTTATTGAGAAGAAACTTTTAGGAAAATGCATTAAGGATGATGTTGACAACTCAAATATCAAACTGGTTGCTGAAAGGGCAGTTTGGATTGGGAATGATGAGACACATTATGTCCGGAAATGGGAAACCAAAGATATTTCTGACCTTAAAAAACTAATTGATGTCACAGTTCATTGGATTTCATCAGAGATTATTACCAAAAGAGTCATTGAAGAAATGCAATAACTACAACGGCACCTGAGTGAATTCAGGTGTTTTTTCTTTGCCCGAAATCTCATCCCGGGGGTGGTGATAATGTAATGGCCAGAGCAAGAGATCCGAACCGTGACCATGCAAAACAGATATGGCTAGATCACGGAGGAAACATAACCAACCGGCATATCGCCGAGCAGCTGAGCATCGATGAAAAGAAAGTTGCCGTCTGGAAACAACGTGATAAATGGAATGTTGTACAACAATCTTCAGATTCTGTTGTACAACAAAAGCGCGGTGCACCTAAAGGTAATAAAAATGCTGTCGGTAATCGTGGTGGTGCACCTCCCGGCAGTAAGAATGCGCTAGGTAACAAGGGAGGCCATGGCGGTCCCTTCGGTAACAAGAAGGCCGTTACCACTGGTGAACATGAAATGATCTGGATGGACACTCTTACTGAAGCCGAACAGCAGCTAATGGATCATATTAATACTGATCCAGTTGCTCAGGCTGATGAATCTATTACCCTTCTTTCTGTACGGGAACGTCGCATGATGCAGCGGATCAAGAACCTGATGGACGGCCTTACCGAGAAAGAGCGCAGTGAGTTGCAAGAGCTTAAGAGCATCAAGGGCATGGGTACCGTTCACGATGAGAAGTCAGGCATTACGAAGAGTGTTCCGGTTACCCGGGATGAAATGGTACTCTCCAAGGTGGAGGAGAAGACATTCCGCAAACTGGATGACATCTTGAAGCTGGAGGAGGCCTTGACCCGCATCCAGGATAAGAAGATTCGGGCCATTGAGCTGAAGAACAAACTTATTGCGGTTGATGAAGAGAAACAGGTTCGCACGGAAATCCTTCGGATTGAGCTTCAGAAGATGCAAGGAGCAGAAGGCGCAACCGCGAGCTGGACTGATGCAATTCGTGAGATTGCAGAGCGGCGCAGAGCCCTGAAAGCGAGTGAACAACATGAGTAGTAAACCATACAATGCTGTCGCTGCTCTGACTGATCTCATTGATTTGTACTGGGACGATCCGGTCGCTTTCTCCGAAGATATGCTCGGCTTTGATCCAGACGATTGGCAGCGGAAGGCAATGGCTGATGTATCCATGCATCCACGTACCAGTATTCGCTCCGGTCAGGGTGTGGGAAAGACGGCATTCGAGGCAGCTCTTGTTATCTGGTTCCTCTGTTGCCGACCTAACCCCAAAGTGGTGTGTACAGCCCCGACCAAGCAGCAGCTGCATGATGTGCTTTGGGCTGAGGTTTCCAAGTGGTTAGAACGCTCGCTGGTAAAGAACCTGCTGAAATGGACCAAGACCAAGATTTATATGGTAGGCCATGAGGAACGCTGGTTTGCGACAGCCAGGACAGCGACGAAGCCAGAAAACATGGCAGGGTTTCATGAAGACTACATGCTATTTGTAGTCGATGAAGCCTCGGGTATTGATGACCGGATCATGGAAACCATACTCGGTACACTATCTGGTGATGGAAATAAGCTTTTGCTATGTAGCAACCCGACTCGGACGAGTGGGGTTTTTTATGATTCTCACAATCGGGACCGATCAAGGTTCAAGACCCATAAGGTTGATAGCAGGGATAGCAAGCGCACCAGCCGCGAGAACATTGAGATGCTGATTGATAAATATGGAGCGGACAGCGATGTTATCCGGGTCCGTGTCTTCGGAGAGTTTCCGAAGGCTGAAGCAGATGCTTTTATTCCCCTCGAGCTGGTAGAACTTGCGGCAGGTGCTCGTGTCGAAGCGAGAGGTGACACTCTTCACATTGGAGTGGACGTGGCACGCTTCGGAGATGATGAAACGGTTATTGCCCCACGAGTCGGTATGAAGGTATTTCCACTGCAATGCTACAACAAGCAAGACACCATGGTCACCGCTGGTAGAGTTATTGCTGCTGGCAGGGAGATGTTAAGAGATACGCCAACTCTTCGCCGCGTTGAGATCAAGGTCGATGACAGTGGGGTTGGCGGCGGAGTCACGGATCGTCTTAATGAAGTGATTATTGAAGAGGGTTTATCGGATTGGAGAGTTATACCAGTGAACAACGGTAGCAAGGCTACTGATGATGAACTGGAGCATTATGAGAACAGAGGTACAGAATCTTGGGCTGTTCTCAGGGATGTTCTACAGGAAGCATTCTCCAAGCATATGCAAGGTGCTCCGATGGACATCGAACTTCCTAACGATGAAAGATTAATTACTCAGCTGTCACAGCGGAAGTACCGTATGACCAGCAAAGGAAGGCTTGCTCTGGAGCGGAAAGAGGATATGAAGAAGCGCGGGCTTGATTCTCCTGACCGAGCTGACGCGGTGATCCTGTCGTTTGTAACCGAGAAGGATATGCAATACACCAATCAACGGCCTTCGGGCTGGTAAAAGGAAGGTGAACACAATGACCATCATTTACAGCAAGAAGCGTTTCCCACCACCACCGTATGATGTTGAGGTTGAGGACATGAAATATTACCGGCTGCTCTACGGTGGAGATCATGATCAGATCTTTCCACGTGCCCGAAGCATCCAAACCACAGAGCGCGTGATTCGGCGGTCACGACCTGGATTGATCCGCCGAGGTGCTGCGCCGGACATCAAAATAACTTCCGAGCACCAGTATGTTGTGGTCAACTTCGCCAGTCTGGTCGCTGAGGTACCAGCTGATCTGATTAATCGTGCGCTTGGCAATGTGTCGGCTGATGTAGAAGCTGGACCTGAACTGGAGTTTGTATCTAGTGTGGTTGCCGCATCCAAGCCTAATGACAAGATATGGGCAGCAGTAACACAGCATCAGGTCGATGGATTGATCGCCTACCGGATCCGCCGGAGCGCTAAGGGGAAGGTCTGGTTCGAATGGCTACTCGGCGATCGTTACTTTCCACACGAGGATGGTAATGGGGCTGACCTTGCTTGGATTGAAGAATGGGATGATAGCAAAGGTAGAAAGCTGAAGTTCCTCCGAGTGGAGCGCCAAGAGTTGAGTGAAGAAGGTCTTACCATTCAGCAGATGGTGTTTAAGATGGACGGCGAAACAGTAGCCGACGAAATAGATATCAAACAATATGCTGAAGAATATGAAATCGAGATCCCAGAAGATGAGACATTAAAGGATGTAGCAGAGCTGTTATGTGGTTTCGTTATAAATGATGAAACTCTGCTACACCCCCGTGGCCGTTCTGCTCTTCGGAATATCGATACTATCCAAGAAGAGATTAACTGGACGATTACGCGGGATTCCATTGTCTTCGATAAGCACGGTAAGCCGAAGCTGGCTATACCTCGAGCACTATGGGATACAGTCGCAAACCAGAACCAGAAGGATTACGGTGCTCGGTTTGTTCGCGGTGCTGATCTTGAGGTTGTGTCATTTGACGAGAAAACAGGAGCGATTCCACAGTACATTACCTGGGATGCGAAGACAACACAATCCTTCGAACACGTTAATCGTCTGATTCGGTATATGTTGGCTGTATCCAAGACATCTATTCAGGCTGCTGGCATGGAAGATGGAAAAGGAGATACCGGAATTGCACTACTGTACCTCTGGATACAATCAGTCATCAAAGCAGATGCGATCAAAGGCAAATTCGATGCAGCCATTAAAAATGCTATCCGGAAGTGTATGCTGTTGGAAAATGCGCTGGGTAGTGCTGATCTAAAACCTGTTAACCCTGTCATTGAATGGGGAGACATGTTGCCTAAGGCAGATAGTGAGAAGGATACAGAAGAAACAGATAAGTACGACAAAGGCGTTCAGTCCCTTGAAACCACAGTACGACGTCTGCACCCTGACTGGTCGGAGGAAGCAATCACGGCTGAGATCCTGAAAATTCAAGATGAGAATGCGGTTGATACCTTGAACCCGACCTTCACACAGCCGCCCCGGGTAACGGTGTAATATGGCTACAACAGAAGAACTGATTGCGCTATATATCCAGACGGATGAACGCTTGCGTTCTTTAATTCAAACACTGTTTGACGGAAACAATTCAAATCGTCGTAAACAGCAGCTAATTCAACAGGTGGATGCAATTATTGATGAGCTGACCAATAATGCTGGACAAGAGCTAGCTGATCTTATAGGAAGCGAATACCGAAATGGAGCTAATGCGGCTGTTGCACAACTTGTTGCTGCCGGCATTGCTCGGGAAGTATTGGACGTTACCGTTAATGCAATTGTGCATCAAGGAGCGGCACAGGTGATCTCAGACGATGGATTCTATTCGATTCTTGAAGCATCAGAGCACATGAGCCGTGATGCCAAGCAGCGCATCGAGGATGCTGTCAGGATCGCGAATGAACAGTCACTTATCGAAGGTGTTAACCGGAGACAGGCTACACAAAATGCTGTTGCTAAGGTTAACAAGCAGGGCATCACTGGGATGATAGCCAAGAATGGTGCTGAGATCCCAGCCGACAAGTACATGGCTGGGGTTGTGCAGTATCATCAGCGTAAGGCACATGTCACAGGTACAGAAAACATGGCTGTTCAGAACGGGCAGGACCTGGTGTATGTAAACTTTGTTGGCATTACTTGTTCGTTGTGTGCCAAGTATCAGGATCGCGTTTATTCTATTAGTGGTAATGACAAGCGATTCCCTAAGCTGGACCTGCGACCGCCTTATCATAGTCATTGCGTTCACTCGCTGTCAGTATGGGTTGAGGAGTTTACTTCTGCATCTGAGGTTGAGCAGACCATTAAGGACAGCAATCGGCCATTTGAGGATAACCGTACTGAGGCAAACATGAAGCGGTACAACGAGTTACAGCGGGAGAAGTCGCGGAAGAACGAGACTCGCAAGCAGTGGATCCGTTACAAGGCCACTCTTCCGAACGACACACCGGACCTAAAGCAGTTCGCCAGCAACAAGATGCGTGGGACTAGGAAATACGCTGAGCTGCAGGAGCTTTACCGAGAAGTGAATCAAATTAATAGAAATACTAATCTATCAACAAATCTAACCAATCGCTAATAATATTGAACGGATTACAGACCACTTCGTAAGTCTTTGGTATAATGTGGATGTAATTATACCAAGTTTGGGAGATGAGTCCATGGAATCGCTCTAGAATATCATACTGGTTGTACAACAACAGCCGTTCCTGCATAGAAAGATAACCAATATAACAGTCACCGTAAAATGATCCCTAAGTATAGAGAAATGCTTAGAGTATGGAGCAGTAAAAACGTTGAGACACGTTATTCTAATCTTTCAAAAGAAGAAATCAATGAAATTATTAACGCTTAATTGGACCCTACAAGGGTCCTTTTTTTATGTCCAAAACACCGTGAAGACGCCATAAAAGCTGCGGTAGGCAGTCCACCCGGACTTAAACAGGAGGTCTATACCATGAAAGAAAATATCATCAGAAAAGCAACACGTTTTCCTTTGGACTTGCAGCTGTTTGCTGAAGAGCCTAACCCAAATCCGGACCCGAATCCTAACCCTGATCCAAATGATCCGAACAAGGGGAAAACCTTCACACAAGCTGATCTAGATGCAGCTGTTCAGTCTCGTCTGTCTCGTGCCGAGAAAGCGGCTCAGAAGACGCTGGCAAAAGACTTGGGTTATGACTCGGTTGAAGCTATGCAAGCAGCATTGAAGCCTTCGAAAGACAAGGACAAAGATAAAGACAAGGGGACACTTGACCCTGCCGAGGTCAGCCGTCTGGTTGACGAGCAAATCAAGGAGCGCGAAACGGAGCAGAACAAGAAGATCTTCCAGCGCTTACTTACTGCCGAGGTTAAGGTTCTGTCAAATGAACTCGGGTTTGCTGATTGGGAGGATGCTTTCGCCCTTGCTGATCTGACTGCTGCCAAGGAAGACGAAAAAGGCAATCTGACGGGTGTCATGGAAGCACTGGATGCGCTAGCAAAGAAGAAACCACACTTGCTTAAGACAAAACAAGGTGGCGGTAAGTTCGGCGCCGACATCACTGGAGGCACTGCTGATGATAAAAAGAAGCGTCGCGAGGAAATCGTTAGGCTAGCTCAGAACCGTGGTGCTGTCGGTGGTACAACAGCTCATGATCCATGGGCCAAAAAATAAGGAGGGAATAATTCATGAGATTGCAACCAAGACCACGTTTCACTGTCCAGGATGAATATGAAATTCTGGCATCATTTGAAGTTATCCGCGAGGTGACCAACGGGATCACCATTGATTCTGCTGCCGTTACGGCGGACGTCAATGGAGACAAGATCATTAAAAAGGGTATGCCAATGGCAAAGCTGACCGCTTCCGGTAAGTACGTACCTTACAAAGCTGCTGGCACGGACGGCAGCGAAAACCCAACAGTTATCCTTAAACGGAGCATAAACGTCAAGGACGGCGACCATGTTGTTGGCGGATATGAGGTTGCAAAAATCATCGCTGCTCGCGTGCCAGTCACTGTTGACGAAACCTTGCGCACAAAAATGCCACACATTGTTTTTGAATAATCTCCAATTAGAGAAAGGATGAAGAACAATAATGAACTCACAAATTATCACAGGTGGTCACCTGAAGTTAAATCTGCAGTTGTTCGCTGCCGGTGATCCGATTGATCTGACGCTGGAAGAAGCATTGTCAGGAGATGACTTGCTCGTCTATTCCCGTAATCTTGAAACATCCAACGAATACATCAGCCCTATTCTCTTTCCACCGCGTGAAGTGGCCGAGCTGACAGTGGACGTGATTCAAGAAGAATCTGCACGTCTTCCAGTCATGGCGAAGATTGCCGAACTCGGGACGGAAGTTGAATATGCTTCCCGCGAAGGCATGAAGGGAAGTCGCATTGAGATTCCAAAAATTCAACTCGGTCGGTATATGGACGAACGGCTTGTGCGTATGGCTCTCCAAGCATCGCAAAGCTATGGTCTGCGGTCCGAGGAAGTTAATCAACTACGTAGCAGACAGTTCAACGATGCACAGTTTACTGTAGATGCTATTCGAGCGCGACGTGAATGGACAGCACTCACTGCTGTATGGAGCGGGAAAGTCGTATACAACGAGGGAAATGTCAAGGTCGATGTTGACTACGGCTATACCTCCGAACAGAAGCCTGTCTTGACAGGGACGGACCTGTGGAGCGATTTCATCCACTCCACGCCATTGGATGATATTCAACACTGGGTTGATTTGTGGAGAGCCAAAGGTATCCGCCTGCGCCGTGCTATGACCTCTCAGAAGATCATAACGTACCTGCGGCGTAACCTGGGTATTCGTCGGCATTACCATGGTAACCCAACTGGTGAAGCACAGCCTCCACAGTTGACGAAAGCACAGTTGGATTCCGTTTTTGACGAAATGGAATTCCCGACCTTGGTGGCTTACGATACACAAGCCCGTACTGAGGACCGTGCATTGACTGGTGGCAAGTTGGCATTTACTACAGTTCGTATGGTGCCAGAGAATAGATTTATCCTGCTGCCTGATGGACCACTCGGTAACTATCTGTGGGCTAAGACCACAGAGGAAATGATTGCTGAGATCGAAGCTGAGCAAACTGGAGACATGGGCATTTACGTTTTCCGCGATGTGACGAAGAATCCGATCCGCATCCGCACTGCCGGCGTTGCTCTGAACTTCCCAGCATTTGCTTGGGCAGACAGTGTTGTTTCCGCAACTGTAATTTAGGAGCTCCATTAGGGGCTTCTTTCTTTTTATCAACTTAGAAAGGGTGAATCAAGTGGATATTAAGCTAAAAGGCGTAGTTAAGAACGGCGGCAAATGGATGAAGCCGGGAGACATTATCCGTAAGGTAGCTGACGAGATTGCTGAAGATCTGATTGCTAAGGGCTATGCCGAGGAAGTCGAGACGTTGCCGGAGGATGATTCCGAGCTCCAGGCATTGCGGGATCGAGGAAAGGCGCTCGGTGTTGCCAATGCGGGACGTTTGGGTGAATCCAAACTTAAGGAGACTATCGCCGAGAAGGAGTCTGACCTCCAGATGAAAGCTGCTGAGCTTGGTATTGAGGGCACGGAAGATAAGACAGCTGAGGAATTGGTTGATGCCATCGCTGAAGCAGAGAAGAAGTAGGTGATGGAATATGGCCACTACCGAAGAAGTCAATCTTTGGATAGAAGAGAATGTTCTTGACACCCAAGCGTGGGACAAGAAACCTCTAAAGCAGCCATTGGCTGTAAAACAAGCGGAGCGTAACCTTGCCCGTTGGTATCCGACAGCAGTCCAGACTGTGGAGATTGTTGCGCTGCAAGCTATTTGGGAGATGGAAGGACTGGATCCGGCGCTCAAATATCAAAAACACGGAGTGAAATCGGTTGATGACAACGGTGAAGGGGTCACTTATAGCGGTATCCGTGATGTAGTCGCGCCGGACGTGCGGGAGCTGCTTGGAACGCCTGCGTTTGAAATTGTGCCTGATGACGATGACAGCACCGATCTGCAATACGGTGGGTGCCTGATATGAGCCTTTTCGGATATCCTGCGACCGTAATCCATTATCACCCCGGTGTCGATGAGTGGGGGCGGCCTATCCCAGCTGATCCAGTTATCAAGGATGCCAAGGTGGTCGAGGAGCAGAAGCTGGTTAAGAACGCAAAAGGCGAGGAGATTACGATCGCTTACACTGTCTACCTGGAGGGAATCAATGCGGTCGGCTTCGATGACTGGCTACTTTACACTGACGCGCTCAGCACAGAGATCCGTATCGACGTGAAGCATTATGAGATCAGGAAGTATCTCGGTACCGATGATGTGAAAGAAGTGGTCCTTTATGGATAATGGCAATACTTTTTCGATCAATATCGAGGGACTGGATAAGATCATCGGAAGGTTAGATGATTTAGAAGGTGAGATCGATCGCAGATTGGAAGAGAAACTGACCAAGATTGCGCTGAAGATCATACACGATGCCAAACGACTTGCTCCTATTGATGAAGGGGATTTGGTAGGAGCTTTGGATATAGACGTGGTCAAGCATTTAATCGGGCTAACGTATATCGATCTTGGGGCTACCGTTGATGTGAATTCCTATGCAGTAGTTCAGCACGAAGGATTCAGAAGGACAAAAAGCGGTGCAGTTGTTCAATTCCAACCTGGCGAGAAAACTCGCAGCAAAGGTGATTACAACGGATACTCTCCTGGTAAGAAGTTTTTGGAGAATGCTATTAAGATGAATGAGCAATGGATTATAGAGGAGCTTTCTGGGCTTCTAGAAGGATGGTGATGCCGTGCTTGCATCTGAATTGATTGCTTACCTGACCGCAGCAGGCTATTCCGTGTATCCAGATCCTAATTTTATTCCTGCGGATCCCGTCGAGGCGAAACTCCCGACCTTGTACGTGATGGATTCCGGGGGATATCCTCCGGACAAATACGTTCCGACTCAGCGACCGACGTACCAGATCATCGTCAAAGGGAATTCATATAAGACATCGCCTGCAAACATGGCAGCAACTGAGGCACTGGCGAAGAGATTAGGAAAGCTATTACATCGCAAGCCAAATTATATGATCGGTAGCACTTATGTCTTTGCTAGCACTGAGACCATGCAACCAATTTACTTAGGGCTGGACGAAAAGGACCACCCTATGTATTCGACTAATTTTGAATTTTATTCAAAGGAGGCAACAACCATATGAGTGATGTTAACCAAATATTTGCGGGTCCAGGAGAATTCATTTGGGGCGTAGATGAAGAAGGTGCTCCTGAGGTGGATGCTGTTACGATTGATTTGACGCAAGGTGGTATTAACTTTACAACCACCACTACCTATTTTGAGCCGACTACGGATCAGACGGGTACAGCGCCAGTAAAATCAATTGCTACAGGTACTACAGGTGCGATTAACTTCGAGACTCCAGATATGGATTTCGCCAAAGTAACTAATTACAATCCTCATGCACTGAAGGTAACTGATGCTACAACTCCGACCAAGATTAAATACCAGGTTACTGGTTTGGCGGGGAAGGAGCTGCCACGTAAACGAGCAGTCATTAAGCCAGTGGGAGTTACCGATCCTTCTCGCTTTATTTATATTGAGAGCGTGGGTATCAAGTTTGACATGAATGCTGGTTTCAAGCTGGATGACAACCTGAAGATGACTATCTCGGCAATGGCTTATCCATCATTGGAAGCAACGCCTAGGGGGCTTATCTATACATGGGGAGATATAACTGCCACGGCATAAATAATAAACAGCACACGTAAGGAGA
>NZ_JBBODA010000057.1:0-24983 GCF_038002705.1 Paenibacillus sp. FSL H7-0716
CTTGGACACTGGTGTGGGGGGATGAGTTTGATGATGGAGAGATTGATGCTACAAAGTGGACCTATGACCTTGGAGATGGTTCGCAATACAACAATCCAGGTTGGGGAAACAATGAGAAGCAGTGGTATACCAACGATGAGAAGAATGTAAAGGAACAGGACGGTAACCTGATCATAACTGCACACAAAGAAGAAAAAGCTGGCAAGCAATATACTTCTACGCGGATTAAGACTAAAGGGTTGTTTAGTAAGAAATATGGAAAATTTGAAATTCGGGCCAAAGCACCTACTGGAAAAGGGTACTGGCCAGCGATCTGGATGCTGCCGGAGAACGATGTGTACGGGACTTGGGCTGCTTCCGGTGAGCTTGATATTATGGAAGGCTGGGGCAGTCGTCCAAACACGGTAGCGGGGACGATTCATTACGGCGGTATGGCGCCGAACAATATATACTCCGGCAAAGAGTATGTATTTCCGGACAACGCTACGATTGAACAGTTCCATACGTACTCTATTGAGTGGGAGCCGGGCGAAATTCGCTGGTATGTGGATGGTGAATTATATTCGACCAAAAATGACTGGTATAGCATCAGCAATGGGCAGCCTGCCAATAATGTATATCCAGCGCCGTTTAATCAGAAGTTCCACTTGCTGATGAATCTGGCCGTAGGCGGTAACTTTGATGGTGATCCGACTAGCGAAACCGTATTTCCAAAATCGATGGAGATCGATTACGTTAGAGTCTATGAGCTGACAGGTCGTGAGTACCGCGAGCCTATTCCAGTTACACTGGAGAAGGAAGCCTATCCGGAAGGCTCCAAGCTTGCACTGGCAGACGGCAACATGGTCTATAACAACAATTATTCGGAGCAGGTGCCGGGGGATGACGGGATGGGAATCCCGAATACCGCACATTGGGTACTTTATAAAGAAGCAGGGGCTGAAGCTACGGTTTCTACCGTTCCTATTGGGGAGCGCAATTATGTGAAGGTAGATATCAGCAGTGGCGGCGGGAATTTTTATTCGATTCAACCCCAAGCTATCGTATCTGTAGCTAAAGGCAGGTTCTATAAACTCAGCTTCGATGCCAAAACCGATATGTCCCGCAGTATGAGCGTCCGGTTAACAGGTGGAGAATCTCGTGGATTTGCAGCGTATTCTCCATCGCTTAAGGTAGATCTAACTTCAGCGATGACCCATTACGAGACGATGTTTCAGATGAAGGAAAACTCAGATATTGCTGCACGCGTCGAGTTCAACGTGGGTACCAATACTTCACCGGTATGGTTTGGTAATGTCAGATTAGAAGAGATTGAGAATATTCAATTCCCGCATGATAGTGTGAAGGAACCGCTGGCCAACGGTAATCATCTGTACAATGGTACTTTCGATATTGGGGAACCCAATCGGATGAGTTATTGGCATACGGAAGCAACTGGTGGTGCCATGGTAGAATCAAGCGTTAATGACAATGGCCAGTTAAAGCTGCAGATTGGCGGCAGTGAAAATGGTGAGGTTCGGTTACTTCAGAAGGGAATTCAGCTCATTCAAGGGCAGGACTATGAGGTTACGTTCAATGCTTCAGTCTCCTCTGCACGCACAGGAACGGTTCAACTACTAGGGAAAGACGGCAGTGTACAGGCAGAACAACCGGTTAACTTAAGCGAAGGTGAGCAAAAAATTAAAGCTACCTTTATCAATCTTGCAGGTGCAACCGATCATGAAGGACAATTCGTATTACTGTTAAACGGTGCTGCGGATACAGTCATTCTGGATAATTTCCAGATGCTGCGTACTAGCTTCTATTTTGATCCATCGCTAATATACTACCCGCTCTTGAATGGTGAATTTAACTTTGGGTTTAGCGCCTGGGACCGCCTGTTGACAGAGCAGGGTGGTCAGAGCAGTGCTACGGTTGCAGATGGAGCAGCGAAATTTAGCATTACGAATACCGGCAGTCAGGCGTATTCTGTAATGTTGTTTCAGAACAACTTGAAAGCTGCTGCTGGAATGGATTATGTGGTTGAATTTGACGCCAGTTCAACCGTAATCCGCAAAATCGGGGTGAACGTAGAAAATGGTACGTATCAGGCCTCGTTCAGCAATATTGTGGAGGTAACGCCGGAGACGAATCATTACAGATTCGAATTCCGGCAAGGCAGCAAGGATACATTGTCTCTTAAATTCCTGCTTGGGAAGGTTGAGGGGATTAGTATTCCTCAAAACCATGATATTATCATTGACAATGTGAAATTTGAGATCAAAAATGCACCGGCCAAACCGCAGGAGCTGCTAAGCGACAGCAGCAATAACAGAGTTTCACAGCCGATTGAGCTTACTTTTATCGACAATGCAAATTGGCGGAATCAAATCATGGCGGTAAAGGTTAACGGTACAATACTTAATGCAGAGCAGTACACTATTGAACCGGGAAAAATCACAATTGAAGCAGCAGTATTTCCGGCCGAAGGAAGTTATGCCATTACTGTTGAGGCTGAACATTATGTTACTGCAACTGTCACGCAGACTATTCTAGCTAATGATAACAATCTAGTCATCAATGGTTCGTTTGGCAGCGATAAGACGGGCTGGACTACCTGGTCCGGAGAAGGTGGCGTCTCCGCGTTTAATGTGAAGGATGGCGCAGCTGAAATCCTGATTACGTCGGCCGGATGGGAAGTGTGGCATACACAATTTTTCCAAGAGGGTATTCCACTGGAGGGCGGAAAAACGTATGAGGTGAGCTTCAAAGCGAAATCAACAGTTCCGCGGCAAATTGTGTTAGAATACTCCAATACTTCAGCTGCTTCCGCACAAGCTAAGTTTGATATTCATGCGGATTGGGCTACTTATACAGCACAATTTACGGTGTCGAACAGCAATCCGCTGAAGCTTAATTATCTGATCGGCAAAACGCTGGGCGCTGATCCTGCGGCTAACAGTACGCCGCATACGATTTCTTTTGACGATATTGTGGTCAGGGAGGTACAAGGGGGTCCACCAGTAATACCGCCAAGCGGTACGCTGGATAATGGAACCTTCGATGTAGATGCAACGGGCTGGAGCCAGTATTTTGACGGAATCGGATCTGCTTCTGTTCAAGAGGGGGAATTTGCTATCAACTTAACAGGTACCGGGCAAGCCCCTTATAGCGCACAGGTGGATTACGAAAATCTCAAGCTCGTTCAGGGAAAAACGTACACCTTGAAGTTTAAAGCTCGTTCTACAGTAAACCGCAATATTCAGGTAGCTGTGGAGCATAAGGGCGGGGATTACACCAAATATATGGAAGCTGAGCTTGTTGCCTTGACCCAGAATGTGGACGAATACAGCTACACTTTTACCATGAATGGGGCAACAGACGCTGGTGTTCATCTGGTGTTTTTGCTAGGACTTGTAGATGGGAATAGTACGGAGACGAATAGTGAAATTAGCGCGGGCAGTACAATTTATTTGGATGATGTAAGCTTGATCGAAGGGTAAACGAAAAAAACGGCAGTGTTTTCCTTTTACAGGAGCACTGTCGTTTTTTTTGTGTTTTTTGTGGGTTGGATTTAAGTTTCTTTAGGGATAAATTCAAAAATTTTGCCACTCTCAAAAGATTCTATTAGTTTCAGCAACCAGCGGTAGTAGTTAATGGATTCAGTTATTTTTTCTTCATCTGTATTTAAGAGCTGCATAAGTTTACTATCGTCACTATACTCTTTTTTCATATCGTTAATTTCTGCAAGTGATTTCGCTAGTGAGATCATATTACCTTCGACGGCTTTTCTCCATTTAATAGAGAAGTAATCACTGAAGTTCTGATGCCAGTCAGGCACAGTGGTGAATAAGTCTTTGCGCGTCCCTCTCCCCCATACTTTGTCGATCATTTTCAGATCTAGAAGGGTACGGACTCCCGTACTCATGGACGTTTTACTCATTCCCATTGTTTTGCTGAGTTCATCCAGTGTCACTGGACCTTGATTGAAGTACATATAACCGTATAAATGTCCAATAGACAAGGTAATGCCATACAGATCCATGTTTTTGCCGATAGAATCGATCACACGTTCACGGGCTTTACTAATCTTCTCTATTTGTTCGGGCGTAAGCCCTTCTAAATCGTTCATGATGTCCCTCCTGAGGAATAGGTCGATAGACTGCAACCTTATACAATGTATTGTAATCAAATCCCCCTCCATAAGTAAAGAATTCATGAAGAAAGGAATTTGGCGTAAAACAGAGTATTCCATACATAAAGTTCGTAAAGTTAAAACTGTACACTAAATTTTATCCGTATATGGTGTTTGCATGAATTTTCAATAGTCCGGTAAACTACTATAAGTGAACTAAACCCGGATAACATTTCGGGAGAAGGAGGACGGCATGGCTATTATAGAGGTGAAACAACTAACCAAAGTATTCGGTCATGATGCGGGACGCGCGATTCCTTTATTAGAGCAAGGGATGTCGAAGGAAAAAATTGCTCAGGAATTGAAGTTGACAGTCGGAGTCAACAAAGCCGAATTCAGCATTGAAGAAGGAGAAATATTCGTCATTATGGGTTTGTCCGGCAGCGGTAAGTCGACGCTGGTTCGTTTGTTGAACCGCTTGATTGAGCCTACAGGGGGGCAAGTTCTTTTTAAAGGGAAAGATGTTGTGAAAATGAATCCGGAGCAGCTGCGCCAATTCAGACGCAAGAACATCGGCATGGTGTTTCAGAAGTTCGCATTATTTCCACATCGAAGCGTACTGGAGAATGCAGCATACGGGCTTGAAGTTCAGGGCGTAGATAAAAAGAAAAGAACTGAACTGGCAACGGAAGCCTTGCATCTGGTAGGTCTGAAAGGTTGGGAGAATCATCGTCCTGATCAACTCAGTGGAGGGATGCAGCAGCGTGTTGGACTGGCACGGGGCCTTGCCAACGACCCGGATATCCTGCTTATGGATGAGGCATTTAGTGCACTGGATCCGCTTATTCGTAAAGACATGCAGCAAGAGCTGCTGGAATTACAGGCCAGAGTGAAGAAGACCATCGTGTTTATCACTCATGATCTAGACGAAGCTTTGCGGATTGGAGATCGGATCGCACTGATGAAGGACGGAGTCATTGTGCAAATTGGTACACCGGAAGAAATCCTCATCCAACCTGCCAATAAATATGTAGAGCGATTCGTGGAGGATGTGGACTTGTCCAAGGTGTTGACTGCAGCTCATGTAATGCGTCAGCCGGAAACAGTCAGACCTGAACGCGGGCCGCGGGTAGCGCTTCAATTAATGCGTGACAGTGGTATATTCAGTCTGTATGTAGTGGACAAGGAAAATAAGCTTCTGGGTGTTATTACAGCTGAGGATGCCCTTAAGGCACTGAATGATAATAAATCTATTCTGGAAGTAACGCGGAGAGAAATCCCACGTGTACAACCTGAAACGCTACTCAATGATTTCTTTGAATTAATATCTGAGACACATTTGCCTGTAGCCGTCGTAGATGAAGCAGATAAATTGAAGGGTATTGTGATTAAAGGAGCCGTTCTTTCCGCACTCGCCGGCAACGCGGTACCGGAAGGAGGATTATAATGGACATTCCTAAACTGCCTTTGGGAAAGGCACTCGAGTGGTTGGAAAATTGGCTGACGACTTATTGTGGGCCCCTGTTTGACTTCATCCATTCGATTATCGGTGGTATGGTGGCTGGCATTGAAAATGCACTTACCTTCCTGCCAGCATTAGTACTTATCGTGCTTATTGCAGCTTTGTCTTATTGGATCGGTAAATGGCGCATGGCACTATTTGCGGTCATTGGGCTGCTTCTGATTGATAATCTTGGATTATGGGGACCTTCTATGCAGTCCTTGGCCCTTGTTCTAACCGCCTCGATATTGGCTGTAGTAATTGGTGTGCCGATTGGTATTTTATGTGCGCAGAGAAATACCGTTAGAAATATAGTTACGCCTATTTTGGACTTTATGCAGACGATGCCGGCTTTTGTATATTTATTGCCAGCGGTATCCTTTTTCTCACTGGGCGTAGTTCCAGGGGTTATTGCTTCGATTATTTTTGCAATTCCGCCAACGATTCGCTTGACCAATCTCGGAATTCGTCAGGTTTCGGAGGAACTGGTGGAGGCAGCAGATGCTTTCGGATCGACACCTACTCAGAAATTAGTTAAATTGCAGCTTCCAATCGCTTTACCAACAATTATGGCAGGTGTGAACCAGACAATTATGTTGTCACTGTCAATGGTTGTTATCTCATCGATGATTGGTGCACAGGGCGTGGGTGCCTATGTATACCGTGCGGTATCACAGGCTAAGACAGGAGACGGATTCGAAGCAGGGATTGCGATCGTTATTATTGCCATTCTGCTGGACCGTTTGACACAGAACGCACTAAAACCAAAACAAAGATAGGAGTTTTAAATAAATGAAGAAGAAAAATATAGGGGTATTCCTGTTAGTTATTATGATGATTGCTGTTATTGCTGGATGTTCTTCATCAAGTAAAGAGAAGGTAAAATTAGCATATGTAGCATGGGATTCGGAAATTACGAGTACTTATGTAGTAAAGGAAGTACTTGAAACTAAGCTTGGAGCTACCGTTGAAATGCTGCAGGTAGATGCTGGTCCAATGTGGGCTGGGGTTGCAGACGGTAGTGCGGATGGAATGGTTGCGGCTTGGCTGCCAAGCACCCATGCGGCTTATTTAGAGAAGTACGGTGCAAAAATTGAAGATTTGGGTGCAAATCTAAACGGAACTAAGGTTGGCTTGGCTGTTCCGGCCTATATGGATATTAACTCTATTGAAGACTTGAAGAACAGTGATATGGCAGCAAAGCTGAACAATCGCATTATCGGCATTGAGCCAGGTGCCGGCATTATGACAACCACAGAAAAGGCTATCGCTGAATATGATCTTAGCGATTACACACTTCTTGAAAGCTCATCCGCAGCGATGGCTCAGGAACTGCAAAAGGCTTATGACAATAACGAGCCAATCGTTGTTACAGGTTGGACACCACACTGGATGTTCGCCAATATGGATCTGAAATATCTGGAAGATCCAAAAGGGGTTTACGGTGCGGATGAACAGATCCACACGATGGTTCGCCAAGGTCTGAAAGATGACATGCCGAATGTCTACAAATTCCTGGATCAATTCGAATGGACAGCAGAAGATATGGCCAAAGTAATGATCGAGGTTCAGGGTGGGAAGTCACCAGAAGAAGCCGCTAAAACTTGGGTGGAGAGCAATCCGGATAAAGTGAATGCTTGGGTTGCAGGTATAGAATTGTAAGTAGATTAAAAACTGTGTTATGATGTGAAGAATAAATGGAAACAAAAATGTAACTTGTACGCTAACTACTGTTCTTTACACATTACACTTCATAAGCAAGCTCATTCAATAAAACACCCCGTAAGGGGTGTTTTTCTTGGGAATATAAGCAAAGTATTACAAGCTCTTCGTGTACCCTGCTTATATTTCAATAAGAATGGATACCTAGTTTACACACTTAGACTTATGCTTTGTCAAAGTAAATCAGGAGGCAGCTGCTGCAAGGAGTCAAGAGAGGAGACTGCTTCATGACAGAGACCATAAATACCTGGATTGATTGGCTGCTGCAAACGCTGGGCCTTAGCGGGCCATCTATTTTATTCGTGACCATCCCGCTCGCACTTTTGCAGAGTATATTAGGATTTTTTCCATTCGTAATTTTGATCGTGCTGCATGTCTCTGTTTTTAACGTAATTGGAGGCATGCTGATCAGTTGGCTGGCCTGCAATCTGGGCGGAATACTGATGTATTTTCTCATTCGGCGATATCTGTATAACTGGTTTGACCGAAAATGGAGAAGCAAACTGAAGCGCTATGATAAATGGCAACGTTACTTGGATCGATATGGGATTTGGACACTGGTGCTATTGCGTACGATCCCGATTATTCCGAATAATGTAATCAATTTCATGTCTGCTGTTTCACCGATTAAAGCCTCATCTTTTATATGGGGAACCGTACTTGGTAATTTGTCTTATATATGGTTATTCGGTACGATCGGATCCACCTTAATTGTTCCGCGTGAAGAATGGAATGGTTATCTTACCTGGTATGCGGTGTTTATAGCTATTCTCATTGGCATCTTTATTCGGCGTCATTGGGACCATTTGCAGGAGGATAAGCGGAGCAGAATGCACTAATATCATCTTCCCAGTTCATGATCTAAAGGATGAAGAACGTTACTTCAGGCGCAGTTTGCCGGAGGGAACGTTCTTCTTTTTTGTCCTCTTAGCGAATACCTTAAATTAAGTGGAGGTGGCTTGACCTCTGCGTAAGGCGGGAGGGACTATTGCAATGGGCAGATTGAAAAAATGGGGGAACCGAAGGCTGAGAATACCTGATCTAGGCCATTTTCGGCTGCCAAAAATAAATGGGGACACGAATCGGAGATTCTCAGCGAGAAGCTCCGCATTCAAGTCAAAACCCAGCCGGGCAGCGGTTAGGCCGCAGCGTACGCGTTTTGAAGCCAAACGTAGCAAAGGCCGCTTTAGGTTATCCAGCCGGCCAGAGAGTAAGGTTACGGTTGCAGGCGGAAGAACACATAAACCAAGAAGCCGACGCAAATTTTGGCTGATAGCATCCTTAGTAATACTTGTGCTGGTGCTGCAATCCTTGCGCTATGTGGAGCTGCATATGAAGCCGCCCATCCTGCATTTAGCACAAATACGTGTGAAGCAAATCGCTACGGAATCGATTAATAAGGCGATTACCTCTCAGGTTGCGAACGGAGGGAATGCGGAAGAGCTAATTGATTGGAAGACGGATAAGAACGGGAAAATATCAGGGTTCATGCTCAACTACGCGGAGCATATGCGTATTACTTCGCAAGCGGCACAGGTCATTCAGTCTACGCTGCAGGAATTGCATAATCGAACAGAATATATTCCGCTGGGGCAAGCGCTGGGCAGTCCCCTTATTGCTTCTTATGGACCCGATATTCCGATCAAGATTGAACCACAAGGTGCAGTTAAGGTTGAACTAAGCACCCGCCAGCAAAACGCTGGGATCAATATGATTCTGGTCGAGGTATACATTCATATTGTGACAGAGGTTGCAGTCGTCATTCCTTTTGATATGGAGCCGCAGGTAGTGGATACAGAAATTCCTGTGTCTTATCTGATGGTTGTTGGAGACGTACCTATGTATTATTACGATAATCAAGGTCAACCTGTGGGGGCGAACGGCAGCAGTGCTCCGGGAATTGCCATTCCTGCTCCAGCTGTAGGCGGGGATAAGAGTGGAGTAGTGGATCAGAGCAAGGATAGCTCCAGTAACAGTCAGAAAGATAACAGCTCGTCTCCAGCGGCAACCGATCCCGCGAGTACGGGTGCAGATCATACAGAAGAAGACAAAGGCGCGGGCGGAGGAAATTAAGGGGATATCACGCTTCAGCGCTCATAGACTATAGGTAGAACAGCTTTAATAAATGGAGCGTGAATCCTAATGTCGCAAGAATCTCTGAATGTGGAACGCTTGGCGGGAAGGTATGGGTTCTTGGAGCGCACGGGACTACTTCCACTGCCAAGTAAAGATGGGCTTACCCTTGTAGTTGAGCTAAGCCGCCTGGAATGTGCCGCAGCTTGCTTACCCTTGCTGCTGCTCCATTCTGGAGAGTCTGTGCGCATTATTGCTGTGGCGATGACTCCTGATTTTCCTATGGAAACTTTAGCGGGACAGTTCTCACACGAGCAGTCGATTCTATTTTTTCCGTATGAAAAGGAGGAATACATGCCTAACCAGGCTTTGGCACAGATCGAAACTAGTTTCGCGGTTTTGCTTGAAGATTCGATCATGGTATCGCCTGGCTGGCTAAATGAGCTATTGTGGGTTCCTTTTGATGACGCTGCAGTTAAGGTGGTGGCCCCTCGTTCTTCAACTGAAAGAGGGGAAGGGAAGAAACGTCTTCACTTCGGCACCTATGATGAGTTTGCTGCTCATGTAAGCTACAGTCTTGGCCGGCATCAAGGAGAATGGAGAGAGATGGATGTGCTAACGGGTTCTTGCCTCCTGTTCTCTAAAGAGCTGCTTCAGCGTATTGGAGGGTTGGACACCTCCCTTCAAGCGCGGCCTTTTATGATTGCCGATTGGTGTCTTCGAGCGCGGCAGTCTGGAGCTAAGCTGGCGCTAAGTGATGCTGTGTATGTTCATGCTATACATTCACTTGATAGAGGCCAGAGAAGGTTGAACGGACCAACACTGGCGGATGGCTGGCGGGCGTACAGTACAAAATGGGCACTGGAAGATGTCTTAGAAGCCGAAGAACATCTTGTACCGCAGAAGGGATTCTTACAATTAACACAACCTGTTATTCCACTCGGTAAGGCAACCTTGGCAACGCCATTAGTGACGGCGATTGTTTATTGTGAAGAGGATGGGAATGGGGACCCTCTTCCGCAGGAATGGGCAGCTACACAGGAGCAGCAGAGCTACAAGAATATTCGCTGGATCTGGATCAAGGACAGCTGGATGAACACAGCTTCCGGCTTGCCAGTAAATGAACAGGATGTAGTGATTACAGTTCGTGGTCAAGAAGCTTGGCTGCGGGCTTTGAAGAATGCATCTGCATTATTTGAAAGTGAGATAACTGTGTATTTATCAGACTCTATCAGATATGAGAAATATTACGTTGAACGGGTAGTGAAGGCGATCACCCAAGGTTCCGCGGATCTGATCGTTAGTTTATCTACGGATATGGACGAAGAGGTGGGGCGGTTGCTTAAGGGGGACCCTTCGGGAATTGTTTTTCCATTAGAGCGAGTCGCTCATAAAGGCGGGAATGTGCCTGGAGTGATTACCTGTAAGGCGTCTACTTCGTACCAATTGCAGCTTTACCCTGAAGCTTCACTAACTATAGGTTATGTGGGGGATTTGTCCGAACCGCAGGGGAAGAAAGCAGATAGCAGCAGGGGCAAGGAGGCGCAGTCATGAAATATTTAATTCTGAGCAGAGGCTCCTGGGAGGAATACGAATATAAAAGACTGTTGGATCTTTTGCCTGAGCGGGAAGAGGTCTGTTTTGCCGGAAGAATGACTCTTGAGCAGCAGACTAACAGCCAGATCAAGCCGGTAATGATCGCGGATATTCATACTCTCAAGGCAAGGGAGTACACACTTCTGGTCTCCTCTCCTTATTGGCTGCCCGAGGTTCTTTCTTTGCAAGCGGGATATATAGTGGCTTTGTTAGAGCGCTGTCCGGAAGAAGAAAATAAGGTCTTATGGGATAAATACAGCGGCTTGCTTGGAGCAAAGGCTGATCTAGTAGGGACCCGGTCAGAACGGATCTATCTGGAGCAGAGCTTGTGCAGGGAGAATGTTATTTATCTCGACGGGGATCAGCAGGAATCCTATGGAGTTGTATGTCCGCGTGAGCGGATTTATTTTCTGACAGATTATGAGGTGTTGTGGAGTAAGGCGATTGAGAACTTATGGCAAGAGGAGCCCCTCCTAGCTACGGACTGGTTTAGGATTCAACTCCAGCTTAGGGCGGATTATTATACCTCAATGTGCGCCAAGCTGCCCAACCAGCCTGTTGTACATTATTTGGCAGCATCTTATTTGTATTTGCTTGGGGACTCCAGAGCGAATCGATATCTGGCGCAATCCTTTGAGTTAATGGTGCTGTATGAATATTTGGATTGTCTTATTTCACACTTCCGTTTTTTTTCTGCAATAGAAGCCAAGACAGGGAATCTGGAAACGGCAGTCCGCCAATTTGCGATTACAGCATTTACCGCAGAGGAGAAGCAAGCATTAGAAAGGATGGAGAGCTGGCTCCATTCCGGTCAGGATGAATTGGTTCGCGCGGAGTTGTTCCACCGGAATGAGGATGAGGCAGCGGCGGTGAGAATTTTAAGCCCGCTAACTTCTTCCGAGGCAAAAGCGTTGCTGCTGCAAAATTATGTGCGGACTTTTCAATGGGAAAAGGCAATAGAGCTGCAACATGAGCAAGAAAATGTGGATGAAGCCATGGAAGGCACCATACACTTGCTGTATGGCAGGCGGCACGAGGCCATCCGCAGTTTTTTAAATGCAGGAGGGCAAGACAATCAGGCATGGCCACTTTTGTCAGAGATGGCAGATCTCGAAGAGGCTGTAAGACGATTGAGAAGGAGAGTGGAGGATGAGTAGTCATAGAGGGCCACTCCGCAAAACATCAGGCAACCGTCTGACCGCTATAATGCAGGTTAGGAACGAAGCCGGAAGGTATTTAGAGCAGGTGCTGGAGGAATTAAGTGAGTTCGTGGATGATATTGTGATCGTAGATGATGGTAGTACAGATAATACGGCTCAATTATGTCTCTCTTTTGCCAAAGTTAAGAAGCTTGTAACCCTGCAAAGCTCTTTGTTTAACCGTGAATGGGAGCTCCGGCAAACATTGTGGGAGCTGGCAGTATCTACGAATCCGGATTGGCTGCTGTCTGTGGACGCCGATGAGTTCTATGAAGAGTCTGCTAAACGAGAGATGAGGCGACTCATCGATCAGGATGTGTATGACTGGGTATCCTTCCGATTATTTGATTTTTGGGGTGGTACCACACATTACCGCGAAGATGAGCATTGGAATATCCACACGAAGCATACCCGTACACTAGTCCGCTATTTGCCGAACTTTCATTATTTTTTTCCGAAAATGGATCATCATGTGCCAAGACTTCCGCTCTCTTATTCGGTATTGCCGGGTTTTCTTACCGAGCTGCGTGTGAAACATTATGGTTGGGCGATATCCCCCGAAGAGCTTCGGCGAAAATACTCACGTTACCTGGAGCTTGATCCAGAGGGGCGCTGGGGTAGTCTGGAACAGTACGAATCTATCCTTGATGAGCAGCCCCATCTGGTAGAATGGCAAGAAGAGCATTGAAATCTGCATTTGCCCTGCCAACCGGCTAAGTCCGGCTGGCAGATCTCAGAAGCAGCGCATGAGGAATATGAGCTGATGGTATCCCTTGCGGATATACTTCTGCTGCGAGCTGCAGCTTGTAATAAGCGAGGCTCACGGCTGCGGTAGCCCCCCCGACTCTACGCAAAGCGGCTTCATCCTCCACAGGAAGGATGGGCATCTCTCCGCAGGAGTAGGCTATCGCAGCGTATAATTGCCACTCGGTACAGTCTGCAGGTGTATGATATTGAGGGGGCTTGCTGACATAAATAGAGCACCATTGTTTTTTTATGGAGGTGGGGGCTTCGAGTAAACCGTAAAGTAAAGGCTGCGGCAGACTGGACCATTGGAAGGAGGAACCTTGCGAATGCCGATAAAGTGCTAATAAACTATTCCAAGCACCAGTCTGAAGCAGCAATTGTGCTGCATAGTTGAGATCCGAAAGATCAGCTTTAAGGCTATAATTCCCCGCTAAAATATGATGGATCGATAAAATCCCCGGTCTGTAAGGCAATAGACAGACAAGCCAGCGCATGGCAGACTCAGTATCTCCAATACGGCAAGAGAAAGCCCACAGGTAGCCAAGTACTAAGGATCGGTTGGAAAGATGGGAAGGGTCATGAAGCAGCTGTTCAAGCGGTGCGAGTGTCTGAAGATGTTCCGGTTGATTGTTTATCTCCAGAATCGCCAGCAATGCAGCCTGAACGGATGAGGGTAACTGGCTGGCTGTAGAAAGCTCAGCTTGCCATTCCGGATCGCGGGCATTGAGCGCTGCGGGCAGAAGATAACTCAAAGTATCAGGAGATAGAGAGTGCAGATGATTGTGGGTCAATGCTCGTAGCTGTGCCTTCTCTCCAGATAGAAGGCTTAGTGGGACGAGTTCTTTCCACGCCTCGCTATAATCAGGCTTATGTTGTACGGCAGCCTCGTAATGTCTCCACGCATCCGGATATTGGTATAACTTCTCACAGACTCTCCCGGCTAGTAGTTCTGTCCGATACGTTCCACTGCCTGAGGAAGAAGGGTATTTATGTGCTGTATTTCCGCTCTGAAGTGCCTTCTCCAAGAAGTGCTTGGCTGAGCTGAGCTTCTCTTGTTCCAGTAACAGGAGGGCATAGCTTTCTAATAAATCCGTGAAATCGGGAAAAAGATCGCTCCCCGTACGAAAAACTTCCTCGGCTTCCTGCTTTCGGCCACATAGTTGTAAGGCGTACGCCGTCTTAAGGTAAATATCTGAGACATAACCGGAAGGGGCTGGAGCATCGGTGAGCAGCGGAAGGAGGATCTCTGCCGCTTCTTTATATTGTCCCTGCTGATAATACTCTGCCCCTAACGCGTAACGAAGAAAAAGATGGTTCGGTTGAAGCCGCAGACCCCTGTTGATGAGTGCTAAATTGCGGTTATATTTATTTTTACGCATCAGTTCATCTTCTAAATATCCGTAGTGGAAAATACGCAAATCTGCATAAGCGATCTCCCCCGCTGGAAGCTCCCAAATGCTGCTGGCAATCTCCTCATGAATACTTCCGCGAAAAATAATTCTTTTATCATTTTTGAATAATCGACAGACATGATCTGTAACAAAATCCGCTTCAGGTACATCACCGACATAGTGGATAATGGGCAGCCAATACCCATGAATATACTCGGCACCAAGCAAAGGCTGGAGCAGATTCTCACTCCAATGATCCACAGCCTCATCGGCATCCAGTACCAGAACCCAAGCGGAAGTTGCATACTCTAGGCTTATATTCCGAGCTTTGGCAAAATCATTTTCCCAAGGAATGTCGATAATCTTTGCACCGAACCTCTGAGCGATTTCTTTACTGTTATCCTCTGAGCCTGTATCCACAATGATAATCTCAGATACTAGCCCGCACACAGAGGATAAGCATTTCTCCAGATGGTTTGCCTCGTTCTTAATGATCATGCAAAGTGTAATATCCGGTGTGGTCATAGGAATACGTCCTTCCTAATCTGAAACTCTGGGCAGTGGAAGTGCGAGCCGCACTCTTTTAGCCGCTGGAGAATAGGGGGGTGAAGAAGAAAGGGAGGCAAGCAGACGATCCGCCAACAAAAGCTCCGAACACCCTGGGTGATAGGCTGGGTTGAATAACGAGTCATTAGATGAAGGCTGCCCTGTAGTCTTCATCAGCTGTTTTGCTGCCTCATCACATCCCTCAATCCGCAATAAATCTAAGAGAAGTCCGCTTTTAGCAGCTGTGTATTCGGGTAGATGAGCGTGAAGCCAGCCCGAAATTTCATTTTCGCGCTCAGCACATTTTAAGGCTCGGATCAGTCGGGTTATGATGGGCGTTGGCTCGGGATGAAGCTGAGCAGCTTTGGTATAACAGGCACAGGCTTCGGTCTCATCGCCTATTTCTTCGCATAACTGTCCCAGCAAATAAAATGTCAAATAAGATCCGAATCCAGCCTCGGTATGGTAACCGGAAGGAGCTTCTCCAATGACTAAGGCTTGCAGCAATGCTGTTTTGGCCTCAGCTAGGGCCCCCATTTGAAACAGCAGCACACCTTTGATATGAGCCAAGTCAGGATAATCCGGATGTAAGGTTATCCCTAAGTCGCAAGCTTTCAGCGCCGCGTTGAAATCTTTTAATTCTGCCAGGCAGCGGATTTGATATTTGTGCAGCAGATGAACGTAACTTGTGTCGGGCGGAGCTTCGTTAAGTGATCTTTTAATATGTTCTAGAGCCGGTTGATATTCACTAAGCCGCATATATTCAACAGCCATATTGAAATGGTGGAAGGGGTCATTGGGAGTTAACTTTAGCTGTTCCTTGAGCAGCTCAACATTTCGTTTGATCTTATCTTTTTTTGCTACTACGCCGTCTGCATAACCGTAATGATGGATGACTACGGTGCTTAAATGCATAGCTGCTTTGGGTGTAGCTTTTACGATCGTTTCTGCAATCTGTTCGTGGATGATGCCGCTGAAACGGTACTGCGGGCGGTTACGGAATAGCCGGATAATCGGATTAACAGTAATGGTCTGTGAAGCTGCGGTTAAACCTTTATGATTATGAATGCGCAGAAAAAAAGCTTCATATTCCAAATGCTCCGCACACAGCAACAGCTCCCCCTTACTTTTCGCATCCAGTTCCTCGTCTCCATCCAGAATGAGAATCCATTGTCCGTGGGCTTGCTGAAGACCCGCGTTGCGGGCAGCGGCAAAATCGCCATTCCAAGGATGGTGAACAACTTTAGCTCCAAAGCTTAGAGCAATTTGTAGCGTCGAGTCAGTAGAGCCAGTATCGACTACAATGATCTCATCGGCGACACCACGTACACTTTTTAAACATTGGCTTAAGCTATCCGCTTCGTTCTTAACGATCATGCATAGAGAAATCAGAGGTTGTTGGCTTGGCATGTTCATTTGGCTGTCCTCCCCTCGCGCTGGCGGAAGCTCCATTGTGTGTGCCACGGTGTACGATTTAGTAAAAAGATGGATTTATGGATGGCACCAATATCCGTTTGCAGTGGACCATGGACGTTAGCCGCATCCAAGCTGTTCAGTGCCTCCTCCATGCTATGCTTCGCTTGCTGAAGGTAACAGAGTGCTAAACCTACTCGGGCAGCCTCATGCTCAGGCATTTGCTCCAGCGCTTGTTGAAACCATTCACTGGCTTCCGTGTAATGCCCCTTGTCAAAGACCATCTCACCTATATAAAAAAGAACCTTCGCATCAGCCGCTTGATCGCTAACTAACCTGATAAAATGCTCGCCTGCCTCATTCCTATTCCCTTCTTTATATAATGCTGCGGCTAATTCAGACCGAAAGGTAGGGAACAGCTTTACCAAAGCGTCGCTTAACGCGGGCTGGTGTAGTTTTACTGATTGTTCGATCAAATCTGAAATGAATGAGGAATGTAATGTTAATGAATCTACCTCCGCTTTAACGGGATCTACCTTTTGTTGCTGGTGGCACTTCTGAATGTATTTCAGTCCGAAACGAAGTTCGTCTGGTACATAGGTTAGCAGGTCATTGTGGAATTCTCCAAAAAGCGACCAAGAGCAAATAGCCCAGAGGGTCGCCCACTTTTTCAGATATTCTAAATCATGGTTATCTTGCGAAGCTAAGGAGGTCGTTTGTCTTATGGTTGTATAGGCGTCCTCCAGCTTGCCGGTGATGAGAAGTGAAGAGATCATCCAATTTGCCGTCTCTAATTCCAAGGGAAAAGTGTCTCGGGATAAGTTAGTGATGGTCTCATTAGCATTTATCTCAAATAAGCTGTCAATGATCGCAGCTCGATGGGCAGCATTAGTTGGGGGGACGAGTTGTATCAGCAAGCTGGCAATCTCCTCATCGGGTACAGCTAAGCGTTGAAAAGCGGAAGCTATTCCCTGCAAGGCAGGCCTATATAAAGAGTGGTGTTGAAGCGCACGGTGGTAGAATCTCGCAGCGTCCTCCTGATGCTCAAGCCGCTCTGAGATTAAGCCTAGGCGATAAAGTGGGCGGAAGGTGTTCATCCCTTGCTCAGATACATATTTTTGACTAACCTGATCTCCAGAAATGGATGCTGCACGCTGATAAGCTTGAAAAGCACGTTCTAACAAACCTTGACTCTCCAAAGATTGGCCTAATAAAAAATGCAGGTCAGGGTAATCCTCATAACGCTCCAATTCAGGCAACAGCAAGGGATCTATGATATTGGTTTTTCCTTGAGTCAGATAAATTTTACAGAGATCTCTAATCATCGTAGGACGGTAGGAAGCTTCAAGTGGCACATGGTGAAGGGTCTGGCGAAGTAATGTCTCTGCTTCCTGAAGACGGCCGTCCTGACAGCAGGTGACTGCTAAATTATAGGAGTGAAAAGGATCTTCCGGTTGTTCGGCTAAAGCGAGTCGCAGGAGCTGCTCATTGCGTTTGATTTTATTTTTTCGGGCCATGATTTCCGGCAAATATCCGAAATGTTCAATCTCAATATCACTATGCTCAATCGCCGAGATGTTATGTGATTTAAGGATTGCAGCGTCAATTCCTTCATGAATTCTTCCGCTATATCGGTAACCCTGTCCATTTCGGAATAAACGAACCGCACTGTGCTTTACCTTATCTTCAGGCCGAACGCCAAGCCAATTATCAATGTGTACTGTAAAAGCCTGAGCTTGCGTGTTTTGCAGGAGGCTGCGGAGTTTCGGAAGTGGAGTTTGCAGGCGTTCATCGGCATCAAGGACTAGAATCCAATCGGTATCCGCCTGATCGAGACCTTCGTTACGTGCTGCTGCAAAGTTTTCTGTCCATTCCCGTTGGAATACTCTAGCCCCGTGCGCTTGGGAAATAGCTATGGATTCGTCAGTAGAGCCTGTATCTATGACCACAATCTCGTCAACACCTGCTACGCTTGTGAGACAGTGGGGCAGAAGATCAGCTTCATTGTTAACGATGAGGTGGACGCCAAGCGTAATATTGTTCACGTTGTTTCCTCCTTGTTACATATGTAGAAATAGAAATCAGCTTTTGCTATCAAAAGAAAAAGCACATGGATATCCATGCACTCTTTCGTTACAACATATGATGGGCATCTGCATTACGTTCCCTGTGCGTTGAAACTTACATTGATTGTTGAGGCGGCTCCTGCATTCGTTGATTGATAGGATAAGCGTGTATATTTCAGGAATCTGGCCGGAACTATGACATCGATAGAACCTGCTGCTAAAGGATTATCTCCTGTGGTATCGACGAAATAGTTTGTTCCGTCAGCACTGATTTCTACTCGTGTGTTGACTGGGTTAGCTCCAGTATTATTGATGAAAAAGGAATAGGTCCCCAATACGCTCGTAGTTACTGCTGGCAGTGGAGTATAGGCATTAGCAGTTGCAATACCCGTCGTCGTCTGTTCGATAAAGCTGCGTTGTGAAATAGAGGTCACACTACTGAGCGTACCAGCGGTAATGGTGGCTCCGAGCACACTGGTAATGGTCCCGTTTAAGAGATTGGTGACCGTACCTGCTGAGGACAGAGTACCCGCAGTGATTGTGGCTCCGAGCACGCTGGTAATGGTCCCGTTTAAGAGATTGGTGACCGTACCTGCTGAGGACAGAGTACCCGCAGTGATTGTGGCTCCAAGCACGCTGGTAATGGTCCCGTTTAAGAGATTGGTTACTGTACCTGCGGAGGACAGAGTACCGGCTGTGATGGTAGCTCCAAGTACGTTAGTAATCGTGCCTTCGAGAATGTTAGTAATGGTACCTGCGGAGGATAGGGTACCAGCTGTGATGGTAGCTCCTAGCACACTAGTAATGGTCCCGTTAAGGATATTGGTGACCGTTCCTGCTGAGGACAAAGTACCCGCGGTAATAGTTGCGCCTAGTACACTAGTAATGGTACCAGCCGTAATCGTAGCTCCGAGCACGCTAGTAATCGTGCCTTCGAGAATGTTAGAAATGGTACCTGCGGAAGACAAAGTACCAGCTGTGATGGTAGCCCCGAGCACGTTAGTAATGGTACCTTCGAGAATGTTAGAAATGGTACCTGCGGAAGACAAGGTACCAGCTGTGATGGTAGCTCCAAGTACGCTAGTAATGGTCCCGTTAAGAATGTTGGTAACCGTACCTGCGGAGGACAAAGTACCCGCAGTGATGGTAGCTCCGAGTATATTGGAAATCGTACCATCTAGGATAATTGTCGTTAGATTTCCGCCTGGATCTGTAGTGAGCGGATGATCAATCAGCGAGGCATCCCGGCCAAAAATAAGTGTTCGTAGATTATCGGGATTAGCTTGAAAAGAGCTGTAGTTAGGCAAAGTTCCTCGTCCCTCTCTTATAAAATTGTTAATTCATACCTATAGACTGGGCTTGGACGTATACATCAATTTTGCCTAAACCCGTTGACTGTTGTGTGGAGGCGGATATCCGAGTCCACTTTAAAAATCTGCTTGGCACTAGCACCTTCATTTCTTTTGCAGCCACGATCTCTTCTGAATCTATAAAAGAATCAAGACTGTTCGGACTAATCTCTAAGCGGACGCTAACAGGGTGGTCTCCTTGGTTCATAACTGCGTAAGAGATCATCGTTTTAGTTCCGCTTTTTTGCCAAGGCAGAGGTGAAATGGAGCTGGACACGGGGAATCCGATAAATTGATGCTCGGAAAATAAAGGACTGATCGTGACCTTACGGCGGTTTCTTCGACCATTTGGAGGTGGAAATGGTTGCGGATTTCTAGAGCGATTCCCCTGTTTTTTTGAGTGTTTTATTTTGCTGCGCTTTTTTAGTTCCAGACCGTTATGGATTTCATTCACCTCCTACGGGTTTTCTGGAACCCTATCCATAAAAGGACCCTAACCGTCGTTTGAGCCCTGAGCATCAATAAACCGCAGTCCAATAAGCCGCGAACCGTTAGGGACAATCCTTAGCCATTCGAATGGTGATAATAATATATGGTGAAAAATAAGAGGTGATTGGGCGGTAAAAGCAAAAATACGCACATTCCCAAACAACCTGCTACTTAGAGCGGCATAAAATAAGATAAGCTCAAGTACGGGGAGGATAGCGCATGCCAAACGATTCAGTATTTAATCAGAGTAGCCAGCCACTCTTTACAGAACAAGTCAACACGTATGTTGCACCTGGTATAGATTCAGCTCCGGAGGGAGGAGCGGCTAAGGCGGGGCTATTGTTTGGAATCCCTTTTACTTCTACGGTAACGACTGCTGCACCGTTAGTTGTTCAGATTAGTAATCCGGCAGGCAGCGGACGTACATTGTATGTATCCCGTGTTGCAGCCAGCTCGGCAACAGCTGCGGTTACTTTATCTCTACTTCGGAATGCTACGGTCACCGGGACCACCGTTACACCGATAAATTTTAATTTTGGAAGTGCGTTAACCAGTGTGATGACGGCCAGAACCTCTACTACTGCTCCTACAGGCAGTCCTGCCACTCTAGTATCTTTATTACTGGCAGCGGGCCCTGTCATTGTTGATTTTACTGGACAAATCGTTGTTCCTCCTGGAAATTCCATAACCACGTCCATCACGATTGCATCGGGAACTTCAGCGGCGACAGCTTCTATTAGCTGGTGGGAATATTAGAATGGGAGGGGATAACTATGCCTAATCAATATGTGTTTAACGACAATGATCAACCTCTTTATGTGGATATGGTCAACACCTTCCAATCTCCGGATATCAGTGCGCCACCTGAAATAAGTGCTTCACAGGCTGCAGTTTTGTATTCTACCAACACATCCGCGTCTAGTTTGGTCGTACTTAGTCTTATTTCAGCAATTACTTCTATTCGGATTAGTAATGCTGCTGGTAGCGGGAAAACCGTATATATATCTCGTATTAGCGGTAGTATCGGCGGATCTTCTCTGCTATCGGCTATGTCTGGAAGCTTTACAATTGTAAAAGGAGGGACGTTAACCTCTCCTGCAACCTTGACACCAACCAATAATAATCTCGGAAGCGCGGCTACAAGTGCGATGACTGTTCAGTCTTCAACAGCGGCAATTAGCGGGGGGACGACGCTTTACAATTATCAATTAGCCCCAGGCGCTTTCTCACAGAACTTTACGGGCAGCATCATCGTTCCGCCGGGGACTGCTATTTGTGCTAACGTAACTTCATCTAGCTCGGCGGTAGGTTTAACGATTACCTCAGCACTCGGTCTTCTTTGGTGGGAACAATAGAGTTTATATTTTTTTGAACCTATAACGGTGGTAGACCTTGACATCATTTGGTTAAGGTTTTACATAGAAGGTTGGAATGAATAGAAAATAAAGGGGATTGGCATTATACAATAAAGTTGGAATTCAGTTTGGAATGTGAAAAGAGGGACAATTATGGAAAGTTGTTTATTTATTCATGGCTTTACCGGAGGTGAGCATGAAATCTCTCCCTTGTCCCAGTTTATGGAGCAGCATAATTATCGCTCCAGAACATTTACCCTGAAGGGGCACGGGGGCAGCAGGAATGATTTACTGCATTCGGATCGACATGATTGGCAGCAAAGTGCTGAGGATGAATTAACAGAGCTGTTAAAGACAAATGACGGCGTTCATCTGATCGGTTTTTCAACCGGTGCTCTTATTGCATCACATCTTTCAGTGCGCTATAAACCTTGGATTAAATCTCTCACTTTGTTGTCTACCCCTGTGTTTCCGCTGAATCCTGTAGAAATTATTAAGACCCTTGCGAGCTTTTCCATGCTAAAAACTTATATTAGTAAATTCAGTTCAACGCCTCCAAAAGCAACTCGTGAGTTCCAGCGATTGGTTCGTGAAAGCTTTTCTGTCTATCCGCATATTGAGACTCCAACTCTGATCGTGCAAGGGAAAAGAGATCATCTAGTGAAGACTAGAAGCGCTGATTACCTACGGCATCATATGATCAAGGCGACCCAAAAACAGGTGCTGATGGTCGACAACAGTGGCCATATGGTGTGCCATTGTGCCGAGAAGGACCGAATTATGAATGAAGTCCTGCAGTTTATTCAGACGGCGGGACGCTGAACTCAAACCGTAAATAATCAACCCCAGGAGCTTCCTAAATAGGAGCTCTTTTTTTGTTGTTGCCTTACAATTTTAAGGCTTGACAACGCATTCAGTATCATGGTAATTTTTAGTAGGGAAACCGGTTTCCCTAAAATTCGTTTGTTTCTATGCCAAAAACATCGCTGGAAAGGTCGTTGTTAATCCAAGAGGTAGGTTTTAGTGTGTTATGAATACGCTTTAATAAGAGAGGGAGATGCACGCGATGAAACGTAAGTTATGGTACGTGCCCGTTTTGATTACATCTATTCTTCTTTCTACTGTGATTAATTTATTCGTCTTAGCGCCACAGGCAGATGCGGCCAGCATCGGTACGATTAACGAGAATGATACCATTTATCAGATTATGGTTGACCGGTTTAATGACGGGGACTCTTCCAACAATGCTACGGGAGCGGCAATTCGCTATGGCGAGAACTCTGAAGAAGATTTCCGTTATATGAAAGGCGGAGATTGGCAAGGGGTGATCGACAAGCTGTCTTATATTAAAAATATGGGCTACACCGCGATCTGGATTTCCCCAGTGGCGGAGCCGCAAATGACGAATCGGGAGAACAACGGCAGTGGTAAAAACACGGCGTATCACGGGTACAACGTTAAGGACCCTAACGCAGCCAATCCCTACTTTGGTACAAAGGAGAAGCTGAAGGAGTTAGTGGATTCCGCACATGCGGTTGGCATCAAGGTGGTTATCGACGTTGTGCCAAACCATATCGGGGATTATATGCTGGGTACCCAAGCCTACTATGATATTCCTAGTCTGCAGCCAGCAGCTCCTTTCAATAACCCGGCTTGGTATCACCATAATGGAGATATCAACTGGTCTTTGGCAGACGGAAGATACGATCAATGGGCACAGGATTACTTAGAAAATCATGATCTAGGCGGACTGGATGACATAGACTTCGATGTCCCTGCTGCTAAAAAAGCCGTATTTGATTCGATTAAAGGCTGGTTTGACTATACAGGAGCAGATGGTGCACGTGTAGACGCGGCCAAGCTGATGAAGCCGACTGATATTGGTGAATTGCAAAATTATCTGGGGGTTAATACCTTCGGCGAGAATTTTGACGGCAATGCTGAATTTGTCTCGCGCTGGGTCGGCAACAACAAGGAGTGGGGCATGCTTGATTTCCCAATGTTCTTCTCCGTTCTAAATAGCTTCGCATATGGGCAGTCTTTTGATTCGAATATTAAAAGCACCTTGGCACAGGATTCCTACTACAACGGAAATGCCAATCACATGGTTACCTTTATCGACAATCATGACCGCAATCGTTTTCTCACAGAAGCTGGAGGAAGCGTAGATAAGCTGCAGAACGCTTTGAGTTTTATTTTTACAGTGCGTGGAACACCCGTTGTCTTCCAAGGTACGGAACAGAACAAAGGCAATGGTAATGGGCAGATTATGACGGGAGGCATCGCCGATACCTGGAACCGCTGGTCCATGGTGAAACGGGATGCAAACGGCAATGTAATAGAGAATTATTTTAATGAGAATGCCAGCACCTACAAGCACGTAGCCAAACTTAATGAGATTCGGAAAAATAATCCGGCACTCCGTACAGGCACGCAACGTGAAATGTGGTCTGCACAGAACTTATATGCTTTTTCACGTCGTATCGACACTGGAACTAATCTGGGGCAGGAAGTTATCTCCGTATTCAGTAATAAATCCAGCGGCTCGCAGACCGTTACCATTCCACTGCGTGCAGAGAGCAGCTTGGCAGTAGGGACGGTTCTTTATAACCAGTTGAACACTTCGGATACGGTAACCGTACAATCGGGTGGAGCAACTGGCAAGCAAATCACTGTAACCGTGGGTGCGAATGCAGCCAAAATCTATGCAAAACAACAGCTTCCTACAGATACAGTTGCTCCAACTGTACCAACTAACGTGACCGCAACCGTTCAAAATGCCTCCAGTGCTTTAGTAAGCTGGACCGCTTCCACCGATAATGTAGGTGTGACCGGATATGAAATTTATCGCAACGGTGTCAAAGTGGGTACATCCGCAACTACTTCATATACGGATAACGGATTATCTGCCAGTACTACGTATGACTATACGGTAAAAGCAATGGATGCAGCAGGCAATCTATCCCTCCTTAGCGCGATTGCTTCAGTGACAACACCAGCGGGGAACAGTGTCACTATTTACTATAAGCAGGGCTATACCTCGCCTTATATTCATTATCGTCCTGCAGGAGGAACTTGGACGACATCACCGGGTGTGGCGATACCTGTCTCTGATGTAGCAGGCTACAATAAAATAACGATTAATATTGGCTCAGCCAGCCAGCTTGAAGCTTGCTTTAACAATGGCAGCGGCACTTGGGACAGTAACGGGGGCAGCAACTATTTATTTAGTGCCGGCACTTGGACTTATACACCAACTGGCAATATTCAATCGGGTGGACCAGTGACGCCGACACCAACCGTAACGCCAACACCAACACCGACGCCGACAGTAACACCGACGCCAACACCAACACCGACGCCGACAGTAACACCGACGCCAACACCGCTTCCGCAGACCGAAAAGGTTCTTGATCGAAAGG
>NZ_JBBODA010000058.1:0-21495 GCF_038002705.1 Paenibacillus sp. FSL H7-0716
GACCTGGGCGTTGTGGATCTGGGAATGGATGTACTTCCGGAAGACTCAAGAGGGAAGTGATGATGAGCGTAGAGAGGCGATACGCCGGAAGCGCTGGGGCGATAGACCTTTTAAGCTACCTCTATTGCGGGAACTGGGAAATCAGCATGGAAAGCTGAAAAATGTTTCAGAGGACTTTTTAGCAAAAGAGATCCACTTTGAATTTTCCTTAGTTCAACCGTTTAACATGGCAGGTCTGCAGGCTGATTTTGAATACGTGCATCCGGTTCATATTCGTCGAGCAGTATTTAGTTCAGCAGTTCCGACGCAAGTTATTAATATAAAAGGTACTGGCTACTCGCATGGAGTGGACTTCCCGATTTGCGGGTTTGAAGTTCCGTTTGGAGGAGGGGAGTAATGGCAGACGTTATTAAGCAGTTGCTTCTGGAGAAGTTGATTTTGAATTTGAATGGCCACATCGTCAGCGCGCGGGTAAATATAGGAGGCGTTCAGACGACGTATCCTATTTACAAAACAATAGTGTCTGGTATGTCTGTTCGAAAGTACATTTATATAACGGAGACTCAAGCCATCGGCAAACAACTTTTAGGCGCATCCTTGCTGGATGCTGAAGGTAATATACTGGCAGACCAACCCCTTACCGTTACAAAAAACGATAAGGGGTTTTTGATTGCCTTTGAAATAGTTTTGAGATTGGAGGCGAATGTTGGTGGCGTATAACAAGCAGCAATGGAGGGACGAGATTCCCGATCTGACCAAGCCGATTAAGGATGCCTCAGGAAAGCAAAAGACTGATCCACAGACAGGGCGCCCGCTTTATGAATTAGTCCAGGAGGGTACGAGGATTACATCGGCACGCTTGAATCATATTGAGGATGGTATTGAGACCGTCAATGAGCTTGTGGATCAAAATACTGCAGATATTGATACGCATAAAAAAGATGCGGTTAAGCACATAACGGCTGCTGAAAGAGCGGAATGGAAAGCCAAGGAGACACCTGCAAGTGCTCAGACTAAAGCAGATGCTGCTCTATCATCTGCCAAAACCTATGTAGATACTGCACTACTTGCAAAGGCAGATAGATCATCCACTTACAGCAAAACAGAGACTGACCAGCGTATTCAAGCTGTGGTCGGTGCTGCACCGGATGCTCTCGATACACTTAAAGAAATTGGGGACGCACTGAATAATGATCCGAACTTTGCAGCCACGGTCACCAATCAACTCTCAGGCAAAGTGGACAAGGTATCAGGCAAACAACTTTCAACAGAGGATTATTCTTCTGCAGAGAAGGCGAAGTTGGCCGGGCTCACTCCTGGAGCTGGTGCTGCGGGATCGGCTACAGATGCAACGATAGGTAACCGTACAGCTGATCCTTCGATTACTACTCCCTATAGCTTGACGGGCACTATCACTCAGTGGTTTTCCTGGCTTACCAAGTATCTCAAAGCCATTACAGGCAAAGCTAATCCATTCGACACACCTGACATAACACTCTCGCAAACTAAGACCCACGTTGATAACACCGTAGTACACATCACAGCATCAGAACGTACTGCCTGGAATGCTATGCCAGGTACTGCTGACGGTAAATACATTCCAAAAACCGACAGAAATGTGGCTAATGGTGTTACAGCTTTAGATGCGAATAGAATGGTGGTTTCAGATGGTAATGTGTTATCTAGTAGAATATCTGAACGCGTTCTTGGATTTTCATTCTCAAACAGCGTAGCTAATCAAAGAATTGACTTATTTACAACTGGTGCATTGTCAGGCTACATTGAGGTGACTGTGACGGCTAGTTGGAATGCAGTGAACGCAGCTGGTAAAATGACGAAGCGTTTTAATGTGGTTGCTGCTGCTGCTACTACCCTAAACTATCAGAGCACGCAATACCCAGAAGTAACGGGTCTTATCAATCAGCACATATCTATATCTGATATTAGTTGGGACGCCACTAACTCTCGTTGGAAAATAAGTATAGAAGCACGACATGCGCCAGGGGCTGCTATTGCCTTTGCTGTATCTGTAAAGCATGCGAGCCCTACTGCGCCACCAACGTGGAATCTGAGTGCTGTTTACAGCGGCGCAGCACCTACTGCACTACCTGTAGCAGTACAGACAATTCCCGACGACACCGTGCTTCAGTCCGGGCAGGAGTTCCAGAAGTACAAGCTCACTGATAACGCAGGTAAGGTCATCCGCCTAGCTCCTAGTACAGACCTGAACACAGTTAACCGTAACGGTCAGTACGATGGGTACCCTCTTATAAACGCACCGGGTAACAACACAGGTGCTTGGTTCTTTATCGAAGTATTCGCACACTCACAAAACCCTGACTCTATCTTTTTCCAACGAGCAACTACGTTCTCCACTGTCCCTCGCACTTACATTCGAGAGTGCTATAACAGCGTTTGGGGTGAGTGGAGAGAAGAAGAAAACGCTAGCCGCAAGAACGTGGCGAGCGGATACGCTGGGCTGGGTTCGGATGCTAAGTTTATGGATGCTCAGATTCCTCTGTACTTGGCGCGTAAGGCGGTCACGCTTGCTGACGCTACGGACTTGAACACTCTAGGAGAAGGAGAGTACTGCTGCCCTAGTAACGCCAGCGCGGCGACTATGTTAAACCTCCCAGCAGCAGTTGCTGGGCAGTCCTTTTTCCTGAAGGTCACCAAACACGCAGGGTTTAACCAGACATTCACGTCGTACTCACCCGGTGTTAATATGCGTGTGTTCACACGTAACATCTATAACGGGACCATCTCCGAGTGGTACGAGCTAGAGCATTCCGGCAAAAAGAACGCCAACAACGGGTATGCGGGACTAGATAGTAATGGATTTGTAAGTGCGAATAATCTGCCATACGGTGGGGTTGTAAACTTGCTTGGGGATTCCGGTAGATTTTTCGGTATAGATGGAGACCCTAGATCACTTTATGCTACCACTAACTTTGCAAACAACTCCTTTTTCTCTCCATATAACGGTACTAGTGTAGCTAGTGGAGGTAAGTTCTATCACGATAACTCTACTAACGGTGGAGCTTCTGGAGCATTAACGGAAGATGTGTCTAGCCTAACAACTGCTATGGGTCTTGGTAATTTGAGGTACGGCACTGAATTTAACATAGCCTCTTTTACAATGGGTTCTGGGGTAGCTACTGCGGGAGCCCTTGCGGGAACATATTTAATGACTGTGAACAACAACTTTCCTGCTGGCGGGGTCGATAAATTATTTACCGTGTCCTTCTGGATAAGGGTCAAGTCCGGCAAAAATGCCGTCATAACCAAAGAGGCAAGGTTACGAAAAAATGGTGTTGCCTTGTCCGCTAATATTACTTTGACTCCTGCTGATGGATGGGTACACATCGAAAAAACATTACCCTCAGGGAATGGATATAATAATGCCGCACCGAATATTTTCGCAACGTCGGGGGACGTAGTGCAAATTGCTATGCCCGTAGTTATTGCGGGCGGTATTGGTGTTGGCGTCCACACTGCGCCTGTTATGGGTTCTTCGTTAGGTTTCGTCCCTTTGCCAGCGACTTCATACACTGCTGCTGATATTTTATTAAAGTTGCTTACAGTGGATGGGGTAGGTAGTGGGCTGGATGCGGATTTACATGCTGGAAAAAACATGGGGGAAATCGCAAACGGTACCTTAACCTATGCTGGGTTAACTAAAGGTACAGCTCCAGCATTAACGGCAAGTATCGCGGGTGGTGTCATAACATCTCTTATAGCTGGAGATCGAATATCTTTTAAAGCACATGCAGCTACAACAGGTCCGGTTACACTCAATGTAAATGGTCTGGGCGCTAAATCTATCAAAAAGCCAAATGGCAATAACCCGCCTTTGGCTCTTGGTGGTGTCTATACGGTTGTATACGATGGAACGGCTTTTATCTTACAGGGTGAAGGGGGTGAATATGGAACAGCTACAGCAGCGGAAGTCTTGGCGGGAAAAACGATAGGAACAGAAAACGGACTGGTGAACGGGACGATGCCAGACAATCGTTCCGTCGCTAAGGATGCGGCGGGCGCAACATTAAGCGGGTATGATTTGTACCTAAATACACCGGAGGGGTACTACAATACCACTTCCTCTATTCGTGTAAGGGAGGACAACTTAGCCAATCCTAGTAATTGGAGAAGCGACAGAACGATGTTCGGAAAACAGGGGACTATGCCTGTTATAGCTGGGGTTGATGTAGCTTCGGGTGTGGGGAGATGGGGAAACGGTGATCTAGCTGTCTACCCACTGGAAGGTTATAGAAAAGGCGGGATGGGTGCTGGAGAAATAAAAGTGACTGTAGCCCAACTGAATTCTGCTGGACTACCACAAGTTGCCTCCGGCACGATTGAATCTGGTGATCTTGAGACGTACACAAGGGCTGATGGTAGCACAGTTATAGCCGCATCACTAATCGTTTCGGGACTAACCTTCAAGCCCACAGTGATCATTATAAAGAATGGTAATGCATCCAACACAAACAAAGACCATATCGTGTATGACGCTAGAATGGATGCGAACTACAGAATCACAACACTAGGTGGAAGAACATCAACTCCAGACCTTAACATATTCAGGGAGGCATCACCTGTATATGTGAACAGTACGGGTTTTAAACTACCAGTTATAAACGGATACTATCCTTATACATGGATTGCAATACAGTAGACAAACCGCTAGATATTTTATTGGGAGGGATTATGATGGAAATTGGCATGAAAATATACTTTGAAAAAGCAACAGGAAACGTGGTAGTAAATACGGGTGAACAGGTAGGTAGGTTGGTAGTGGAGACAACCGAGGATCAGGACTTTGCAACATATAAGGCACTGGCTGAGCGGGTCCGCGATACCATTGGAGTAGTTAAGCTTAAATACGGTCAGTTTCGGCGAGAGTTCGCTGAGTGCAACGGCTACCGCGTTAATCCAGATACGGAGGATTTGGAGTTTACCTATCCTGGGGAAGTGCCGGCAGATGTGCTAATTAAACGAATCGAAATGGTAGAGGGAGAAAATGCTAAAACGGTTCAGGAACTAGAACAAACCAATAAGAAACTTGTAGAGACCTTGGAAAGACTTGATCAAACCGAAACACAACTGCAAGAAGCACAGCTTGCTCTTACAGAAAATTATGAAGAGTTACAGACTGCCAAACAAGAGGCGGCAGACGCACAATTGGCACTCACAGAGCTTTATGAGCTGGTACTTGCCGGACAACCCGTAGCACCTACAGAACCTGTAGTGGGAGGTGAAGAAGTCAATGCCTAAAGTATATGCAAGCTTGATTCGTAAAGGACTTAAGAAGTTAGAGCAAGTACCGGAGATTATCCGTGAGGATGTCGCAGCAGAGCTAAAAGAATAGATTAAATTGCTAGCGCCACATAGTAGGCGTTTTTATTTTGCCCTCGGATCCCCGGGGGCTATTTATATTGGGGGGGAATTGCATTGACTAAATCTCAAATCGCTGCGTCAACGATAGGTGCAGTACTTGTTCCGACATTTGATTTTTTATATGGGGAGGCGGACGCGGTCGTAACCATCATGGCTGCACTTTTATTTTTTATTATCATGGATTGGTTATCTGGTATTAGAGCCGCCAAAAAGGATAACACATATGCCAGTAAATATGGAATTGATGGAGTCTTTCGTACGTTCTTCATGTTGCTACTACCCGCAGGTGGACATCTGCTTGATATGGTGTTTGGGTTGCCTGGAGCGATATTTGGTGCATTATCTATTGGAACCTTGTACCACGTTTTGCAGAGTATGACAGCAAACTCAATACGGGCAGGTTGGGGGGATTCACTCCCATTGCCAGTCTTGGATGTAGTACTTAAGTGGGTGGGGAGTGAGCTGGATAAGAAGGTTAAACGCGCTGCCAACAGAAAGGGGGACGATGAGTAATGTCTCTCACGCTGGATCAAGTAAAGAGTAAATCATCTACGAGAATGATAGGATTGCACCCGGTAGTAATGGCTGCTGCGACAGTTTTAATTGAGCGCTGTTACACTCGGGGAGTTCCTATCTTGATAACTCAGGGGTTGCGGACAATAGCTGAGCAGAATGGACTACTTGCTCAGGGACGGACGCAAGCAGAGCTTAATGTAGCTGGATTATCGAGCGTTAAGGCACAGCCGGACAAACCAAAGGTCACCAACGCCAAGGGCGGGACCAGTTATCATAACTTTGGACTAGCCATCGACTTCGCATTATTACTACCAGATGGGAAACAGGTATCATGGGATTTAAAACGTGACGGTGATGGTGACAAGGTAGCTGATTGGACGGAGGTAGTTCAGGAGGCTAAAGCTCTTGGTTTTGAATGGGGCGGTGATTTTGTCTCAATTAAGGATGCACCGCATTTTCAAATGACTTTTGGGCTGACAACCTCACAACTACGTGCTGGTGCTAAGCCGTCAGAGATCGCTATGGCAGAAGCATCGGCTGTTATAGATCGACTAAAAGGGGAGGCAGATGAAAATATGAGTAGAATCGCAGAACTGGAAGTACAAGTAAAGGAACTAGCGAAAGTAGTATCTGGATTGACCAATAGCAAAGATGTACTTAAAGAACAGTCTCTTAAGCAGGCTGCAGATATTAAGGAACTGAGGATTATACTGTTGGAATTGACGAATACCAACCCTCCTGTATGGTCCAAGGAGGCTTTACAGGCGTTTGCATGTACGCCGTCAGTCCTCAATGGTAAGCCAGTTATTGATACACCGGGATCAGCAACATATGCTGAGGCGCGGTTTATTACAATCCTTCATCGTCTCGGGTTGGCATCACAACAAAAAGGGGACAAGTAAAGTATGGTCAATCAAAACTTAACGGATGTACTGGCGTTCGCTTCGGTGATCGCCGTTCTTACTACGGTTTTGGCTCAAAACGGAATCGTCGATGTGGATAATGAACACTCGTACCGTGTAGATGAAATAAGCGATTGGAAACCCTCTGCGATGTGAAGTCTTAAGATATACAAGAAATAAATCTATGAAACTTGTATAAATTATTTAATTATTGTAAAGTTATTACATAGAAAATTATGGAGGTGATTAGTATATTTTCCTTATAAGGAATGATTAGAGGGCAGGATTCGCTTCTTCTACCAAAAGTAAGTATATTATTATCATTTATAGGAGGAATATTTTATGAAAAGAATTAAATTATTAACTTCTATTGTTTTATGTGCTTCAATGGTACTTCCATTTTCAGCAAATGCCAGTTCTTTAACTCCTAATGATGAGAACATTCAAATTGAAGGCAAGAAGATAGCAGATGCATATAGCGTTGGAGATAAGCTCTCTGAAGCAGATCTGAAATTCATTCTTGATAATGCTTATTCGGTAGAAAATACCGCTAGTAAAGCTGAATTTTCAGTGGCCTCTGCTGATAGTTGGAGCATTTATGGTATGAAACGGAATAGCAATAATACTGTGGAAGGCGAAGTGGGTGGCAGTGTTACGGTTGATGTTGGATTGATATCAATTAATGTGTATGGAAGTTTGCAGGCTAATAAGGTTCGCGGGTCTGTTGATTCGACAGTAGCTAATTATAGATTTGTAGCCTACGGTCCAATATCAACGGAAGCACCATATGTCGGGAAAGTTGCTGATTGGACTCAAACAGCAAGTGGAACTAGCTCGGCGTCCTTAGGTATTTCAAAACTCACATACGCAAATGTTGTAACTTATATGATGTATCCGGAAGGTATCTTAACTTATTCTGGCGGGACTCTTAATGTAACCGGGACTGCTACGAAACAATAATAACAAAATTCACTACGTAAACAGCTATGCCAGAAAAATAAATTCTGGCATAGCTGCTTTATGTGAAGAAGGATGAGTGCTTTGAGCAGAAAAATTATACTAGCTGTTTTATCCTTGATGTTTATGTTCTCTACATCTGCCTGTGATTCTTTAAATCCCAATAATAAACTCGTAGAAACTCTCAAAGATACTTACTTCGAGGATAATCAAGTATCTGGCTTTATAAGCACACTTACAAACCAAATTGATATTTCATCCACGTACTATACTTTCGAGATTAATCGCTTTTACGGAAATTTAATTCAAATAAATAAAGAAAAACTCAAAATATTAGTGTTAACAAAAATTTCGAGTATGACCCAAGAAAAAAATCTTAGTAGAGCACTTATTGAAGAAAAAGACACGATCTCTCTTGCAAAAGAGTTAGAGATTCAATTAGACGAAGACTTTAAAAAAAATATAATTAATTCTTTGGAAAAGCATCTGAAAGATGAATCAAAGCAAACCCCAAATACAGATCAAACCACGATTAATATTAATCAACAATATAAACTGCAGATTCACTTTAATTTTTTATCTATAATTAATTCAATGAATATGAAAATATCTCCATCTATTAAGGAGCTTATAAAGAGTAATTTAACAATGGTTGAGAGGAGTTTAACACTTTCAGAGCAAAAAAGTATTAAAGCTATTTACTATACCTACTTTGTTAAAAAGTGGTTAAGTATACCTGTAGATGAGCAAACTGTAACTGAAAAATTAGATCTTTTAAGACTCGCCGATCACAGCTATCTTTTTCTTCCGATCAAGGATCAGATGGAATTAAAAATTAATGGTAGCGATAATGGAGATATTTCGTCTACAAGATTAGCAAATGAAATATTGGTAGATCTCTATGGGATTAAGAATTTGAAGAATAAAGAGGGAACGCTAAAATATATTAGTGATTATATTGAAAAAATGAATAATTTGACTTATGAGAGTTCAACTATATATATTAATGATATGTACGAAGTCGTTTATTTATCAGGGGTAATGGGATATCATGAATTTAGAAAACTTAAACGCTGAGACGGAGGAATAAGTTTGGAAATAGTTTGGACTAATTTAATATTAACTGTGATTATTTCGGGGATACTAATATTTTTAATTATTAAAGGCATCAGTTCATTAGTAAAGAGTTATAAATCAAAGAAATAACTTTATAGACGAGTATAGTATGTCATGGTTATATTTGCGAGTCTCTGACTTTAAAAAAAATTATCAAAAATTGTTGACAAAAAAACTGAATTTCAAATCACTTACCCTGCTGCTATGGTGGGGTATTTCTTTGTGATAAGGAAAATTTTCCTTATCAGTGTACATATACATGATGTTCCAAATGAATTAATCATATACTTATGAATAATGAAAACTATCAGTATAGAGAGACTTACTTTTACGTGGGGAATCCAGTAATTCTATGGATCACCATACTTGGCTTGGTGTTGCTGGGATTTGTTTTGTTTTATTTGATTAAGAAATACATAAAGCAGAGAAAATGAGAGACAGGTATTTTATTCATAGGAGTGATCATGTTGAGTAGTGTATACAAGGTCCTAAAGACAGACTCTGAATTCCTTACGGCTGCTTTGTCACAGTCACAGGTAGATATACTTGAACGCCGTGGTGATCTGGCAGGGTGTATAGTTGATTGTGGTGGCTCGATTCAGAAATGGAGTCCTGTTAGTGTTAAAGTTGCTGATTCTTATTATATGAGAAGTGAATTTGAATTTAGGATGGTTTTAGCATAATCGACAGTTAGTAACGACAAATTTAAGTAATAACCCGCCAGTCTTCTACCTGGCGGGTTTCTTGTATTTATATTTCAATGCCTAACTCAATTAATTGGTTCTTAACTAGGGGCATTCTTTTTAATCGTTCAACCTGACCTCGTAAAGGTTGTTCTAAAATCTCTGTTTTCAAAACTAACTCAGGTTTCTGTGAAATAGTTTTCAATAAAATAAACAAAACAATTAAGCCCTTTTCACCAAAGTTTCGAGACTTAACTAAATCCGCTGGAGAAGTATTTACAACATCATCAATTGTCATATAGTTATTTTCTTGAAGTGAGTTGAGAATTCTGGAGATACTTTTGCTAGATGGCTCTGGGGCAGCGATTCGTAAGAAATGAATAGGAAATGGGTAGAAAACTTTAGGAACGGGGAATAAAAACTTCAATGTTGCATTTTGCTTCATCTCAATCCTCCTGATGTGTAATTATGTGACACTTAAACACGTATATATAGATTAAAACTTTAAGTTTAGATTTAAATCAGATATTAGGTCGGAAAATATTACAAATTTGTACATACGGGAAGAATGTCTGATAGGTTCAAGCAGATAGTAGATTACCGTAAGTTTAGTATTACGCAAGGTTCGGTCGACCTTAAGAGATCGATGGATATTTTTTTACATTGATTTACGAACGCATGTTTGGTTATAATACAAACAAACGTTCTTATTTTTGGGAGGTTATCAACATGCAAATGCAGATTGGTCAAACCGTTGAAATTGTTTACTTAGATAAAGTCGGCAAGATTACTCAGCGTAAGATCGAGGTCCATAGTATTTGTGACGGTCGTATCAGGGCTACATGCTTGACCGCCAACTCGCCCCGAGTATTCCTAGAATCCAGTATCCTGTCATGGCACCCCATACAGGAGAGACGCTATGCTTAGCGATACGGCCCGCAAGCTGCTGATGATTATGCGGCATTGCTCGGTGCATCATGGATACATGCCTACGCTAGAGGTGCTGGAGACAAAGAGTGGGCGAAAACCAGAAAAGATCCAGGTCGGGCTTCAGGAATTGGCAGAGGATAACTACATTCTGTGGGAGTTTGGGAGACCACCAGAGAGTGTAGTTGTAATTGAGGGATGGGAACGAACTGAGGAGCGATCTACATCAGTTACATGGGGCGTTGATGGTGGCCATATAGATTATTGGACAAATTACTAGGAGGATAGGCATCATGGTAAAGAAATTAGGGAGTATATTTGATTGCAGTAGAATGATGCTGCCAGAGCACAAACAGAGAATTATTACTGATGAGCGTATGCAGAGTCTGCGTAGTAAACCAGTGCTGGATGTACAAGAGTGGGAGCTGATTGATCATGTCCTTACTTATTCCTAGCGATATAATGAGCAGGAAACAATAACGCTCTTTGACCCAAGGCATGACATTGAGATCAGAGGCATTGTGCTAGCTGTTGATCGACAACTACGACAGATCAAGTTCCAGATGGAGCATGATTGCGATTTGATAAAGATAGACAATGTAATTCAGGTCATTTCATAAAAAATGCCCGCCGGATTTATTCTGACGGGGTTTTACCTTATGTAAATATGATGAGATCCAATATTTTTTGAGGGGATTACTTTTTCAGGAGGTCGTCTAAGCTACCTCCCTTTTCAAATAGAAACTACTCTACCCAAACCATAAATAATGTTTTTCCGTCAATTAGTTGCTCATCTGCGAAGATATTAGAAAACCGTTGATTTTCTCTATTTTCTCTTACTAAGTGAAAAACTAAAGAAAAGGCTAGTTTAGGATCTCCTGTCATGTAGCCATCAAATTCGGTTCCGATCTTATTATAAGCATCACCGTTATAAACCCAATGTTCTGCTTCTCTTAAGGTGTCAAATGTAATCATTTCTTTAAACCAATTAATTTTTGAAAGATCAACTTCTTTAGATTCATCGTGAGTGGTATCTTTCAAAAAAAAATACTCCGAATGAGTATTTTGCTTATCGCCCATTTTGATCCCCTTTCTATAGGAATTTATTATAGTATACTCCAAAGAGTTTATATAAAACAAAAGAGAGGCTTCTCCTCTCTTTTGTTTTATATATTTATTTATGGAACTATGCAAGAAACAGTGACTAATGCACCAGCTTTAGGGCTATCGAGGTTGAATGTAATACTTAGAGTGTCACCAGATTCAAGATATGCGTTCCCCCCGCCTGAGATATTGTATCTTGAAAGGCTTCCGTGAAAAAGATAATTCGAAGGTTGATTGTGAGGTGCATAAATACTTGCTCCAGGAATACTTACTGGAAACCCTGAACCAGCTAGAGTAACTGTTCCACTCAGTGCAGAGACTTTAACTGTTGGTCCAAATGCTAAAATTCCCGCTGGTAAAAGTTGTAACCCCCAGGATAGTGTTTTATTAAATGAATACTGTGAAGTGAATTGAGTGAGACCATAAGTACCCCAGGTGCTTGCACCACAAGATTTTATATCATTTGCGTTGAAATTTTGAATTTGAAACGAATCATTTTCTGTATTGGCATTGTCTGTCTTATCATTGAAATTTTCCAAATGAGCGTCCGTCTTAATATTCAAAATTTCTAAATGAGTACCAGTTTGTTCAATTGATTCTGCTGAAGCTGAGAATCCAAATGAAGAGAAAATAATTGCAATCGTCAAAAATAGAGAAAAAGTGTGCTTCAAAATTCGCATAATAACCTCCAGTAATTTGGTTTTTATTTCCTTGTTATGGGATAATTAGAACACAATTAATTCTATTAATCAACAAATTTAGATATAAATAGGACTTTGATAATAAGAATTTAAATTTAAGGACTTTATAACTATAAACGTAAATAAATGGGGATTATGTGTTCTTTTTTTGGTATATTCTAAGGGTTACACAAGGGGAGAACTTAGGCTTTATATTTGGATAGCTATATAGAAAAGAGTAGAAAACTATATTAACAATGAGAGTCAGTACCAAATTAACAATGTTTGAGTCTCGCCCTTGCTTCCGCGAGCTCGAACGGGCAACCGATGAGCTCAAGAACAAGTATGATGATGCATTGATCTGCAGGGCAGCATTCTTTTCAGATGCCGGATTGCTCAAGGATCGGTCGGTAAGATCGGAGTACACTAAAAAAATGCCCTGCGGATCGTAATGATCTGCAGGGCATCTTTTTTTACTATTAATACTTGAAAGGAACTTGAGTTTTACTGGAAGATAATATCAATAATTTGTTGTATTTAGGGTTGAATTGTTTTCCTTTACTTCTCTCGGTTACCCGATTACTTTTTATTCGGTGTCCTCCTCATCCTTTGTATATTCAATTAATTCTGAGATATGGGTTAGATTAAAAAATTTCAAAAGAGTTTCCAAATGCCCCGGAGGCCAATGCTTTGCAGTGTTCTTCTCCATATCGCTTAATGTGTTCCATCGAATACTTGTGGCTTCACTTAATTGGCGTACACTCAGCTTTTCCGCTTCTCTTAATTCTTGAATTTTTAATCTCAACATACCTTCTCACCTCACCATAACTATACAATAGCTTGCAGATAAGCTCAACGTTTTTAGTTGATATTCAACGATATTCGTTGTATAATTATAAGTGTAGAGGGGAGGTGAACAGAGCTTATGAAAGATTGGGCAAACTTAGCAGTCTCCATTGTGAATTTGGCAACAGCACTAGTCCTACTGAGGAAAGCGACAAAGGAGACAAAAGAAAAAGGAACCAAACGCCGCCGGGCAGGCAAACGTAAATAGGTTCCCGGAGAGCAGGGGTTGCGCCCCCTGCTCTCCGCCCAATCATAACATAAACGGTTTGAACGATACAATCAGCCGGCGGGCATACGCGGAGGGGTACGATGAATAAGAGCGAGACAGAAAAAGCGGTAAAGTCAGCCAATGGGCTGAAGGTGGCATACCCATTAGATGAGATTGAGCAGCTATTTGAGCAATACGAAGAAGCGGCCGATGCTCTGCAGGAAAAGATCGACCGCTTGGAAGGCATGGAGGAATTAGGAGAAATGCTTCAGGAACGACTTGATAAATACAACGAGCGAATGGAGGCGCTGGAACGTGCAAAAGAGGCTCTGGAAAGCTTACGGGATACATTCTCAGAGTTTGAAGAAGCTTTAGGGGATTTAGAGAATGCAGTATAATATGGGGCTATTCCCCGTCAACATGAAGGAGGAAGTGAAAATGCTGAATACAATCACCTATATCATTATTGGTGCCGCACTAGTCGTCTCTGTGGTTGCACTAATTAAAGCACGCGGTCGGCGCTAATGTCGCCCGCATCCGCCTTGTTGATCTGCAGCTTGTTCTTACAAGGGACGGACTGGTACAAGACCAATCATTTTCTTCTAACATTTCTTCTAACCAAACTTCTAACGGCTACTAAATATCTACAAACCCTTATAAGTATCTAAACAGCATTTCTCGTATATAATTCAGTCTTGCAAACCCTTATACTACCTTATAAATACTTGCTTGGTCGCACTCGTAATGCGTAGGCCGGGGGTTCAATTCCCTTCACCAGCATATCTAAGAATGGCGCAATGGCGCGGTTTTCCGGGATTCCGGGACCGTGCCATTTGTCTTGAAATTACCTGTCTTCTACCATTCTTCTACCTTTACTCAAGTAAAGTGAGGTCTTCGGTTGTGATTAACAACCTCTTTCCGGGTTCTGAGAATCGATTCCCAAATTCCTCGAAGCACATGAGAATATATGTCCAGAGTGATATTTATTGATGAATGGCCCTAATGAAAACGGTATGACTAGTGGTCACTGTCGAGCAGATGGAAGGCGTGTCGCAAGCTGACAGCAATCAGAATGAAGGATGTGGAGGAGGAGCAGCATAAGCTGCTTTTCTCTTGCGGGGGCAGATCGGTTAGATGGTAATTACTATAAAAATAAAAAAGACACCATAAGGTGTCTTAGTACAGATACTTTTCGCTCGAATTTCACGAGCTCGTCAGTGAACTGAGTTCATAAGCAAGACTGGCTACGGCTAACAGATGAAGAGATAAAGTAATATCAATGTTAAAATGTGCGGTAATATTAATTTTCATAGATAACCACGCTCCTAAAGTATAAATACACATAAAGAAAACTTTATAAAGCGCTTGGCCTGCCATCATCAGTGCCAGGTAGCCATCCTGTACAGACGCCTTAGCGTTTCGACAATAATATTATACTTAACATTTTGTGTTTTGCAAACCAAAGACCCCCATATCCTTGGTCGGGGTGGCGGTTCTGTGTGGTTTCTCAGCGCTTTGGAATCATGATGGTGATTGAGGCTCCACGCACGCGGCCGCAGAATGATCAGATGGAAGTTACGTTTCGGTATTCATATCTGCTGCATGCTCCGAAATTGATTATCCAAAATAACGGGCAGCAAGTTCAGAAGATTAACGGATTTTTTATTGATCAAGGTTTAATGTTTGATTCTGTTGTTATGCTAACGGGAAATGGTAGTTTAATAAAGGAGTTACTTAAGACTGGAATAATGAGCAATGTGACAATTATGTCATTCTGAATTGAATATTGTTAGGTTAATCGATGGGGAAGTTTACGTGTCTCCCTTATACTGGAAATTAAATGATTTTATTTCCGAAAGGGGACAATCCAATGATGACTGACGTAATTAAGGCAATAATACTTGGCATAATAGAGGGCTTAACTGAATTTTTACCAGTATCATCTACTGGACATCTTATTTTAGCAGGCGATTTGCTTAGCTTTGAGGGTGATGCTGCAATAACTTTTAAAATTGTTATTCAGTTGGGTGCAGTGATGGCAGTTCTAATTCTTTATTGGAAAAGGTATTTGGAGATTGGGGTTAATATGATTAGAATGGATTTTTCCAAAAGCAAAGGATTAAATGTCATTCATATGATTTTGGCTATGTTACCAGCATTAATCCTATATCTTCTCTTCAAGGACACAATAAAAAGCCAATTATTTGGCCCAACCCCTGTTTTGATCGGTCTAGTTGTTGGTGGTGTGTTGATGATCATTGCAGCGCGGAATAGGCGGACTGAAACCGCGGGTACTATCGATGGGATTAATTATAAACAGGCTTTCGGAATTGGTCTGTTCCAATGCTTGGCGTTATGGCCGGGATTTTCAAGATCAGGTTCGACGATTTCAGGTGGCCTGTTGCTTGGCACTAGCCAAAAAGCCGCTGCAGATTTTACATTCCTTATTTCCGTGCCAGTTATGTTTGGTGCAAGCTTGTTGGATTTGTACGATAGTCGTGATTTGCTGAGTTCTGACGATTTGCTTCTAATGTTAATTGGCTTTGCGACATCCTTTCTTGTGGCAATGATTGCAGTAGTGACGTTCATCAAACTGATTAAGCGACTTCGATTGGAGTGGTTTGCTCTATACCGGTTTGTTTTAGCAGCTCTCTTCTATTTAATTGTCATACAGTAATTGGATTAGTCAATATGAACATCATGGGAAAGAAGCTTTTAAAAAGGGCTATACATCATATCCTGCACAGATTAAACTAGAGGCTCAAAACAAGGGGAAATCACCAAACAAGACAAAGCTCATGTAATCTATGAACTAAGGAATGAATTTTCGGTGAAAGCACTTCTACAGCTAGCCGTTATCCCTCGTTTGTTTCTTCTACCATCAGTTTAAGGTGGGGCTTTTGCTTACCAAGTATTATAGTTCGACTGATACTTAACTTGTTTATTCTCATAGCTCTCATTGGGGTAATCACGTCTGACAGACTGCAAGTAGCCTGAAATTGCAAATGCTGCAATAAGCCCTCCTATAATTCCTGTGATTAAGCTGAATGTTGAAAATCCGAATGTGGCAACTACTCCAATGGAAGACAATGCTATAAGCGATAGACTGAATATTTTCATCTTTATACACACTTCCATTTTGTATATGTAGTAATTTGAAAATTAAGATTGATACGTTACTATATTTGATCGGTTTCGATAAAAAAATAATATTTCAGCAAATCTTTAGACGGGCTTCATACTTATTTAAGCTAAGAGGATTATAGTAAATACATAACCCCCTTATAAAATAGATCTAGACCCTGCCGGAAGTTGGTGGGGTCACTTTTTTGCACAGAGTAAATTTATAAATATGGATTTCTCCTTAAATCTACTATAAAGAAGCGCCGCCCCTTTTGGAGACGCCGCTTCTTTATAGTAGATTCTATTCTTTTTGCTCAATTCTTGATTTTGGTGATTTTTTTGGCGGTAACTTGTGCAGGGAATGAATCATCACTTACTTCAAAAAACACTTTAATCTCATCGCCTTTTTTATATTTAGAAGGTGCAACTTTCCTGATGGTTTAGCCCAAAAACCTCCATGATTAAACTAATTCGTACTTATAGTCATGTGCAAATTCTTTGAATGTAATGGGTCTTTTACCAAGTAATATTTCTAAATCAGGCGTGGTTTTTTTGGCTAATCCAATTTTTGCTGTGAAGTAAATTCCAATCATAACAGTAACAAATTCTTTTTGGATTCCTTTTGTTAACATTTTATCTCTAAACTGAAGAACGGATGGATTAACATATTTGATTGTTTCTCCTAGCTCTTCAGATAAAATTTCAGCTACTTCATAGTAATCTAGCGCTTCAGTCCCCGTTAACGAGTAACCTTTATTTTCATGACCATTCTCAGTTAGGACTCTAGCTGTTACAGTACCGATATCACGAACATCGATAAAGCTAGTCTTGCCTTTTCCTGCGGGTACATAGATCTCCTTTTCTTTACGTAGCTCTTCCCCATGTTGAGCAATTAAGTTTTGCATGAAGAAACTTGGGCGTAAAAAAGTATATGGAATTCCTGATTTTTTAATGATTTTTTCTATTTTATGGTGTGGAACAATTGGGTTTTTCTCTACGCCCAATAGGGATAGAAACACAATGTGTTCAACTCCGACTTCCTTTGCGATATCTATGAGAGGTTGGAAATATTTTTTTGCGTCAGCTATATGAGGAGGGCGCAGTAAAAATAATTTTTTCACTCCTGTTAACGCTGGACGAAAAGAATCAGCATTTTCAAAATCTAAATAAACATACTCACTGTCCTTTCGATGGGAGGCAATTTTAAAAGGTGTTTCACTTTTCCTTAGTTCGTTAACCACTTCACGTCCTACATTACCGGTTGCCCCTGTGATTAGAATCATAAGTTTCACTTCCCTAACTAATATTTAAATAGATCGTTTTAAGCACGTTCATAAACGTGGACATTTCTTGTTCAGAAATATTTTTAAGTGCGTTATCCATGATTTCGTCACTAAGAACTTCTATTTGACTCTTAATTATCATTCCCGAATCTGTAATGAATACAAGATTTGATCGTTTATCATTTGGATTATCTCTAATGTCCAGAAGCCCTTTTGCTTTAAGTCGCTCGAGTATACCCGTTATTGTAGGGCGATCCGAGTAAGTTCGCTCTGCAATCATAGCTGGAGTTGTTCCTTCTAAATGAATAGATATATCTTTTAATACGGCCCATTGAGGAGCTGTTACATTATAAAGTAAAAGTTTTTTTGTTAAGCTTTTTTTCATTTCAAGACTTACTCTTATTAATAACTGTCCTGGGTTGTCCATAAATTAATTCCCCTCTTTACATAGTTTGTACACTAACTATTTGATTAGTATACAAACTATATTCTCCTTTATCAATTTTAATTATTTTATTTGTTTAAATTGGGGGGAGTTACAGGTGAATGTCTATAATATTGATATTTAGAACTTTTGTTTGTATATAATAAAAATGAATGTTCTTATAGCATACATTAAGTTTTGGGAGGGGAATATTATGATAAAATATGGATTTCAGTTTTCGTTGAAAGGCCTTTTATTATACACTTTACAGCTACTTCCTAATATAATCTGGATGTTAGTGCCTCCTGCAAATAATGTGCTTACTGGAAACAGTTCCACCCATAAAACATTGAATATTATAGAAGGATTGTTTGGAGTGTTGACGGTTATTCTTATGGTTGTTCTGATAAACAAAGGCGAAGGAAGTAACAGCAACCTTTACATTGGACTAGCAGTTTTGTTTTTGGCAGCCTATTATATTTCTTGGATGCTCTATTATAATGGGGTGGTTGCTCCGTGGTTACTGATACTAGGAATTGCAAGCATGCCGCCTTTGTATTTCTTTTTCGTTGGACTTTGGATGAAAAACTATCTCCTCCTCGTTCCATGTGCTATTTTTGGAATTACCCATATTTTGATTACTAGCATGAATTTTTTGAGACCATAAATTATACTTATGAATTACTGTGACCATACTCTGAATATGCAAGCCTAAGGTGATCGTTTCAGGGTCATTCGTAGGAGAGGATAATTATCATGCGGTGTATAACAATACGGCAGCCTTGGGCGACCTTAATTGCTCTTGGTGAAAAAGAGTTTGAAACTCGTTCATGGAGAACAGCCTACCGCGGCGAGTTAGGCATTCATGCCGGGATGCGGATCGACAAAAAGATTTGTGAACAGGAACCGTACAAATCAGTATTGGCGAGACATGGCTATACAGCGAATAATTTGCCGACAGGAGCTATTATTGCTACAGGTCAGCTCGCGGGATGTTATGTGGTTACTCCAGAGGTGGATTTAAGGGAATGGATCAATGGGAACGAATATGATTTTGGCGACTATAGCGAAGGACGGTTTGCTTGGAAGCTTGAAGGGGTTCATCCATTAAGCCATCCAATTCCAGCTAAAGGTCGGCTAAGCTTGTGGGAGCACTCTAATCACTTCTGAACGGCGAACAATATTTTTAATGTAATTTTTATGTGCCTATCAGCTTTTTTTCAGGTTCGAGGTATATATTAGAGACACCAAACACCCCCCAGTGTTTTGTGGTATATCTCTCTCAGGTCTTGCCAACTCCCATGGTAAGGCCTATTTTTTTGTTCACTAATTGATTGGGGGGAGAGAGCGCAGCGGCTTCTATACAGCTTTACTTAATCTGGTACTGTTCTTCGTAACTCTTAAAAGATGAAATATCCAGCCCTAGGTATCTGCGCATATGGATGGCAGCCTGAGCCGCAACAATGTCATTCAACAGCAGCATTCGTTCGTGATAGCCACGACATATATACTTGGCTTCAATTCCCGTATTAAGTCTGTTTTGCTCATACACCTTGATTCCCCGTCTTCTCATTTCTGCACGAACATCCCTTAGATCTGTTGTAGCTACTGCAGCAGCTGTTCCAAGCACCTCCAGATAAGGGGCGGGTGTTCGTAAGTGTGTAGATAAAATGGCGGAGTCCCGTTCGAAAGCTGATAAAATCATCGGAAGCAATAAATAAGATTTCACCAGCATGTTGTCCCTGCTTTCTGCTCTATGCATGAATCTCATCACCTCTAATAGGAACGTATATTCGTATTCTACCCCGATATTCCAAAAATAATCAATGGTATTTCTAAACAGCTTATCCAATGTGATTAAATTCACAACTAAATAACGAAGAATAAATTATATTAAAATTGTAATAATAAAAATTAATGCATCGGACACACATAAAGGAGAATTATGATGGAAAAAGAGGGCAGCCTCCAGCGTGGATTGTTTTTTGGTTTAATTCTGAGTGTTCCCTTATGGATATCCATATTGGGCTACATACAGTTACTTTAAAATTTAATGAAAAACCTTATGCGAAGCGCCTTTAGGCGCTTTTTTTGTGTGGTACTAATGCGGGGAATTATCGAAAGGAATTGATTGACAATTGTGGGTGTCGGGAGCTAAACTGTTATTAATTCAAAAGTATTAAAAGTCATAGACTGTTATTGGATTGAATGCTTCAGCTACCAGTTCTGGACTTGCAGTGTAATACATATATATAGTCATGATAATAGCAAACCGTCTGAAAGGGCGGGACGCAAAGTCCAGGAGTCTAAAGTGTCTTAAAGGCACAATGACCGTCCGACTGCCATGAGAAGGGAATTTCACTTCTTTTTGGCGGTCTTTTTTGTTGTTAGGTCCTTTAGAGTTTCTGGTAATTATTCTGATTAATATAAATCATAGTTTTAGGAGGTGTGCCATTTGAAAAGAAGAATAAAACCGTTACTCTCGCTTGTATTAGCTGGGATTTTGACGGTAGGTAGTGGGCTTTCCTCATTGGGAGCTGGAGTTGCTGGAGCTAGTAGTTCTTCTACATTGGGAATTGCAGCGGTCTACAACGTGTTTATTCTAGGGGATATAACAACAGTTTCGGATACGGAAGGAAGGTTTGCTGCTGGAGGTAACGTTAACTTAACCAACTATAGTGTTGGAGATAGGTTGACCGCTGCAGAGGTTTCCCTGACTGACACACTTGTTGTTGGAGGGAATCTTACTTTCAACGGAGGTACTGTTTATGGGAATATCGTGTACGGGGGAGATTTTTCAGGGAATGTAACGCTCCTCAAGGGTGGTACAAAAAGACAGGGGAGTACGATTGACTTTTCAGCCGTAGGTCAGTCTTTGAAGGACAAATCAGCAGAACTTGCAGCATTGCCGGCGAATGGAACAACAGTGTACCAATATGGCAGCCTTACCCTGACAGGTACAGATCCTGCGGTCAATGTTTTTAATGTTCCAGGAGATAACGTCTCTAATACCTACGGAATTACAATAAATGTTCCTTCAGGATCTACTACAATTATTAATATTGATGGTTCTAACGTAAAAATGAAAAACTTCGGATTTCTACCTAATAACGTGTTGAACAGCAAGAAAATTTTGCTTAACTTTAGCCAAGCTGCGTATCTTGATATGGCAGGCATAGGTGTAATGGGAAGCATACTTGCCCCCTATGCTCATGTTGATTTTATTAATGGTCAGATTAACGGTACTTTAGTGGCGGCTTCACTCAAAGGTACTGGTGGTGGTGAATTTCACCACTATCCATACGATGGTGATGAACCTGGACCAA
>NZ_JBBODA010000059.1:0-20070 GCF_038002705.1 Paenibacillus sp. FSL H7-0716
AATGTATCTAAGCCGAAGTTTGGTGGGGAGTACATTTGTCCTGTTTTCAGAACGACAGGAGACAATTGCCGTTACCCTGTACGTTGTAGTACATAAACTGTGTTGTAACCCTCAGCCTGAAGAATTGGCTCTGTAAGGAAGGTGGATGAGCATGAAGCCCAAACGAACTTCTGCCCGCCGCACAGGACGGCGGGTCTCTCGGATGAAGCGGCGGACTTCACGCCCAGTGCGGCAATTCGCTGTAGTCCCTATAGTTAACCATCCTAATCCCTATGTTTCGGTTATTATTCCAGCCATGAATGAAGCTCAGACCATTGCGGGAGTGATATCTGGAGCCAGAGGGGTCCATCCGCGCTGCGAGGTAATTGTGGTCGTGAATGGATCCACTGATCAAACGGCAGGGATTGCACAATCGCTGGGTGCGCGTGTTATTTCCTATGAGTTGCCGCTTGGACACGACGCTGGCCGTAGTGTGGGAGCTGAGGCAGCCAAGGGCGAAATCCTATTGTTTACAGATGGAGATTTGGTGATACCTGCTTCGGGGCTGCGTCCTTACGTCACTGCTGTTAGTGGTGGAGTGGACATAGCGCTTAATGATTATTCCGGTCCGGTCCGGAAGCTGTCCCCCCATCCGGTGGTGCTGTCTAAACATGCACTGAATATTCTGCTTGGCCGTCCAGATCTGAAGGGATGTTCGATGACGGCAGTTCCGCACGCAATCAGCCGCAGAGCACTTGATATTTTAGGGAGCGATTCATTATCACGTCCTCCACTGGCGCATGCCCAGGCAATTCTTAGTGGACTGCAAGTGGTAGCCGCTCACAAAGTACCTGTAGGGAAGTTAAATGCGGTGAGGCGCAAGGAAGACGGCATAGATCCATTGCAGCAGTTGATTACAGCGGATCATATGGAGGCTGTATCCCTCTTGCTGGAACATCGGGGGAACAGAGCGGGCTTTGGCGACGGAGCCCGGCGCAGAGAGATGGTGAGATGATGGTTGCAACTTTACGAGGCACAGCAGCTCGAACGGCAAAGAAACGCCCAATTCGTCACAGGTCAGCCAATCGCTCTGTAAAAGCCAACGCTGCTGCTCGCCCGCTTCTGTCTCGGCAATCGAAGGCAGGCAAGGAGACTCTGAAATTACCGAAGTTACGCGGGACTTTGTCAGTCATTATCTCCGCGCGTAATGAGGAGCAGACCTTGTCACGTCTGCTGCATCAGGTTGCACGGCTTGAACCTGCAGAAATTATCGTCGTACTTAATGGCTGCAGTGATAACTCTTTTCCTATTTCTAGACAACATCGTCAAGCCATTGTAGTACACTGCCCAGAGTCTGTCGGACATGATGTGGGTCGGGCTATCGGTGCGAAGCTGAGTCGCGGGGATATATTGCTTTTTCTGGATGGAGATATGGTCATTCCGGCCTCTCAGCTCGTTTCATTCACGGCGGCTGTAGATCGTGGGATTGATGTAGCTCTTAATGATTTAGACTCACTGATGCCTTCTTTTGGATTATGTGATGATGTCACCCGCAGCAAACTGTTTCTGAATTATGCTCTGGATAGGTACGATCTCGGGGTTAGCTCTATGACAGCTGTTCCTCATGCGCTTTCGCGGCATGCGCTTGAGACCATAGGCTACCGTGAATTGATGGTTCCACCTAAAGCCCAAGCTCGTTCTGTATTAGAAAAGTTACGGGTGGAGAAGGTAGGAACGGTAAATGTTATTAAACATAATCGGCTGCGCAAGGCAAATACAGGGGTTGGAAATGCTGTGGAAAAACTGATCATAGGAGATCATGCTGAGGCTCTACATGAGGTTCTTTCCCGGCGAAAAGCTGGCGGTCTGCTAAGTAGTGAGACACAGCGTGAGTACCGCAGACAGGTAGCCGCTTGGAGGAATCGGATATGACGCTGACGAGTATTATTATTCCAACCTACAATGCGCTGCCCTTGCTGCGGGCCTGTGTGGAATCTATTCTTGCCTACACTCCACAGCCTTATGAGATTATCGTAGTGGACAATGCTTCAACGGACGGAACAGACACCTATTGCCGTGCGAATCATATAACGTTTATTTCATTGCCTGACAATCGCGGCTTTCCAACTGCATGCAATTTGGGGCTACAGCTAGCTTCAGGTGATGAAGTTCTGCTGCTGAATAACGATGTAGTGGTGTCTCAAGGATGGTTAACTAATCTGAAGAGAGCTCTATATAGTGCTCCTGATGTAGGTATTGTTGGGCCAGTCACAAACTATGCCAGTGGACGTCAACAGGTGAAGACCGATTATGAAGGTCTGATAGGTTTTCATCAGGCTGCTGAGAGGGCGAACCTTCCAAATCCCCAGAAATGGCTGGAGACGAGACGGCTGGTAGGATTATGTTTTTTATTCAAAAGAGAGCTGCTAACTTCCGTAGGTCTACTGGATGAGAGATTCTCACCTGGACATTACGAAGATGATGATTATTGTTATCGCGCCAGGATAAAGGGATATCGGCTGCTTATCGCCGGGGATTGCTTGGTGCACCATGAAGGAAGTGCAAGTTTTAAGCAAGTTTACAATACCGGACTGCAGGAACTAGTGGAACGAAATCGTAAGATCTTTACAGATAAATGGAATGTAGACCCTATTAATTTTATGTGAAGTGCAGATCCGAAGGCAAAGGACGTAGATAAAGAGGAGGAAAGTAAGTGAAAGGAGTCATACTGGCGGGCGGAACAGGATCTAGACTTCAACCGCTGACCCGGCTTATGAACAAACATTTGCTTCCGGTCGGCAAATATCCTATGGTCTGTTACGGCATAGACCGGCTTCGCCGGGGAGGAATTACCGACATTCTTCTGGTCATAAGCAAGCAGTCTGCCGGCCTGTACACGGATTTTTTAGGTAGCGGTGCTGCATTTGGTGTATCTCTGACCTATAAAATTCAGGAAGCTGCCGGAGGCATTGCCGAGGCGCTTGATTTAGCAGAAGGGTTCATTTTTCCAGGGGAACGATTTGTTGTATTGCTCGGGGATAATCTTTTTATGGATGATCTGAAGCCTTATGTGGAGAGTTATCTTCGTCAGCCAGCGGGCACTGCAAAGGTGTTGCTGAAGCCGGTGGACGACGCGCGCAGATACGGTGTACCTGTGTTTGATAGTCAAGATGCTGCATGGATTGCTTATATCGAAGAAAAGCCGGAGCATCCGAAGACCAATTATTGTGTAACTGGTATTTATATGTACGATGAAGCTGTATTTGATATCATCCGGCAGGTATCGCCTTCCAAGAGGGGGGAGCTGGAGATTACCGATGTAAATAATATATACGCCGCTGATCGCAGACTTAGTTATGATGTGCTTAAGGATTGGTGGAGTGATGCGGGGACGTTCCAGTCTTTACACGAGGCGGGGGAAAAGTTAAAAGATGCACTGCCATAAGGCAGTGCTTTTTTTGTTGTAATCCTGCTATAGATAGCCGCAAGGGCTTTGAAATCACACGTTACTCAGAGGGCTCGGGGGTTGGAAATCCTCCACCAGATTAAATCCTCAGTTTCTTTGTATCTCTCAGAGCCTAGACGCTCCAATACTTTGTGGGAGGCTGTATTATCTTTTTCTGTGTCAGCGATTACATAGACAGCTTGGGGATGGGAGAAAATCCATGCATTAATTGTGTGTAGTGCCTCTGTTGCATACCCTTTTCTTCTATATTTCTCATCAATCCCATACCCTAGAATAACCTCGCCTTTCTCATTCGGGTAACCTTTAAGGATAATGAATCCTATAATACATTGATCTTCCCGATGAACGATGGCCCAGTTCGTTAACCATAGGTAATGGTCGGGGTCCTGCTGCACCTTTTTTAGCCTGATCTGCATAGCATATTGCATTTCATCATCAAGCGCCGCACTGATGGCAGCTAAGCCTAATTGTTGCTGTAGCTCCGAATAGTTATCTATTGCTAGCGAGAGCTCTGGGGCAGTTAAAGGTATTAGATCGATACGCTTGCTTTCAAGCTTCATATATTCCCCACCAACCTTTGGTAAACTCAGGATTGCGCATTTCACATTTTAATCCTTTTAAATGTACTTAGCAATAACGTAATTTTTATGTCATTCCAGTCACGAATAGAGCCTTAACTTGTCGAGGATCCCGGCACCGTCCCGGCTCCTGCCGCATATGCTGTAGCAGGGCGTTTGAGCAAAGGAGACATGAAGGTGCAGAGTAAAATAACTAAAGTCCTGCAGCACATGGCCCATACGCACGAACAGATGGCGCGGATTCTAGATGCTGAGCGCCATGTGGCTGTCCGTATGTCGCAAATTGTCCACGATCTGCCAGATGCGGAGCCTGATTTTGATGGGATCAGCGGGATGATCGAAAGCTCAACTCAGGTAAACAAGAATATTATTGCTTACTTGAATGCACTTGCAGATCTGGAAGAAGCGATGGCTGATGGGGTAGGCAGAGTGATTAAGGAATTGAACGGTCAAGAAGAAGAGTAACGCTATAGGAGCAGGAGGCGGAAGATGAGCAGAGAAAAGGCTTATCTGCAAATGCTGGAGTCCACCGCCGCCATCCAGTGGAACGTTGCGTTGATTCTGGAAGCTAAGGCGGTTGAAGCTGAAAAGATAAAGCAGTGGGCACAGCATCATATCCACGCTAGAGCCTTTGATTCCCACAGTGAGCAACTGAAGGAGTCCCTCTCTATACACGAGGTCATCGTGGAGATGGTCGAAGGGCTGACCAAACTGGAGAACGGACTCTACAGCAATTTAAAAGCAGTGCTGGGCAGTGGTGAAGACGATGGTGGCGGGGAAGGTTTTGGAGACATGTCAGGTGATGGCTTTAGTTTTGGAGAAGACAGCAAATGAGCGGGGACCGTCTCTCTGAACATGCCGTCAAGCTGGAGATGATTCGCTCCATTTCGCGCAGTCAGGCTGCTTTGGCGGCCATCTTGGAGAGCATCGCCGAATTGACGGAGCAATCTGAGTTGACGGCCCGCAAATTGAGCGACAATATCAGGATTTTAAGTGGGTATCAGAGTGCGATGTGCCGGATGATGTCCGGGATTTCACTACATCGTCCTAAACGGGGAATTCCTGCTGCGCCATGGCTGAGCAAGGCATACGCCGTAGGAACCTCCAGAGAACATGGAGCACAGGAGGAGTAGAAGCATGAAGAAAAAAAGCCGCAGAACGCTACGTTCAGGCAGAACCCGTAGACGCACATTGCTGCTCTCGCGGAAGGCAAAAGTTCGTAAAGGGCTAGCCCGTAAATCCCGCAGAGTTCTTGCCCGGAAAACTGCTCGTTATGGGAAGTCGAAAAAAGGCCTATTGCTACGCAAGAAAAGAAGACTTCGTCGTAAGCTTGTTCGTAAAGTAAGGGTTGCGCAGCCACCGGTAATTGTGGTACCCGTGAGCGAGGCTCCGCCTGCACCACAGGTAATTCCGCTCCCCCCGGAGCTGGGCGTTTCGCCGGAAACGCCTCCGGCAGACGCCTTTCAACAGGGCTACACCGAAGCATACAACGTGGGGTTCGACGCCGGTTTCGCCAAGGGCTTCGAGGACGGGCATAAGCTGGAATTCAGCTAGGGGACACAGATGACAAGATCCGCTCCGCCCGTGAGCGGGTCTTGGGGTTTTCGTGCGGACTGGTTTGCTGCGTTGCCGATGTGATAAACTTCATAATGAAAGTGAAAATAATATGAGGTTAAGATGAAGGCAGGGATGATTCATGGGTACTGAGATTCGCAGAGCACGCAAAGATGAGATTGATGAAATTATGGAGCTGATTGCCAAATGCGTACAGGTGATGCAAGCAGGTGGCAGCGATCAGTGGGACGAGCATTATCCGAATCGGGAGATCATCTCCCTTGATATTGAACGTGGCAATCTATGGGTATGTGAGGAGAACAATGCGGTGGCTGGCATTCTAGTGTTGGACGAGCGCCAATCCGAGCAGTATGAGAAGATTGACTGGAAAGAAACGCAAGGACCTCATTTAATTATGCATAGATTAGCTGTACATCCCGAAGTTCAAGGGAAGGGAATTGCACGCCGTCTTAGCACTTATGCAGAAGAATATGCTCGCCAGAATGGTTATTCAAGTATCCGTCTGGATACATATGCTAAGAACACTAGGGCACTCGCCCTATATCCAAAGTTAGGTTATGATCGCAGGGGTGAAGTAACTTTTCCGGGGCGCACCGCTAATTTTCCGGTGTTCGAGAAGGTTCTATAAAAGCAGGAAATTCGGAAGCTTAACATAGCAAGAGAACCAGAGGATATCTCATGAGCCATCAAGTGGCTGCTGGGATATCCTCTTTTTTCGTGAAATAACACCTTTCTCTAAACAAAAACTTTGTTTGATTAGGTAGCATTTGCGCTTACGGAAACCCTGCTGCTCAAAAGGCGAAAAATGTGCAAATAGCGTCATCTGGGTCCGAAAGTATCAGTGGCAGAGTATGACTCGACACTATCGGACCCAGATGACCTTAAACGTGGCATTTCACCACATTTGGGAGGCTATCGGACTCCAGCGCAACTATTGGTATAAAACACACCGCGTATGGACCTGTTTCGAGGGAATAGCGTCACTGTAGTCCGAAACCATGCTCAAAAGGCGAAAAATGTGCAAATAGCGTCATCTGGGTCCGAAAGTATCAGTGGCAGAGTATGACTCGACAGTATCGGACCCAGCAGACCTTAAACGCGAAATTTCCCCACATTTGGAATGCTATAGGACTCCAGCGCAGCTATTGGTACAAAACACACCGCATATGGACCTGTTTCGAGGGAATAGCGTCACTGGAGTCCGAAATCTTGCTCAAAAGGCGAAAAATGTGCAAATAGCGTCATCTGGGTCCGAAAGCATCAGTGGCAGAGTATGACTCGACAGTAACGGACCCAGATGACCTTAAACGTGGCATTTCACCACATTTGGAATGCTATCGGACTCCAGCGCAGCTATTGGTATAAAACACACCGCGTATGGACCTGTTTCGAGGGAATAGCGTCACTGGAGTCCGAAATCTTGCTCAAAAGGCGAAAAATGTGCAAATAGTGCCATCTGGGTCCGAAAGTATGGAGGATTATGACTCACCAGTGGTGTGGACGTAGCGAGAGCAGTAGAAGTAGAAGTAGAAGTAGATGTAGCAGTGGAGTAGGCGCATGGGGAAATTATCGGTGAAGAAGAAGGAGTAGTGTAGTAGTAGAAGTAGATGTAGCAGTGGATAGGCGCAAGGAGAAAGTAGAAGTACAGAAGTAGGAGTAGTGTAGAAGCAGAAGCAGAAGACGTAGCAGTGTAATAGTCGCAAGGGGAACATAGAAGTGCAGAAGTAGAAGTAGTGTAGGGACAGTAGTAGCAGAAGCAGTAGAGGTAGCAGTGTAATAGGTGCGAGGGGAACGTAGAAGTGCAGAAGTAGAAGTAGTGTAGGGACAGTAGTAGTAGCAGAAGCAGTAGACGTAGCAGTGGAATAGGCGCAAGGGGAACGTAGAAGTGCAGAAGTAGGAGTAGTGTAGGGACAGTAGTGGTAGCAGAAGCATTAGAAGTAGTAGTAGAGTGGGCGCAAGGAGAATGTAGGAGTGCTGAAGCAGTGGAGTAGGCGTAGTGGAGAAATACAAGAAGCCGAAGCAGTGCAGTAGTAGCAGTTGAGCAGCAGTTGAGTAGCAGTAGGGTCGGCATAGGTCAGTTAGATGAATAGAGCTTGGCGTACACTACCGGGCTCTGACCAGTCTGCCATACCGCGCTATATGCGCACAGCGGTTTACCACAAGGCGTTAGAGTAAGCAGAGATTGTCCGAAATGGCCGACCTTATCGAACGAAACGGGTGTCTCTTAAGCCATGAAATAGCTCTCGGATAGCTTATTTTCCGTGTTTTCCTGACAGTAAATCTGACGCGATTTACAGGTTAGCGTGATCGAAATTTTCTTGAAACAGAATTATCATATTCATAAAACGAATTAATGTTATTTTATGTAACGCAAAACACTGATTTTCTTCTATAAAACAGTATTTAAAATACACAATCGATTTTATATGTAATGTATATTGACATATAACATGTCTTTAGATTATTATTGGACTATTCAAATTACAAATGAATAGTCTTTTTTTCGTATATCCTTAATAATTGGTTTAAGGGTCTCTACCGGGAACCGTAAATTTCTGGCTACGAAAATATGCTCAGGCATATTTTTGTGGCCTTTTTGTGTTACAAGCGTGAAGTTGTACTGGAATTAACTCAATGAGGGGGAGAAGGGCTATGGGGAATATTTTGATCAAAAATGCCGAAATCATTACGATGAACAAGCAAGAGGAAATTATACACGGGGATGTCCGGATTAAGGATGATCTCATCGTTGAAATCGGCACTGGCCTGATCCCGCAGGGTGACGAGCAGATTATTGATGCTACGAACCGTACATTAATTCCGGGTTTTATCCAGACTCATATTCATTTATGCCAGACGTTATTCCGTGGTAAAGGGGACGATCTGGAGCTGATGGATTGGCTGCGTAAACGAATCTGGCCATTAGAGGCCGCGCATGATGAAGAATCCCTTTATTATTCGGCTATGCTTGGCATCGGCGAACTGATCACCAGCGGCACGACGACGATTGTGGATATGGAGACTGTCCATCATACGGATTTTGCGTTTCAGGCTATAGCTAAAAGTGGAATCCGGGCCTTGTCCGGCAAGGTGATGATGGATCAAAAAGGGGGAGATGTGCCTGAGGTGCTACAGGAGGATACCGCATCTTCTCTGCAGGAAAGTGTCGATCTACTGGAAAAATGGAATGGTTATGGAAACGGCCGGATTCAGTATGCATTTTCTCCACGTTTTGTGATTTCCTGTACAGAGCCTTTATTAACCGAGGTGCGGGATCTGTCCGCAAGATACGATGTGAAGGTGCATACTCATGCGTCTGAGAATTTAGGGGAAATTGAGATTGTGCAGGCCATGACTGGCATGCGTAACATCGTCTATCTGGATCATCTAGGATTAGCCAATGAACGGCTTATACTGGCGCATTGCGTGTGGCTGGATGCTGAGGAGCGGCGGATTTTGCGGGATCGAGGGGTGCATGTAAGTCATTGCCCGGGTTCCAATCTGAAATTGGCCTCCGGAATTGCCGACACACCAGGGATGCTACATGAGCATGTTTCTCTTAGTCTGGGAGCGGATGGCGCTCCATGCAACAACAATCTGGATATGTTTAATGAGATGCGATTGGCGGCAATTATTCAAAAGCCTCATCACGGACCCACAACCATGGATGCCCGCAGTGTATTCCGTATGGCTACTATTGGCGGGGCGAAGGCCGTAGGGATGGAGGATAAGATCGGGAGTATCGAGGTAGGCAAAAAAGCAGATCTAGTGCTCCTGAATCTCTACAATTTTCATACCTTCCCCTCTTACGACGTTGATCCCATCTCTAGAATTGTATATTCCGCTACGCGGGCAGATGTGGAGACAACGATAATCGACGGGGAGATCGTGATGGAAAGAGGTTTGCTAAAGACTGTGGATAAAGAAATTGTACTAAATGAAGCTAACCGTTCTATTAAAAGATTACTCACGCATACCTCGATCGTTTGAGGGGAGAGGCTGATTCGGATATCATATCATTCGCAGGGGATCACTGATCACTGGACCCCCTGTTTTTTTATGAGAAAATATGAACATAAGGGAACTAAAGTGCCTTTTGTGAGGTCGTATTAAGTGAGGTGAAGCTAATTGGAACTGGAAGGTCTTCAGCACAGCGAGACGATGAATGAACAGCAACTAAGAGAAATCATGAGCCGTTACGGAGAGGATATATGGAATTATATCTATTATCTTACCAAAAATTCTGAACAAGCCGATGATCTGGCTCAAGAAGTATTCATTAAATGTTATTACCGGATCGGAACGTACCGGGGGAATTCTTCATTTAAAGCATGGTTGCTTACGATTGCCAGGAATACTGTTTTTTCGCACCGGAAATCGCGCTTTTTTCGTTCTGGCTTATGGGGTGGTGTACAGCCATTGTCCACGGTTGATGTGAAGCAGCGGGATAAAACTATCGAACCTCTTGGCGTAGCCCGATCTGCGGAGATGGAGTATTTGGGTAATCAGTCCATTGGTGAGATATGGGATCAAATTATGGCATTGTCTCCCAAGCTGCGCGAAATATTGGTCCTGGATTTGAAATATGAGCTCTCTATAAAAGAAATAGCTGAACTGATGAACTTGAGTCACGGAACGGTAAAATCAAGATTGCACCGAGCGCGGCAAAAAATTCAGAACAAATTAAAGGAGGTAGAATGATGGAGGATCATAAACCGGAATGGTATGCTCAGGCCCGAAAAGGACCTTTTGGAAATAAAAAGTTTACTATGAGGCATGCAGACAACGTCATTCGCCGAATTCAAGAAGATCAACAGAGAGCGGAATCTTACTCAGGAAAAAGACTACCTGTGCAATTGTTGGCTGTGGCGAGTTTTATTGTATTGTTGGGCTTAGGTGTATTCTTTCTGAATGGAAGGTTCCTCGGTAATGATTCAAGCAACCCTGCGCAAACTGAGGTTTCGTCGCATTTCACGGAGGCTGAGCTACAGCGGAACGCAGATCAGGTGATGCAGAGTTTACTTGGAAAGACTTATCCGTTAGATCACCGGGAATGGCTTAAGGAGCAGCAGCAGATATTTTACTCTTACCAGAAAGGTGAGGACTCCGCATATATTTGGATCAATTATGAGACAGGAGAACTGGTGCAAACGAAGATGAGCGCGATGCTGACAACTGCGGAGATCGACGCTGAAATGAAAACCCGTGCGGAAGAGATCAAGGGCAAACTGGGTTATGCGAATGATTCAGCTTATGATGTGCTCAGATATGTTGAATATGATGCTAAACAACATTCTGGCGTGAAAATTGAAAATAACTTTAGGGCAGAGAAATGGCGTATCGGATTTGTAAATGGTGAATTCGATTACGCATCAGCCACGCTTGAGGCCTCGGCGGTATCAGAAGAGACGCGTCAAGCTGGGGAAGAGGCATTGAAGATATTGAGAGGTACCGGAGGTGATGAAGAGCTTAGTTTAGTATTTCGGGCTATGGACAAGGATCAGGATACGTTTACGCTGCAATACGGATCCAAGGTTTCGGTTACCTTCGATACGGTTACTAGAAGGATTGAGCAGATTAGTGATACAAATCCTCGTGCTAGTGATAAAACAGATCCCAAACAACTAACGGTATTAGACCGTGAGCTGTCTCTAATTGATGGGGATCGGCTACGTGAGAAGGCAGCACCTCTGCTGACTAAGATATTTAGCGTTGCTGATGTGGGCGAATATAGCTTGCTTAAAAGAGATCAGGAGCCCGGGAATCTCACCTTTCATAAGCTTGGCAGTCCTGAGATCACTGTATATTATGATAGTGATTTAACGATCTGGAAGGTGAAAGAGGATTTGCCAGCAAGCCAGTCTTAGATTGAAAGGCATAACATAATAGGCTTAAATAGGGAGGTTCCACAGCCGAAAAGGTGCGGGATTTCCCTGTTTGTAATGGGAGCGAACGGTGCACATTTTTGATAAAAAAAGTAAGTATTGTTATACTAGAACAATCTGATATTTTACAGAAAAGATGAATAGATTTCATAATCAGAACAAATGAAAAGGTAAGAGGGGATTAAAACGTGAAAAAGCACGGGCCGAATCGAGCTCAGTTCTATATTGTTGTCCTGCTGCTATGGTTGAAGCTGCTCCTGCTGAGAGTGCTGTTCTTTGATAGAATTGCTTGGGAGTGGATTGCAGCAGATGTTGCTCCAGTCCTCTTCATTATGGGGATTCTGACGGTCATTACTCCTTCGCGGGTGAGAACAGCCGTCTATTGGACATTTAACGGGATATTATCGCTGCTGCTGTTCGCAGCCAGTGTATATTTCAATCACTTTGGTTCTGTTCCTACGTATCTGGCTTTATATGAACTGAATCAGGTATTTCAAGTGAAGGCAAGTGTAGAATCAACGATACAGACTATTGATTATTTATTTTTCGCTGATTTTGTGATCATGGCAATCTATGTCTTGATCCGCAGATGGAAGCATGGAAAAGCCTATCCGCGTGGGCGTGAGCGATTCAGCTCCCGGAACACACGATTGGCACATATGATGGTGATTCTGGTGGCTATTCTTGGAGGTTTTGCTTTATCGGCCAATTCTGTCAATTCTGCGCGGGGAATTACAAATGAGCTTGTGCAGGCAGAAAGTGCCGGATTCCTGAATTATGAGGTCGTTGCCGCAATTAAGGTCAAGGAAGATAACAATCTCATTGGAACCGGAGATATTAAGGATACAATCGCGAAGATTGATGAACTGCAAGCTTCCTATCCTTATAGTAGTAAGGCCGCGGGCACAGCACCTGATTATTTTGGCTCGCAAAAGGGCAAAAATGTAATTGTCATCCAAATGGAAGCTTTTCAAAACTTCCCGCTGCATCAATCCCTGAAGGGTCAAGAGCTGACTCCAGTGTTGAACAAGTTGGCAGATGAGGGATTTTACTTCCCCCATGTCTACCAGCAGATTGGTCCGGGCAATACTTCTGACGCTGAATTTATGAGCAACACGTCGATTTATCCAATCGGGACGTTGGCAATGTCCACTGGATTCGGGGATAGAGAACTGCCGAGCCTACCACGTCTGCTGAGAGATAAAGGGTATGAGGCGTACACCTTTCACGTGAATCAAGTGGGCTTTTGGAATCGGAATGAGCTATATCCTGCGCTTGGATTTAACGGCTATTATGATAAAGATTATTTTACTAATGATCATTTTAATGCGTTTGGTGCTTCCGATGAACAGCTTTATATTACGGGTGTCGAGAAACTGGCAGAGCTGCAGAAGAAAGGAACTCCTTTCTACGCACAAATGGTGACGGCGTCCAGCCACCATCCCTTCCAAATCCCGGACTCTTTTAAGAAGATCTCAGTGCCTGATGAGTTAAAAAACACGATGCTTGGCGATTATTTGACTGCTATTAACTATACTGATTATGCCATTGGAACTTTAATAGAGGGTTTGAAGAAAAACGGAATGTGGGATAACACTGTGCTGGTGATGTACGGCGATCATTTTGGCTTGCAGCCGCAGGATGTGCCACCCGAGCAAGTAGAAAGTGCGCTGGGGATTCCATACGATTCCCGGATCAGTCGCTTTAATATTCCATTGATTGTTCATGCACCAGGAATGGAGCAAGGGAAGGTAGTAGAGAGAACAGGTGGACAGTTGGATATTCTTCCTACGATAGCTAACCTATTGGGGGTTTCTTTAAAGGAAGAGGGTTTTACAGCATTTGGTCATGATCTCTTGAACATTGATCGTAATGTGTTAGGGATGCGGTATTATTTGCCTTCCGGTTCTTTCTTTAATGATGATATTCTTTATGTGCCTGGTAAAGATTTTGCTGATGGTGAAGCTGTGTCACTGGATACGCTTAAGCCAGTATCGGATTTCACAAAATATCAGTCTGATTATGAGTATATTTTGAAGCTAATGAATTTGTCCGACGAATATGTGAAGCTGTTACCACAGAGATAGGGGGAATCATGAAAAAGTTCTGGAAACCGGAGTATCTCGTAGGCCTTGCCGGCTGCGGTATCATTATTTATTTGCTATTCGTAGGGCCATTTATTGGTGTTGCCGATAACGGTGATTTTCTGCGTATGATGAATACCATCGGCCTGAACTACTACGACACTGCTGCATCGTATGCCGATCAGTTTTTCAGCTTTAGCCATTCTCGGTTTGCGTATGAGGATTTGTTTAGAGGTTTTTATCCTTCTTCACAGATTTTTATAGTACTTGTGCCGAGATTGATCGGCGGGCTCATCCATGGCAGCTTTTTTGATGTTCGTTTGCTGGGTGCAGTTTATGGGCTTCTTTTACTGGCGGCAACTTGGCTGCTGGTGAAGTATAATGCTCGTGGCTCTTATGTTACAGGGCTGCTGTTGGGAGCAGCTATCTTATTTGTATTTTACGATATCGGGTATGTGGCCTATTTCAACTCCTTGTTTGGAGAACCAGTGTCGATGGTGTTTATGCTGCTGACATTTGCATTAGGATTAAGATTAACCAGCCAAGAGAAGCCAACCACTAAAGGATTAACCTTGTTTTTTATCGCGATTCTGTTTCTGGTCACCTCCAAAATCCAGAATGCACCGATTGGGATTGCCTTTGCTCTGATTTTCTTGCGGTTTATGATGCTTGACGGAGAGGGCAAATGGAGGAAGCTGGCTTTACGTTTTTCGATTGCCATCTTTCTTGTATCCATCGTTTTGTATGTGGCAGCGCCAAAAGATCTGAAGCATATTAATCTGTATCAAACGGTGTTTTTTGGGATTTTAAACGAATCACCGGATGTGAAGGGAGACTTGCAGGATCTCGGATTGCCGGAGCGGCTGGAGGTACTGGCGGGTACGAATTATTTTCAGACCGATACAGTGATTAAGCAGGATGATCCTTCGCTGGTTCCGGACTTCTATGACCGTGTATCTCATAAAGATGTGTTGTTCTTCTATCTGAAGCATCCGGACCGGTTGATAGATAATATGAAATATGCTGCGAGTAACAGCATGGCGATTCGCCCGTATTATCTAGGAAACTACGAGAAAAGCGAGAATAAACCAGCAGGTGCATTATCCTATACTTACAGTGCATGGAGCCAATTCAAAAACAAGTATATTCCGCACACGCTCGGATTTCTCTCCGTCTTCTATCTGGTGTATTTTGCGGGAGCCTTGTTTCAGTATTTCCGCAGCAGAGATATTCGCGGCAAAATTGCCGGCGAGCTGCTGATGCTGCTAGGGCTAATAGGGATTTTCTCCTTCTTGGTTCCGATTCTTGGGGACGGAAGGGCTGACATCGGTAAGCATTTATTCTTGTTTAATGTGTGCTTCGATATGATGGTTGTAGTCATGTTTGGATGGATTGTACACAAGCTGACGGGGATTGCGAGACGCTAATTTCAAGCACCTATCAAACACAAAAAAACACAAAGCAAACAGCAAGTTTCCGATTTGGAGACCTGCTGTTTTTTTAAATATAAGAATTTATATGTTCTATGTTGTAATTAAAGGGACGTCGAAGTCGTGTATGCTTATTCATCTTCAAATAACTCACGCAGCATCCCTTGACGATCGTTCATAAACGCTTTGGTCACGGTATAATGTTCGGTTTCCTCCAAGGCGACGGACCGTATTCCCTCCCCCTCCAAGAGAAAAATTTCAGCACCGGGATAGGACATCAGAATGGGGGAATGAGTTGCGATAATGAACTGTGAATCCTGTCCGACCAGCTCATGCATACGCACCAGCAGAGACATTTGACGTAAGGGGGAAAGCGCTGCTTCAGGCTCGTCGAGGATATAAAGACCGCGGCCGCCGAAACGGTGAACGAATGTAGCTAAAAAAGACTCTCCGTGGGACTGCTCATGCAGAGATTTGCCTCCGTAGGAGTCTTTGATCGGTGGGCCACCGGGTTGTTCATCCAACTCATCAATATAAGAAGCCACATTATAGTAACTCTCCGCACGTAGAAAAAAGCCGTCCTTCGGCCGTCTAACCCCTCTAGCAATTCTAAAATACTCATAGAGACTCGAATGCGAGGAACGAGTGTTAAAAGAAAAGTTTAGCGTTCCACCTTCAGGGTTAAAGCCCCAAGCAGCAGCAATTCCCTCTAACAAGGTTGATTTACCCGTGCCGTTCTCTCCAACAAGAAAGGTCACTGGTTTTTGAAAAGTCAGGCGATCCAGCGTTCGAACAGCAGGCAGATGAAAAGGATAGGTTTGAAAGGATGGCACCAGATCACGCAGCAGCTCCGCGTGTCGCAAATACAACGTGGTGTTATTCATAGTTCCCCCCTTGTGAATTTCAAAAAATAATCATCTTCGGACAGATTGGACAGAGATGACAAGTTTAGTGCCTCTAGCTAGACCTTTATAGTATAACAGCATCCAGCGAGTGGATGAAATCTGACGGGGTTCGGGCAAGCCGGGCAAAAGACAGGGTACATCTGCCAATTTAGTTCTAGTAATGACAGATGTCCATGAGGCGAGTGCTGACTCCGCATATAGTTATACTGTCTTGAGAATACAACGGGGCAGGGTGAAGGCCGTGAAAGCAAAAAGGAGAAAACACAAGCGTCCGCGAGATTATCGCGACGGTTATCACGAAGGATATCGTCTCGGCATGTGTGAGGCTGTGCAGCGTCGGAGTACTGTAGAGGTCGAAGCCTGTCGGCCATTTAAGCTAATGTATGTTCCTCAAGGGTTCCATGCAATCGATACTGGGGTAATTGAGGCGCTCCAGCAGCTTGTAAGTGAGCTTGTGATTAGCACTCCAGAAGCTATGCTGGAGACTGCGGCTCGGGAGATGCCCGGGGCAGTGCTGGTTATGAATGGACTGCATGTTTTTCCGGAAAATCATTTAGAACAGATTACAGAAATCAGAAAGCTGGGCATTCGGACTGCGATCTGGTTTGTGGATGATCCTTATTTTACAGAGGATACTTCAGTGATTTGCCGGCATTATGATCACGTCTTTACGCATGAGCTCGGTTGTGTGGAGTTTTATCAATCCTTTGGGGTTCCATCCGTTCATTATTTACCGCTTTGCGTCAATCCAAAGATGTTCTATCCGCGCCGTACGGCACCGCAGTATAAGTACGATATTGTGTTTATTGGCAATGCATTTCATAATCGGACAGCGCTGTTTGATGAACTTGCCCCCTATCTAAAGGATAAGAAGGTGCTGATCGCTGGCGGCTTCTGGGAACGGCTTGCGACTTATGACCAGCTTGCCCCTTTTATTAGCAATGGCTTTATCCCGCCTGAGGAAACTGCGAACTATTACAGTGGTGCAAAGCTAGTCATTAATATTCACCGTCCGTGGGAGGAGGGGCAGGATAACCGGAATAGCTTCCGTTTACCATCACGCTCTATCAACCCGCGTACTTATGAGATCAGTGCCTGCGGTACTATGCAGCTTACGGATGTTCGTGAGGATCTGGGCAATTATTATCGTCCAGGTTATGACTTGGATACTTTTGGCTCTGCTAAGGAATTGCAGGAGAAGATTGAGTACTATCTGAAGCATGAAAAAGAGCGTCGAATATACGCTTTACGGGGACTACAGACAACCATGCGCAACCATACATTCACTGCGCGTTTGCCACATTTGCTGAATGTGATTGCTTCAAGTGTATGAAATCTATAACGGGATAAAGGAGCGAGGATGATAATGAACAACAATGAATTTATTATGCCTGCACCACCGCTACCTCTGACACCTCCAGAGGAAGAAAAGCTTCGTGGTCGTCTGAGTGGTTTTAAGGGTGGATATGATGAGGGATATTTACGGGGACGGCTTGCGATTTTAGATGGTCGGCCAGAAGAAGTATTTCCCGTACGGAATATTCATGTAATGTATGTGGCTTCTGGTAAAGGATATCCCTACTCTCCATTAGACGATGCAGTCCTCTACGCGCTGCAAAAATTAACCACACAAGTCACGATAACAGATGTGCGTCAAAACTTAGTGGAGTTAGCCGCCGCGCAAAGACCGGATCTGGTACTTGTGCTGGATGGTATGGATTTACCGCTTGAGCAGATCTCCGTTCTTCGGGCTAGCGGAATCAAGACAGCCATTTGGCTTACAGATGATCCTTATTATACTGATTTTACAGTTAAAATTGTGGCGCATTACGATTTTGTGTTCACGCTTGAGCGTAATTGTATTGATTTTTATAAGGGACTTGGCTGCCCTGAAGTTCATTATCTTCCTTTTGCCGCTCACCGCGAGCATTACCGTCCAACTACAACACGTTCACCATTGAATCGCGAAGTTAGTTTTATTGGCTCTGCCTATTGGAACCGGGTTAATTTCTTCCGTGAGATTCTTCCGGATTTGATGAACTATAACACGGTGATTAACGGCATTTGGTGGGACCGTCTGCCTGAGGCGGCACTCTATGGAGATCGGATAGAGATTGGCAAGTGGATGTCACCACAGGAAACAGCGGTAGCTTACAGCGGATCCAAAATCGTTATTAACCTCCACCGCTCGCACATTGATGAAGTAGTGAACAACAATACACTTTCGATTCCGGCGGTATCTCCTAATCCGCGTACTTTTGAAATCGCGGCTACGGGTACGCTGCAATTAGTGGATGCCAGAGATGATATGGGATCTTTCTACAAACCTGGTGAAGAAATTGAGACTTTTGCAAGCCCTCAAGAAATGATGGATAAAATCCGTTATTACCTGACTCATGAGGAAGAACGCCGTGCGATTGCCCTGCGCGCTTTTGAACGGACGCTTAAGGATCACACCTACACTAAACGTATACACCAGCTGTTAACAGTAATTTACGGCTAGGTCATATGCCCGGAAATGGAATGGAAATGTGCGCTTACCAGGGGACAGGTGTCGTGCCGGCATCTGTTTTTCCTCGATATACTGTAGAACCGAACCTCAGCTTATGCCTGTGGCCTGATGAGAAGAAGCAGCGTCTGGAGCGGGCTTGTATAGCGGAGCGGAAGCGACTGGCTAGATTCGAGAGCAGAGGTGAAGCGAAGGGGCGAAGCTCGGGAGCGAAGTGAAATTGACTGACGAGATTCTAGAGCTAAGCGGAAGCGTTGTTGCGAGTTACAGGAGCGACTATCTTCAAGTGAGCTTTTCTGCGAAGGATAGAATTTAGCGAAAGTTTGTAAATTTTTCAAGGAGGTGAATGGCTGCTCCAGGCCCCTCGTTAGGGAGCGCCGAAACGCCATGGCTGACAAAGCTACAATCGTCCTCTTTTCACATGTATCCAATACACGCAGTATTACGGGAGCGGAGAAGCTATTGTTGTTTTTCGCTCAGGAGCTTTCTCCGTACTTTAATTGTATTCTCGTTGCGCCTCAGGACGGCAAGCTGACTTCTCAGGCTCGAAGCTGTGGAATAAGTGTACAGTTGCTTTCGATTCCTCTTTTATATGGAATGTACACTCCTTATGCAGGGTTGGAGGCAGATGCTCAGAAATTCCAGGAAAGCAGGGAGTATCACGAATTAATAGACTGGCTGAATTCCCTGCGCCCGGCGTTTGTTATTACAAGTACCTGTGTGCATGCTCTGCCAGCAATGGCTGCAAAGTCACTGGGCATTCCGGTGATATGGAAAATATCAGAGACGATAACAGACAATGAATATACACCTATTAGTGTAGGGCTGATTCATCGGAATAGTGATGAGATACTAGCAATTTCACAAACAGCTGCAGCTTGCTTTCCAGAGGACGTGAGAGCAGAAAAGGTGATCCAGCTCCCTCCCTCTTGGAATGATAAAGAGATGATGATTGAGGCTTGGAGCAAGCTTCGGAGCGAACGGCGGCGGGAATTGCGGGTTAAACCGCATGAACAGCTGGTCGGTTATATTTCTTCTTTTATCAACAAGGAAAAAGGGCTAGAACATTTTGTGAAAATGGCTGTACTTGTGCACGCGGTTCATCCAAGCTCGAAATTTGTTGTCATTGGGTCAGCTGGCGATAAAAGCTACTATGAGCGTTGTGTCCGCAAGGTGAAGCTTGAGGGACTGTACACCCGGTTTAAATTTGTTGGTTATGCTGAATGCCTTCCATCTGCCTATTGCGCCATGGATGTGCTAGTGGTTCCTAGTCTGATCCGTGAAGGCTTTGGCATGACTGCTCTGGAAGGTATGGCTTTTGGAAAGCCCGTGGTCGCTTACGACTCTGGGGGCTTGCGGGAAATTCTGCACGCAGCGGGCTGCGGCGAAAATCTCGTGCCAGCGTCGGACATTTCCGCGCTGGCAGAAAGAGTCAACGTCATGCTGGCGCAGCCGGGAATGGCGTTGACTCTAGGCAGTCAAGCGCGGGAGCGCGTCGACGCCGTCTATGGTCCGGCGGCATATCGGAGCCGCCTGCAGGGTCTTGCGGAGATGTGGAACCTCCGCTATTACAGCGCACCTGCGGTGCGCGAGGCTGACAGCGTGGTGGTGGAACCACCCGCTGTCCAGCCTGATTTACCCGCAGCGTCGCCGGCTTTG
>NZ_JBBODA010000060.1:0-19794 GCF_038002705.1 Paenibacillus sp. FSL H7-0716
TCCTGGGCGATGGACCGCATCCAGGAGAGCGTGAGTAGCAGCTGCAGGAGATCCAGCGGTGAGCGGTGGCAATTAGCCAGGGCAATGCTCAGATCCGGTTCCTGTAGACACATAAGTGAGCTGCTGATCGATGCGCCGGCGGTAGCTGGTCCTGGGCGCTGGACCGCATCCAGGAGAGCGTGAGTAGCAGCTGCAGGAGATCCAGCGGTGAGCGGTAGCAATTAGCCAGGAACAATGCTCAGATCCCGAACCTGCAGAAGAAAAATTGATAGTAATAGATCAATATGCTATTATAAATAATATTTTTGAGGCATATGCCTCAAAAAAGGAGGAGCCTATGTTTGATATAAAATCTTTAACATTAAGTGATATAACGACAGAGCTTCATCACGTATTTGAATTGTTTAATAAAACTTATTTTGATGGGGTATTACCTACACCAGCTATAACTATACAATCAAACGGGCATCAAAGGCTTTCTATGGGATGGTGTTCAGTAGTACCCGTTTGGGGCACACAAGATGGGACATTGCAAATGTATGAATTAAATCTATCAGCTGAGTTTATGGATCAGGACTTTTATGAAACGATGGATACTGTTTTGCATGAAATGGTACATCTTTACCACCTTCACGCAGGTATACAGGATACCAGTCGTAAAGGTACATATCATAATAAACGCTTTAAACAAAAGGTTTTAGAGCTAGGATTTGAATACAAGGAGGATAAACCAGATCCTAAACATGGATGGACTTATGCGAGACTTGGAGATGAGGCAAAACGAAAAATAGGAGAAATGCCGATTAGAAAAGAAATATTCGTTATCGCACGTCATGGATATAGTTATTTCAAAGCCTTAGCAGAGGGGGGGGAAACGGATGAAATAGCCAGTTCTAGCAGTACTAATATGGGTTATGAGTCAGGCTCAAAATCTATTAAATGGACCTGTCCATCATGTGGGATTTCAGTAAGATCATATAAAAAAGACTTAAACATTTTATGTGGTGATTGTAATCAAAATTTTGAAACAGAATAAGTCGAGATTTCTAGGTCACTATGATAAACAACTGAGTATGAGCAGCTAGATTCTAGTAGTTGGAGCATGTAAGACAGTACAATCCAGAGCCATAAATATAACCTTAAAAAGCTTTGTATGTATGATTTATTAAATACAAAGCTTTTTTTTATTTTTTATACCTAAAACCATTTACAAAAGATGTTTTGATGGTATAATAAAATAAAAAAGGAGGTGATTACATGGCCGAGGCTTCACTTGAATCACTTTACGATCAATTTGAGGCACTTCAATCTGAAATGTATGAATTAAGTAACCTTTATGCGTTAAATTCTTATGTAGTCGTATCTAAGTCACAGCAATTAGATCAGGTACACAATCTTATTAATAAAACAAAAAAGCCGAATGCGTAGGAGCAATCGACTTGTAAGAGGCGTGAAACTTTGCCGGTACCACGCCTCTCCAGAATAACATACAAAGGGAGAGAGTAGAATGGAAATTTTGACAACACCAGTTTTAGGTTGGGTATTTTTAGTAGAATCAGGGCTTGCGTTTTTATGGTGCATGTTTAGAAAAAATAAGCAAAATTCCGACAAAATATAGGTTTGGAGCAAGGCTGTGAACAACTTTTCTCTTCTTTTTTATAACCTTATGTGCTAAAATGTGGATAACTTAAATTGTTCTTTTGACAAAGAAATAGCCATTGAAAAAGCTTCTAGTAGAAGAGTTGGAGCTCTGATACTAGGTGCCGAATCAACCGATCTGGACATCGGTGAATCAGTGCTTTAACAATGACCTGGGGTATTTCTTAATACCTTATTTATGGTATTGATATATATTAATTTACCATAGTGTCATCTATTTTTCAAGTGTTTACAAGCCCTCGATTTGTCTTTGTACAGGCAGATCGTGGGCTTTTTCTGTATTCATAAACAATTAAAATCCATCTATTAGAGGGGTAATTCATCTAAGCCATGAAAAGGATCCTTTTTTCCACGGTGTGCGTTAGAAGTAGATTTATAGGACTACGTATGAATGCGCTGGCTTAAGATCTTTGCTATTTATAATTTCGCACTATATGAAAAATTCATAATAGTAACGACTGCAGTCCCTTTGCCACTACCAGAACATATATACAATCGATCTCATAGCAATTTAAAAAGGAAGCTCTTTCTGTCACATTTTACATAATCAGGAGGTAATTATGCAAAATCCAATGAAACTAAAACGGGTCGTTATTAAAGAGGAACTGGTAGCTTTAACCGGCGATTACGTGTCAGCATTAATACTAAATCAATTTATTTATTGGTCTGAAAGAGTCAAAGATGCAGATAAGTTAATTCAAGAAGAAACTGAGCGTATGTCTACCAATGGACTGCAGCCAAATCTAAAACGTGATCATGGTTGGTTTTATAAAAAAGCAGAAGAATTGTCTGAGGAATTAATGCTTAAGGCAAGTATTCAAACCATAAGAAGAAAAATAAAAAATTTGATTGACGGTGGATGGATCTACGAGAGAAGAAATCCTAATTATTCTTGGGATAAAACATTTCAATACAGAGTAGATTTAATACAAATTATGACTGATCTAAGTATAAAAGGTTATCACTTAGAGGGATACGAATCATTACAACGAACGCTAAATATAACAAACTTTCAAATGACATACCCGAAGTTCCAAAATGGAAGTTCGGAAGACCATTTTGGAGATAGCAAGTTCCAAAATGGAAGTTCGGAGGTCCAAATTGGAGATTCGAATCACCATACAGGAATTTCGAACGGTCAATCTGGATACTCGAACTTCCAGAATCGAACTCCGAACCTCCCTGCTGGAACAGCAATACCAGAGATTACTTCAAAGACTACTTCAGATTCAATATTGAATGATAGATTGAATGGGTCGGCTATCGCCGCCTCTATGAATCTTCCATTGAATAACATTGATGATAATTTAAATAGAATATACGAAGTGCTCTGTACTAATGTGCCTAAATATTGCTACGTAGCAGATAATATACCAATGAATGATAGTTATATAGAATCTATCTTTCTAATGTTAAGCAGCCATCATAAAGATATTCTCTTACCAGAAATAGTTATTAAAGCGTGTGAACTCTACTTCGAAAAATCTTGTAATCTTGATTTGGTTTCTGGTGGTGTATCTATGCATTTGAAAATAAACAATCCAACTGGATATTTTTCTACATGTTATGAAGAGGCTTATAAACTTTACAAGGTAAAGCAAGGTTTATTAAATAGATAATTACGAAATCTACTAATTGAGCCAAAGTTAATTTTTACAGTGCTTATTTTAGTGCTCATTGCTTTACAAGAGATTGAGTAACTAGAACTCACCGGTAGATCCCTGCAGTAACAGCTCACTTAGTGTCTGCAGGAATCAAATTCGGGCATTGGCCTGCCTAATTGCCACCGCTCACCGCTGGATCTCCTGCAGCTGCTACTCACGCTCTCCTGGATGCGATCCAGCGCACAGGACCAGGTATCGCCGGCGCATCGATCAGCAGCTCACTTATGTGTCTATAGGAACCGGATCTGAGCATTGCCCTGGCTAATTGCTACCGCTTACCGCTGGATCCCCTGCAGCTGCTACTCACGCTCTCCTGGATGCGATCCAGCGCACAGGACCAGGTATCGCCGGCGCATCGATCAGCAGCTCACTTATGTGTCTGCAGGTTCCGGATCTGAGCATTGTTCCTGGCTAATTGCTACCGCTCATCGCTGGATCTCCTGCAGCTGCTACTCACGCTCTCCTGGATGCGGTCCAGCGCACAGGACCAGCTACCGCCGGCGCATCGATCAGCAGCTCACTTATGTGTCTACAGGAACCGGATCTGAGCATTGCCCTGGCTAATTGCCACCGCTCACCGCTGGATCTCCTACAGCTGCTACTCACGCTCTCCTGGATGCTGCTACAGCTAAATATTTCAAATCATACTTGTATCATACTTTTTAGGTACGTTACAGGCTGAAATACGTGATATTCTTATAACATGATAATTTTTGACACCAGGCAGTTACACGAGGGACATTGAGTTAAGAAGTGATACTTCTTTCGAAAATCATATTAAGCGTGAAGGTGCCGATAGTAGGCGCTTTTTTTGTTTAAAGAGGGGGGTAACATGGGAATCTGGTCTTTTAAAGAGGCGGCAGAAGTTTTAGAACTTGCTGAAAGCTCTGCGAGGCGCTGGGTTTACAGTTTAGAGAATGCTGGGTATCAATTCGGGCGTAAAGAGAAACGAAGAAAATTGACGGATGAAGATATGATTGCGCTACTAAAACTGAAACTGCTGAGTCAGAGAATGAATCTTGAAGAGGCATGTGCCGTTGTTTCAGATGAAAATATAAATCCAGAGCGAGTAGTTATGATCGATAGTGATTACGAAGTAGCTGAAAAAGAATTTGAAGAAGAGTTATTCAAATTAGATTCATCTATTTTTTGGGAAGGTGGAATTCAATCAATAGAAAGAGTTAAAGAAATGTGGACGATATTAAAACAAAAGGAACAGCACAGTTAATAGTGCTGTTCCTTTTGTTTTAATGATGTTAAAGGCGAGAGAAGGAGGAAATAAAATTGCTAGAGGATACCAAATTAATTAATGATGCTTTGGAGATCGTAAAGTTGGGAACACAAAAATTTAAGGTGAGTGGCGGTTATATTATGCCGCGCGGATACGCATTTAAACATCCTAAATTGGGGTATCTGGCTTTTTGTCATAGCCCTAATTGTCCGTATAATCCGATAGGTGGTCAAAATGCTCTCAAAGAGATTTTAGATGCTGGAGGGTTTACAGGATTTGAAGATATCGTTTGGTTACAGGATATGATATAAGGCTACTGAAGTAAGCTATATAAAATAGGATTATAGAAAGGAAAAATGAAAGATATGTCGGAAATTAAAACGGATAGTAGAACACTGATGATTGCAAATCCTGGTGGTGGTGATACTATCGGATATTTGCAAAAGACAATTGGACAACTTCCAAAAAATAAAAAAAGTATCATTGTTGAATTTCCATGTCTTGGTATTCCACGGATAGCTTATGCGCTAGGTGAAGAAGCGGTCAAGATTGATAAGGAAAAGTCCATGGATCAGTTACTCTTGGACTATGACCGCAATGCACCAGCTGAAATGAGTGAATATATTTACACGAAGAATGATAGCAGTGATTATATATTGATGAATCCACGATCTAACCCTGAAAATCCAGTTACTAGAAGAATTAACAGCAACAGTTCATTGATCGAATTACCGCTTTATTTAAAGAATAAACTTTCCAGTATGTATGATTATATTTTTTTCGTTAGTCAAGGAACAATGATTCATCCAGCAACTTTGTATGGAATGAAAGTTGCAGATATCATTGTTTTCTATAGTTTGAGTGAAATTGAATTCGTGAATAATTATACTTTTTCTAAAAAAAGTAATGAAGTGTTTGGTATAGAGAAAGAAAGGCTGATTTTATTTTCTGCCACTAATCATTTGCAATCTAATAATATCGCAATTTATACCAAACACAGCGAACTAGCCAAAAAAATTTCGGAAATTGAGCCTAATGTAATTCAATGGAGTCCGCGAAATAGCCTCAAAACAGGAAATGAAAATATTGGGCTGATTGATCCAATGGATCATTTAACTCTTAAATATCATTTAAGAGAAGCAAAGACAGAACTTTCGGACTTGGAAATGAAGAACATAACATCTATTACTGAAAGAATAAGAGGACAACTCGCTGAGGGGCATTTAGATGATTATGTGAGTTCACTGACAAACGAAGATAAAAGACAAAAAATTAAATATTTGATTGCTGATATGGTGAGAAGTATCACGGATTTTGTTTTTACGATGCCAATCACTGATGTTATTGAGATGGTGCAAAAAGAAATTACAGAGCTTGGTGTAATCCAGGAAATTTTAGATGATCCAACCATTAGTTCAATCGAAATCAACGGTCCTGATCAGGTCATTGCAGAAATTAATGGTAAAGATATCCATATGGAGCATATAAAATTTCAGGGTACGGAGCATTTAATACAGACCATTGACAAAATGCTGATGCCGATAGGAAAGCCATTGTCGAGTAATGAACCAATTATTGATGCTAACTATCGAGGCTTTAGAATTTGTGCTGTTGCAGATAATAAACATTACTCAGGGGTGAGTGGTGGTCACTCTCTTATTTCAATAAGAAAATTTCCTCCTAACGTATACACAGACGAAGAATGTATAAACTATGGAAATATAAGCCTGGAAGGAACCGAGTTTCTTCAATTCGCCATAAAAATGGGGGCGAATACTCTGGTTGCTGGTGGGACAAACAGTGGTAAAACTGCTAAATTGCTTATGTTCCCTCAATATGTTCCAAAGATTACTAGAATCATTTCAATTGAGGACTCTGAGGAGTTGATGTATGCAAGCAAATTGCAATATAAAGATTATCCCAATTTACCATCTTTGTTAGTTAAAAATATTGAGGATAAAGACAAAAGTTATGGTATTGGAAAATTAGTTAAGGCTACTCTTCGGTTAAAGCCTTCTGTATTGGCTATTGGCGAAATAAGAGATGAAGAGGCGGCTTCTGAAGCTTTAATTGCCATGAATACAGGTCATGTTATTTGGACAACCATTCATGCCAATAGCGCAGCAGAAGCAGCTGTACGGTTATTGCAACTTAACGGGAATACTAATGCAGCTGCAGCGCAAGTTGCTGGTTCCTTGGATCTTATATTATTTCAGAAAAGATCGAAGAAAACTGGTGTGAGAGTTTTGATGGAAATAAGTGAACTGATTAGTTACAAAGGAACAGAGGAGCCTGTTTTAAATACAATTTTCAAGTATAACCCTACAACTCAGGTTTTAGAGTTTAAAAATAAGATTAAATCAACAAGCTTTTTGGAAAAAATTCAATCAGAAGAACCTGATGAAAAAGAATATCATCGCTGGTGTGAGGTGGAGGGTATATGAGTTTTGCACTTATTGCATTTGCAGTTATTGTTATAACTTATGGTATATCCAGCATATTACCTAAGAAAAAAAGTGAAGTGAGGAGTAACCGGCTACGAAATGCTTTTGGTTTTGATAGTGTAAAGGATCAAGCCACTGATCTAGGCTTAAAGTTTCAGCTAAAGCACTATATTATTCTTATGATAATTTCAATGGTGGTAGGAATTTCAATCGCGTTTATAACCGATAACCTAATGTTCGCAGTAGTCGGAACAGTTATCGGTTTTTTTGTGCCGCGATTAGTCTTTTCAAAATTAAAATATTCTAGAAGAAAGGCTATGCTTTTTAATCTGCCTACAAATGTAAGACTTTTAGTATCCATGATGAGGGATTGCAAATCTCTTCAAAAATCTTTGGAAATGTCTTTGCCAGTAATGTCTGGTGTCACTAAACCACTTTTTGAAAATCTGTATAATTCTCTTTTACTTGGGGTAGATCCACGAACTGCTCTAAAGCAAATGAGTGCTAAAGTTCAGTTTCGGAAGTTCGATGATCTATGTGAAAAGATAATAATGGGGAATATTGATGGGTTCCATACGAAGTCCATTAAAAGTATTAAGGAGTCAAATGATGATATTAAGAGTGACATCGCCTTGCTCCAAACTATTGATGTTGAGAACAGGACTAAACGAAATAAGTTTTTCGTTATTTTTCCTGCAGGATGGGCAATAATTTTTTTATTCGCTTATCTTGAAAAAAATATGGAGAGTATGGGTTCATCATTAAGCTTATTGACTACACCAGGCAAAATATTAGTTGGAACCTTATTGTTGACTACTTTTTTCGCATATTTGGGCAGGGATAAGTATTTAAGATTAGATTTAGACAACTTGTAATATCATCAACGACTTACTACCCTTTTGGGGGAAGATGGTCGTTTTTTTATTAATTACGAAGAACATTATTTATAAATTAATTAAAGGAGGTGAAAAAAACGAATCTTTCATTTTTGTTTTCAATTGTGATACTAATCATGTCTCTGCCAGTGCTGTCTATTATCTTGCCTGGATTTGATAGGCAAAAAAAAATAACAAAAATGGCTGTTTTTCTAAATATGGACGAGAAAGAAATCCAGCGAATGGAACAAAATTCTTTTCTTGTTCTTTTTTCGGACCGGCTTGAAAAATGGAAATGGTTAGATCAAATATTTGGAGAAGTTACAAGGGCAAAATATTTGACTCTGAATAAAAAGGATAGTTACCCATATTTCATTTCCAAAACGATACTAAAATCATTACTGTTTGTTCCAATAATGGTGTTGTTACCAGTAGTGACGCATATGCCAATACTTTATACACTAGTCCCACTTTCAGTGGGGCTTTTAATTTGGAACGATATTAATGATATTTCAAAACAGCACAAAAAAAGGCAGAATTTATTGATTAGGGATCTTCCAAATCTCATTAGCAAAATGATTAACGCGCTAGAGGTCGGTAAGCCCTTAAAAGGTATATTCGAAGCAGCCAGTAATCAAGGTAGCGAACTTCTTGGGCAAATGCTCAAGCGTTTAATTGCTAATAGCGACAGGATGTTAATGAAAGACGCACTGAAAATCTTTGCAGAAGATATTGATCTTCCAGTAATGTACGATTTTGTATCTGTAGTCAATGTTATTTTGGAGAAAGGATTCCACGAAGGGGAAGATGATTTAAACTCAATAAAAAATGATTTAAGGGATTTACGTAGACTTTCACTGATAGAGCTCACCAAAGGAAATCCCGAAAAAATGAATTTATTCTATGGGATTCTAATCTTTCATGACATGATTTTTATGGGTTTGATGGGATTTAAACTTTTTGCAGGTCTTGCTGCACTTTAAAAAAATTAAAATATGGAGGAGATATTATATGTCTAGTATCATCGGAAAAGCTAAAAATAATTTTAAAAATGTAGGTGCTAAACTTTATTCTAAAAGTATGTCCCTTATCAATGGAGATAAAGGCGATGGCGTGAATTGGGTTGTAGTTACATTTGTTACTATTATATTGATTGTTCTTGTTTTTGTACTGTTTAAAGATAAACTGATTCCGTTGATTTTCGATAAAATTTCTAACAAAGTCAATGAAATTAACTGATTTTATGAGAAGAAAAATGAAGAATCTGATAAAAAGAGAGGATGGGGACAGTCATGTCTCTATCCTTTTTTATTCTCTAATAGTTACTTTTTTTGTCATGTTCGGATTATCAATATGGCAGTACACAGAGGCCAAGGGCATTATTAACAGTGCTGCTAATGAAGTTTTGCAAGTAATGAAGGTGCAAAATGGCGCGAATGCACAAACTAGACAACAATTTAATGATTTATTGGTAAGGGCTGGTATGGATCCTTCGAAGATAACTTTCCAAGCTACTTCACAGACTGTACAGAGAGGGGACGTATTAGAGATAAAGGTATCAAAGACAGTAGATATTTATGCTGCCAAAATTTTAGGATTATCCTTTAGCTTGCCCATTAACGTTAAGGTTACAGGTCTTGCCCATAAGCTGATCAGAGAAGGAGGGTAACTAAATGTGGATGAAATTATGGGGGGCTATTCTAATAGGGACATTCTTTGTCATTTTCTCCTTTGACACGTATTCAGTTGGCTATCTATACGCTAAGTCAGGTCGGGGTTTCGAGCATTCAATTGATGCAGGGATAATTGAGTCAGGAATTGTAACGGATGCTCAACAAGGTACGGTAACACTTGATGAAGATATGTTGAGGAGTGCAGTGAAGCGTGAATTTATTCGCTATATGAACCTTGATCCATTGATGGAGAATGCATACATGAGCGGAAGTCAGTTAGATTTAAAGATCTCTTATGATTCAGATGGAATCCCTTGGATTCAGGTTGAGTTCAAAACAAGGATTTCATACTCAATAAAAGAAATAAGTTATCCTCTTTCATTAAGTCGAAGAATAGCGTATGAGAGTATTTATATATAACAGAGAAAAAAAGAAACACATTAACGAGGAGGCGTAATCTTTTGAAGCGATTTTGGAACAAATATACACGGGCTCTTTCATTTATCGTTATTGGACTTGTAATATTAATCGGAGTTTACACCGTTCAAAATAGAAATATATCTCAACAGGTAGAAACGCAAAGGGTTGTTGTAGCCAAACAGGACATTGCACCATTTACCGAAATAACAAAAGACAAGTTGCAATATCGCGAAATAGTTCTGAGTGAAATTCCAACAGATGCGGTTCTTGATGCTGAAGATCTCAAATTCGGTGATCTTTATGCAGGGGAGTATGGTATTAGAAATAACGAACCGGTTAGGACAACTTATAATACGACATCCTTGAATTCAGAAGTTGGCAGTAGTATTGGTCTTAAAGAGGGAATGACTGAAATCGGGATAGCCACTGATTTAGTCCGATCTGCAGGGGACGACGCTAAACCTGGTGTATATGTCAATGTTATCGCTTATGTAAGGGATGAGGCTACAAACCTTAGCAAAAAAGTTGTAAATCCAAAGTTAACTAATATTAAGGTCTTAAAGCGCCTGAATTCAGAAGGAACAGCACCTGATGTAGCATCAGGTAATAGTCTTATTCCAGTAGTAGTTGTGCTTGAAGTGACCGTTGAGCAAGCCGCTGCTATCATGGAATACCAGGAGAGTGGAAAGGTGTACTTACTTCCGGTAGGTATAAAATCTTAATAGTCTGAAAATTATCTTTACTTTATGTCGGACAAAAATTATAATTAGGTATGACATAAAATAAGGTGATACGATGAAGGAGAAAGAAACGCCTTTAAACCAAGTGAAAAAAAGGAATAGAGGGCGACCTCCAGCAGAGAATCCGAAGGTCAAACGAACAGGATTGAGGCTGGATGATGAATCAGCTAAGATACTACAAAATTACTGTGAAATAAACAACGTAGATAGTTCAGAAGCGATACGAACAGCAATAAAGCTTTTAGGTTCGAAAGTGAATGATTTTGGTGGTACTGAATGGAAAGAAAAGGTGCAGCAAAGTCAACAAATATTTAATGAAGCAACAACTTCAATTAATAAATTATTGAAAGATCTTTATGAAGTAGTACCGTATGAAAATAAGGGGAAGGGTGATCAAAATGAAAACGAATAAAAGTATGAAGTTGATAATTTCTCTCCTCATGCTCTTTAATATTGTTGGTATTGCTGGTGTTTCTGCTGCCCAAGTTCAGGGAGTCACGGTAAAGGTGAATAATAAAAACGTCACATTTCCAGATGCAAAACCCTATACAGAAGGTGATAGGGTGATGATTCCTATTCGATTTGTGTCTGAAGCATTGGGCGCAAATGTGGGCTATAGCAAAGAGAGAGTAGTTACAGTTCAACAAGGTGATAAAAAGATTACAATGAAGGTAAACAGCACTTCTGTAGTGGTGGATACTGTTATAAAAAAACTTGATGTTCCGGCACGTTTACAACAATCCCGTGTCTTTGTTCCACTGCGATTTGTGTCAGAGGCTTTAGGAGCTCAAGTCGGATGGGATCAGAAACAAAGAATTGTGAGTATTACAACTGATACAAAGAAACCAGTTGATAATGGATCACAGCAGCCTAATAAGGATTTCGGTTGGAATCAAGAAAACAAAGACCTTGGAAAAGTTTTGTTTGTGGATAATATAAGCCTTACAAACGGCGTGGTTACTTTTACGCTTCCGAAAGATGTGAAGGGAACATATTATAATCCTGGCGGTGGTAGTTTGTTAACACCAGGGAATAAATATACTTTTGCTGTTGGACAAGGAAAGGGATTTGTTTCTTTCTCGATGGTAGATCCTACAAATGCATTTTGGGAAAACTTTTCAGTTATTTTTGATGTTCAAGATTCAAACCTTGTAAGGGATTTTTCCGAACATAAGAAAGATGCAGTAGTTAAAAATGGAGATAATGAGAGCCTTTTGTCTGAAGTAATTAAAGCAGCCCAATCTTTAAAGTAATCTGCTTTTATGAGTCGAATAAAAATCATAATCTTAGCAAAAAGACCCCTTCTAAAATGAGGGGTCTTTTTGCTAAGAGAAAAGAGGAGGGTTACGTTTGAAAAGGAAAATAATGCTAATTATATCATGTTTCTTTGTTATGTTCGGTGCAGTGTCTAGCGCTGCGTCAGCTGATCCAATGGTGAAAAAATATGTGCCTCTTTGGAACTATGACTATGAAGGGACTGCGCTTAATGGTTATATTCCAGCCATTGATAAAGATGTTAACGGGAACGTGTGGAAGTTAACGGGCTGGAAAAGTGTTTTTAGTTTTCCAAATAATAAATCAAGCATTATTAATAATTATGATGTTTTCAATGTGAAAAATAGTCCAGGGGAGGATTTTGATAAAGAGAATGGGTTTGGTTTGGTGTATAAAAGTGCATCAAGCTTTGGTACATTATTTGATGCAATTAATTCCAATAATCTAACTGTAAGTACTAAACAACTAAAGTATTATCGTGATAATTTCATGTTAAGTGCTGATGATGCGATTTTTAAAGAAGGGCATCCCTTTTTTTATAAATTGGAAAACTATTACCCTCTCATTCGTACATCGGGAATAGTACAGCGATTGGGAATAAAATTTGTGAAAACTGAAAAAACATCTGAAACTGAGAGAACTGCTTATTACAGTGTTTCACCTTGGCCTGAATTGAACGTTGTCCAGGGTAATAATTTGACAATAAGTTTTACTGCTTCAGGTTATAGTGAACGTAATATTCGTGTAGTTGCAGCGCCTAAAGGAGCTTTTCCGGATCTAAGTAACGTTGTCTCATTAACAGATGGGAAATTGATAAATACTACTGAAGATACCTTAAGTAAAACTCTCAATTTCGAAGCTAAGAAGATTCTTAAAGTTCTAGGGAAAGACGTTGATATTATTGTAGAAGATGGTTATGGCAGAACCGCTATTAAGAGTTTGACACTGGCTGACAATACACCTATGGACTATAAACCAACTGAATTAACGCTTACAGAAGGTGGTCAGTTATGGGCTAAAGTTCGTTATGATGGAGAAGATTTTATCACTTCTGATTCAGTTAACGTAGCTGGAATCCCTAATACTGCAGAAATGAAAATCGGTGGTGCGGTGACTGGTGAGTTCACTATGTACAGTAACCAGACGGCGCTACCTCAAACTATAACCAATGGTACAACATTATCCTTTTTTCTAGGTAAAATCGATGTTGGGAAAAAGCCTGGTAAGTATTATATTAAGGCGAAAGCAACGATCAACAATCCAAATCATCAGAATCGTGCGCTGGAGTCACCAGCTGCAGCATATCTTAACAATGAAATTAGTGGTGAGTGGTTAATCGAAGTGGCTGAACCATCAACTGACTTGGTTGCCCAATCAGTGACGGCAGCCCCTTCAACGTTAGTAGTTGGAGATTCATCTATAATTTCTGCTAAAGTTAAAAATATCGGTGATAATGGTAAATCTAATGTGCGTATTCGTTTCTATGATAATGGAAACCAAATTCATGAGCTAAGAAAAGATCTATTGGCTAATCAAACGGCTACTGTCGGCGGGTTTACTTGGTCTGGTGGTGAGGGAGTACACAATATCACAGTTCATGTAGATCCACTAAATGAGGTTGAAGATAAGGACCGTTCAAACAATATTGCATCTACTGGATGTACAATAAACGGGCGTTCTGGATCGAGTGACGGAAATTGTTCACCTAAGCTAGAAGGGAATTGGAAAGTAACATATAGTCTTATAACGGGATATCACACTAAGACTAGTTATTACACCTGGAAAGATATTAATGGGAAAGAGTACTATAGTTCATATAGTTACACTGACTATAGTGATCCCATTTGGGAAAACAGAAGTGTCTCGTATCAAGAAGAGTTGAAAGTAACCTCAACAGTTACTACAAAGCAAGGGATTGCAACGGACCTCAAGAAACCTAAAGAATCTGATCGGGAAAGTAGAGGATCATGGGAAATCATACCTTATGCAAGTAAATCTTCTAAAGATCCTAATAGGATTACTCGGGCAGGATACGGTTTTGAGGTTAAGGTGAATACTGACTATAGCAATGATTGGGAAACAAAAGTACCAACGGGGTTGAATAATACTGCAGAACCGATAGGTGGAAGTTTTAAAGGTCCGGACGCAATGTATGCGATGGTTTATGATACGAGAGGTACTCTGGTTAAAACTATTAAAATGGAAAAAACATCGGGTAATAACAATACAGCAACTTGGGAGCTGCCAATACAAAGCGTAAAATCGGATTCAGGGAAGGTATATAATGATAGGAAATTTTTTACTGCTGTTAACTCACCTAATGGATCCTACACAATAAAAGTATACTCATCTGAATCAGGTATGACTGGATTGAAAGTATGTTTTGAAAAGAAGGTTGAAATATGGGGTTCAATGTATGATGATGTTCAAAATTTGAAGAGTAATTAATTCTGTTAACAGTAGCCATATCCTCGGATATGGCTATTGTTATTTTGATTTGGAGGTGAATATTATACTGCTGCTTATTGCTCTAATTTTAATCTGTATGATATTTAGCTATACGGATATCAGGACAAGAAGAATTCCAAACAAAATCATTCATCCTTTGCTTATATTGATCTTCGTAATCAGAATGTTTGATGTCCAGTTTTATTTCGGACTCATACCAGCTTTAATACTCACAATTCTTTTTTTTGTTAACTCAAACGCGATTGGTGCTGGCGATATTAAGCTAATTGCATTGATTGGACTGGTTCTTGGTTTGGAAAAAACACTCTTTGTGATAATGGGGATGAGCATCTCCGCGATGCTATATCTTATCTTCCGACTCTTAAAAGATAGAGTAAATGTTAAGTCAATCCCATTAGCTCCATTCTTGACGTTTGGGGTTTTTTGTAGCGTTATTTTACTTTATTGATTTAGAACTTGACCTATTTTTGAAAGGAAGAATGAACATGGAGAATAGTATTATTAATTCAAAAATCGTTGAACTTGCCGTGAGAAATATCCGTGCTTCCAATGTGAATGTTGAAGAAGCTTATTCATTGGCATTACGTGAGGCTAGTCAATATTTTCAAACAGATCTTGATATGCCCATTTCACTCTCTGTGAAACGTCTCATTGAAATGAAAATCTGACACATTATGTTGGATGAAAGGTGTTGTTGAAATGAAAAAAACTTGGATATACATATTTATTATCTTTTTTCTGACTGTTGGAGGATTTCTTAATATCGGTTCAATAACAGAGGTGCTTGCCGATAATGTAGAAGAAAATCATGTGAGTTCAGATGAACAGATGAATGTGGAGATGAGTGTCCTAGATGATGTTTATAAAGTTGAGAAAGATACTGTAATAACTGAAGTGTACTCTTCTCAATTACTGAAGGTTGTTCCTTCAATAGATTCTCCCAGTATTGATATGTCTGGAGTAACACTTTCGAAAACTCTTACCGTGGAGATTGGGAATTCATCAGAAAGTGGGTGGCAATACGATATATCAATGCAGGATTTTATTGTGACTAGATCTTACTCGGATAATCGTCACGTAACCGCAAGTTTCCCGTCAAGTTATGTTGCTTTCACGGTTACTGATTTAGAGGCTATTGAGGGTAATCCAGAGGGGATATTCTTAGGTTCTGGATTTTTCTCGGACTCGCAGACTGTTCTTCAGGCTTCAGAGGGATCTGGTAGAGGTACATTTAAGGCTGCTATTAATCTAAATATCAGCGTACCGGCTTTACTTAATATTAAGAACGCCCAGGGGATGTCAATACCTGAGGGAAGAATAGGCATGTTAACCGGAAGTTATTCATCAACAATGACTTGCACATTGGTTTCAGGAATTTAAGCAGTTAGAGAGGAAAGAAAAAATGAAGAAAATAAGGACCGGTTATTTCAAAATCATTTCATCCGTTTTGATGATCTGGTGTGTATTTTTGGTGGGGATGGCAAACGCAGAAAGCTCATTCGTACTTTCACCAACTAAAGAAGTGGAAGAAGGTCGAGGTTACTATAAAGACCAGATCAAGCCTGGTGACACTCGGGAATATACTTTTTTCATTCGAAATGCAAAAGACAATCCTGTAAAGATTAAAATGTATCCAGCAGATGCTCTACCAGCTCAGAATGGGGGGAGGAGCTTTTCGGAAAAGGATCAGGAACTTAAGCTCGTGGGAAAATGGATGGAGCCGCAAGGAGTGAATGAATTCACTCTGAAGCCTAAAGAAGAACGCAGTTTTACTTATAAATTGACTGTACCAGCGGATATTACTCCAGGTCAGTATGTCGGCGTTATTGCTGCTGAAGAGCTGATCAAGGCAGCAGAACAAAATCCTAACATTCAAGGGCAGCAAGCATCATTAGCCATTGATGTGGTTAACCGAAGTGGCGTGCAGATGGTTCTGGAATACAAAGCAGATCAGGCGAAGCATAATATGAGCATTGATAGTTTTAAACATGATTATGTTAGTTCGGGATATTCCAGGCTGACGGTGGAGCTCAGTAATTCAGGAACTATACTTGAAAAACCTAAAGGTAAAATTCGTATAAATGATAGTAAAGGTCAAATAATCTATAAACAGGATTACGCTGCAGAGTCAATCTATGGTGGGACAACAGCAGATATGGTTTATATCGTGAATGAGACTCTTTTGTTACCAGACACATACGAGGCGTATTATGAAGCGACTTTTTCCGGAAAAACAATAAGTCGTACTTTTTCGTTTTCTATTAGTCCTGAGCAATCCAACGTATCTAAAGAGGCTTTAATACAAAACGGAAAAATAGAAGTAACTCAAACATTTTGGGATTGGTTAGAGCTTCATCTTTGGGTAGTTATTTTAGTAATCATAATTATTGTTATCTTTTTCTTTTTGTTTTTTTGGTTGTTGTTACTGCTTTGGAAACGGAAAAAGGAAAAGGAAGAAGAGAAAGAGTCTGATCCGGAGGCTATTAAACCCGTAGATAAGCAATTAGAAAACTAAGAAGGAATTATTAAGAACGGACTCTATATTTTTAGGGTTCGTTTTTTGTTGTTTTATTGTCTTGAAAGGAGGTGGTGATGTTCGCAGTGTAGGCTGATTTCTAACAAAGATAAATTTTCGAGGAGGAGAATCATGAAAAAAGTATTATTAAGTATTTTAATGCTGGTAGCCTTAGCAGTTCCAATGTCTGCTTATGCCGCAGATACAGGTGAATCAGAAGTTGTGGTAACTGGTGCGGGGCTTCAAATAACTCAAACGAAACCAACCTTTACGGATGTAACGCTTGATTTGAAGCAGAACCAGAGTTCAGCTGCTAACAGTAATTTGTATGTACTAGATGCGCGTGGTACTGCAGCTGGTTGGGGTGTTGTACTCAGGGCTTCCGATTTTAAACTGACAAAAATGGTAGGTGGAAAGGCAGTTGAATTTGTCATTCCTGCATCAGCTGTATCGTTCTCAACCTTGTACAAAAGTGCTATTGTCGGGACACCAATTGATTTCCAAGGAGCCAAGGGAGAGTTAGCAAATCAACAGGTGCTCTCCTCAGCAGACAGTCGTATTGTAGCAGTGATTCCCTCTGAAGGGGCGGGAACTCATCAATTTTTAGTTAATTACACCTTGAATGTTCCTAAGCTGATTATGGGTAGTAACGGACAACAGGTAGGTTTGCTACAAGGTACCTATACCTCAACATTTAGTTACACTGCAACAGCAGGAATATAAATTCGAATACTGGAGGAAAAAAATGAGGAAACAACGGACTCACACTACGTATAAGAAGACTAGAAGTGGATTTATATTTTTCTTAGTTCTGATGTTATTAGTTCCGGCATTAACCTTTTCTGGAATGGCACCTAAGGCACAGGGGGCGTCTTTCAAATCTGTAGTTGATGTAACTACTACCTATGCCCTGGATAATGATGTGTATTTTAGAGTTACATTTTCAGATGAGTCAAAAGCTTATTTCCACAATAACACATTGGAGTATCCTTATGATGCTAATATTCTAGATCGTGTACCTGGATATTACAGGGATAGAGACGGCTACATTTGGAACAGTAGTACAAATACAAAAATTAGTTCTTTAACGTATACATCTTTAGTTTCTTACAAGCTTAATATGAGTGGTGTTGTAGCTCCCAGTTATTTCGCCCTGACAACTGATGGAAAAGTACACGCATGGGGCGAAGGGATAAAAGGTCAGTTAGGTACAGGAAGTGTTGCAGATAGAACTACACCTGGTTTTGTTAAGAATGGATTAGATAGTACTGATCTCACTGGAGTTAAAAAGATATTGGTATATTCCGATATGGGTGTTTTCTTCGTAAAAGACACACAAGTATTCTTTGTTGGTTATAATGTCCTGGGCTTGAATGCAAATCTTGGTGTATCTATGCCCCAAACTGGAATACCTGCCTTTACGAATGGGTCATTTGACTTAAAGTTTGTGAATAATGTAATGCTAACTTCGGATGGATCTCTCAAAAAAGAGACAGATGGTAGTTATAATTTTTCATATAATCATTACGATAAGTCAAGAAGATATTTTATTATAAACGGTCAGACATACACATACACTAGTTTTTTTAGCCCTGATGGTGGAGAAGATAGGGCGAGTTCTACTACTAAAGCGTTAGTACCCTTCAATGAAGATCCTAATGGGGTACTGAAAACGCATGTTTCGCTTCAAGTAGGGTATTTTGAGTTGTATACCTCATTAGAGGGATCAAATCTCTATAGATGGGGTCAATCTAGTATGGCTAAGTGGTATCCAGACACCACAGGAGGAATTAACTTCTCTTCTAAAGAGCTTATGACTACGGGAGTTAAGAAAACAACATCTACGAACTTCACAAGCTTAAATCTTATCCTAAAAGAAGACGGCACCACTTTTGTGTATGGTGAGAATAATAGCGGTTATGCGGGGGTTTCAGGTAGCGCATATCCTTCACCTAAGAGAGTTTACGGTCCTAATGATGAGCTAACTGATGTCGCAGATATTGGTTACGCTGGTCTACAAGGCGCTACTTTTAAAACAATGGGAATGGGAGCTTTTTATGCACTAGTGCCCTCTAGAGGGGCAGGTAATGACCTAGTTTACTGGAAGGGTTCTACATTCAAGACAACTGGTGTAGCTGGAGAGGCATTTGCTGGTTTTATTGAGCCAAGAGCTGGAACCGGCGACTCTGTTTTATTAGGTATAACTAAAGCAGGTAATGTATACAGTCTTAGCCCTACAACGGGTGTAGGTTCGAAGATACCTGGATTGACAAATGTAGCACCAGAGGGATATGTTCCCACTACACCTGAACAGCCTACCATAACTTCACAAACTCTAGATAGTTATAATAGAAACACACTAACAGTGGATTATGGTACAAGTTCAGTTAAGGAATATTCACTGGATAATGGAACGACATGGACTCCATATACTGCACCTATTGTAATTACACAGTCGGGTTCTATAACATTTAAAGCCAGAGCAGGCGATGGATCGACCTACAGTACAATACTCACGACAACTTTTACAAATACTCCTATAGTTATCCCAACAGGATATCCAAAGATATTAATTAGCGATGATATTGTAACTATAGATATAGGGTCTACTCCCACAAGTACAACAAAAGTCTACGTGTCTATTGATGGGGTGGAGTCGCTTTACACTGCACCTGTAAAAATTTCCGAAGGGACTCACGTAGTAAAGGCGACAATTAAGAATAAAACTACAGATGCTGTATTGGGGGAAGCTACCGAAACCGTGACTTCTGTTCCTGTAGCAACACCAACACCAACGCCAACAGCGACACCAACGCCAACAGCGACACC
>NZ_JBBODA010000061.1:0-19401 GCF_038002705.1 Paenibacillus sp. FSL H7-0716
TCTTGAAGACCTGCCCTTATTTTGTCTGAAGTCCGACCGCTCTTATTTTCTAGTTGTTCCATTGTTGGCATATAGCCGTGGTGCACTGACGAATGCCGCATGATCATTAGCAGTTTGCGCGCAGTGTCGCTAAGCATAACGCTGTTCCTTCACAGGTTGCCAAGCAAGTATATTTGAGACTAAAAAGACTCTGGGGGCACGTGTTGAAAGGCAAGTGGCTCGAATCCTGCTATCACGGATACCAAGAACCTCAATTTTACGCTGCGTGATTTTTCCGGTTTTATCCTCATATACGATTTCTACCGTCTGGCCGATGCATAGTTTCATGTGATCGCCTCCAAAAATAAGAACGTTTGTTTGTATTATAAATGCTATAGGAGTTTTAAAGCAACAAAAAAGTCCCCTTAATAATTTAAAGGGACTACCGATTAAAAAATAATTTAATCCGTGAAAGAAACATTAGTATATGGATAGTGAATAATGTAATTTTTCCCGGTATCCTTGAATCTTACATGTAAGGACCCGTTCTCACCCACGTTATAAAGTTTACCTATTCCATGTTTTTCATGATTAATCTGAGAACCAATTTTATGTTTAAAATGTTCAATTGCTTTAATTTTATCATTTTCTAAAAGTTCTGATATGAAAACGTCTTGATGTCCTTTTAACTCTATCCGATCAATGCGATAACTGATGCTTTTTATTGCATCGAGAAGTATAGTTGTATCCTGCCCTATTTGTTTCTTTACAGGTGTTTTGGCAGGTTCAATTCCTAGAATATTAATTAATGAATTCGTATCATTTTCTCTGTGTTCATAAGTAGCTGATAATGCATCTGTTAATTTAGTGATGGCTAACTGTACGGAATCAATCCTTAGACTTTGATCATAAGGAACATCTCTTAAATGAGAAGTATCAAACACCCTATTTGTTATTTCATCCTTAAGTAAAACAACCGGCAGATTAAATGCCTGCCTTATACCAAGTTCATACATAACGTTAGGATTTTTTGAGCTTAGATCGCAAATTGCCATATCAGCACTTACAATCTGATTTAAAATATCCAATATTATGGTATTGGTGTTTTTTGTATCGTCAGCACGTTCTGGTTTAAATCCGGCATTTATGCAAGCAGGTTTTATTATGTATTCATATACTCTATTAAAATGCCCTGGATCATAACCAGGTGTATCAGCAATTGGCATAATAATAAAGCATTTTTTCTCAGCTTCTTCAAAGGGTTCTTCACTTTTATCAAGTTTTTCAACCTTCACTTCTTCCGCCATTAATGATAATCCTCCTATCTGTTATAAAAACAGCCCTATCAGCCGAAGCCAATAGAGCTGTTAATGCCGTTTCTTTCGGACTGCACGTTTCGGTGCTTCCGACTCGTGTAAGTGGAGAATACCACGTTTGTCACATTCTGTAAATGAGAAAAAGCCCACCAGCCGAAGCCAGCTACATATTATATTTCTTGAGTAAGTATAATACCTTATTCATGAGGCCAGTAAGATTTCCCCAAAAAGGAGTAATTCTAATGGAGATAAAAAATGTTCATTTAGGCAAAACTGTTCGAGACAAAGATGAAGTGGAGTTCACCTTATTCCACGAAGGAAGGTCAGTTCGTTTTAAATGCACACGGACTGATTATGATTGGAATGTTTACTATTATGCAGTTGAAGAAAATAATTGGCTACCCAAAATAGGCAAGTTTAAAGATATTATCAAACAGGAAACTGGTTACATACTACCTATAACCCGCCACCAATTCATTGAAGAGATTTGGAAGAATAACCAAGTCAACCATCTTTAAACAACAAAAATGCCCTCCATGAGCACCGGAGGGCATTTCTTTAATTCTTCGTCAGCACCGTCGCCTTATACTTGAGATAAGCATCCTCAACAGCTGCGCGGATTTCCTTAGTGGATACCTTTATTCCTTTGGCTGCCAATTGATCTGAAGAATAGAGAAGAGCCTGCTGCAGCTTCTCTTCTCCGCCTAGATCCTTGTAAACCGTCTGAGCAAAGGCAAAACCCTCTGAGGCAATCTTGTACAGGAGTTCCCGCTGAGATACCGATAGCTTTGCATCAAACCATGAATTTGCCTTTTGTTGTAGCAACGCTACTGCTCGTAGAATTACCGTAGCCAACACACCGACAATAGCCAAAGCAATGGCAGTAATATAGGGTTGAGCTTGTTCAATAATTGGTTGCATGGTTATTTACCCTCCAATCTTGTGATGAGTAATCCAGCTGTATACAAAACCTTAAGCATCCGGTAAAAGTCATAACTTCCACCCGTTGGTGTGTCTACCAATCCCGCATCAAATGCAGCTTGTACGGCTGGTTTCGCCCATGCAGGTACTTCTTTGATTACTGACTTGTCTTCCAATGACTTGACCGCAGTAGATGTATTGAGAAGCGTTTGGCCTTGCTCTTGGATAGCCTGCTTGAGCACATCCTTGCTGTTGAGCAGGCTTATTACTGTAGCCGCCAGTTCTTTAACCTCAAGTTCCAATTCCTCAATACGCTTTTTATCCTCTATTGACAATTCGTCCACACTCCTAGTTTTTATTCTTTTCAACTCAGCAGCCACATCAGGTATAAAGCGCTTAATAGCCGCCGCCCGTGTATTACCATCTCCCCAGAACGCCGTGCCCGGACAGGTTTTGCTGGACTTCCCTGCGGCATAGTCACCTAGCCACGTACCATCTGCTTTATACCAAGCGTGATACACAATAGAGGTGATGTCTGGAGTAATGCCAAGCTTATCGCACAAACAAGCATATAGATGAATCACAGCCACTCTTTGGGCATCGGTCATGGTGTCGCCACCCTTGTCAAAATTTCCGATGATTTCTACACACAATGCCCCAGTGTTTGCCCCTGCTATTCCAGCCGGAGTCGAGTTAAGATCGCGATCTAATGAGATAGCGATCTTGCCATCTTCGAAGATTGTTATGTTCTGACCAGTTGCGCTCCAGCCGTTTGTTTTAATATGAAAATCTCGCATTCCTTCCAAAGCCTTGAAATGATCCTGCTGAGCTATGCCACCCACAACGCGACGGGTGGTATAGTTTGGAGATGATGTGTGATGGACCTGTAGCCTCCGTATAGAACGGGTAATCTTTTGATTCGCTAACCAAGCCCGAAACTCACTGCAGTCCAGCAGTAGGAAATAACCTTGTTGTTTCAACAGCCATCATCCTCCTTGTCCTTTGATTCAATTCTTTTATCTAATCGTCTCAACTGCACGAACTGATCGTAGCGTCCAGAGTGTGTCAACCATGCCAAAGAAATCAGTCCACCAGTTGTCCCAATCTGTGCAATGATCCAGCCTTCCAGTAGCCACTCAGATAATTCGGGACTGGAGAATCCAAACACGACAGATGCCCGAATTAATAGGGCGATCAGCATTTTAAAGGTGTAAGCCCCCAAGAAAAAAAGCATCGCCAGCATGAAGACACTGACGACGCCTTTTTGAAACCTATCGTGAAAATATGATCTGTGCTTGAACAAGATGTAAACCGCCGTCACAATGGCAATGACATAAAGCAGTAGCAATAAAACATCAATGAATCCCATGGTGATCCCCCTTATCGTAAACCAGGTATCGAGCAAAACGATTTCGTTCGATCTCTTCCTGTATTTCTTTTGACGACTCTTTATAACGAAGAATCGTCAGTGCCACCCGGCGAGATGCGGTTTCCATCTCTTTCTCTTTCTTTTTATGCCAGGAGAATCGTTTGATTAATTTACTCAACACGTTATCCTCCCCTATCCTGGTCATTGCCACTGGCAGCAGCATGATCTATTTTCAGTCTTTGCAGTACTTCCAGTGTCGGAGCCATAAAGTCAGCTCGCTCTTTATCCAGAATTGCCTGTAGTCGGTCGCGGTCCTCTTCAGCGCGATCTAGTAGTTCTCGCGGGACTAGATCGCCTTTCATTACTGCCCTCCACTGTAAGATCACAAAAAACAGCAGTACAAGCGCAACCAGATAAGCAAGTCCGTATTTGTCTGCTAGCGGTAACAGCTTTTCTAAGTTCGATACATCGTTACTGTTCATTCCCCCGCTCCCTTCTCTCTCTGTTTAGGATACTATCAACCTCGAATCGGTTCCGAGGGTACAAAAAAACACGCTCCATTTCGGGCGTGCCTTCTACGTTACAATTTCATCTGCTTTTCCCTCAGTCTCTTCTGACGGAGGTTCTTTAAGTTTCTGGAGATCTGCCAGTGCTTCACAAACCTTAATATCAATAGCCTCAAGGATCTCTTGGTGTCGGTTGGGATGGTGATTTAGAACGACGGAAATAATATCTACAACTTCTTGCACCGGCTGAGTGAGATCGATGGATACGCCAATATTTGTTATTCTCATATAGATTACCTCCTTACACCCAAAATAAAAGAGCCCTCATCTGAGGACTCATTGTTCTTGATTTCTTATTGTTGTCCAGCCAAACATAGGAGTGAATGTTTCAGTTTTCCCAGTAATCACATTCAATCTGACCGGAACCCTTCCACCATTGTTTTCATATTCAAACTCTAAGTATCGGTAGGGAGTTGGATAAATTAATACACTGAAGGCGAAAAGTAACAACAGAACTGCAGCTACCCAAACAATAGGTTTCTTCACAAAAGCCCTCCATTAATTAAAGATCAATGTCGAAAATTATGGTCAATCCACCTGCATCTTCATAGGCCTTCAGCACTTTTTGCATTGCTTGCTTCTGCTGTTTAGAAAGTGTCATATCATAATGACGGCTTTCTCCAGAAGATCTAATAATAACCTTCTCAGCATTTGCGATTTTCCGAACCATTTCGATGGTATCTTTATCAATGTACGTTTCGTAATACTCCCAAACCCCATTGCTGTTGTTGTCTCTTACGACTTCTGAGTATTCAGGAGTAACCTCGAAAATTTCGCCATCAGCATTAATGGTGTACTTATCAATGAAAATCCAATCATCCCCAGCATATTGGATTTTAAAACGCGGATTAGAGATAACGCCATCCTTGGACTTTGAAAAATATACATACACATCGTTCTCATCAACAAACTCGGAAGTTGACTGAGCATAGAAGAATGAGATCTCACGTACTTCATCTTTGCGCTCTCTCAGACCGGACAACGCTTGTTTAATCTCTTCTGGAGACTTGGTTGGCTCAACTTCATCTGGAGATGGCGAAGTCAACGCATCATCCACTTCATTACTAGTCTCCTTATACAGTTCAGTTGTCCAGGTTAAGACTTCCTTTGTCTTTAAATCATCCGGGTAAGCAACGTGTAGCTTGTCCCCGACAGAAAGCAAGTTATTGTATTCACCAGATTCATAATAGCCCTTCGCCTCATTATATAGGCTGTCTAGACTTTGAACAGATGATTTCACTGTCTCTGCCGGCGAGGAAACTTGATTTGTCTCAACTTTTGAAGAACAGGAAGTTAATATTGCTGCAAATAATACGACAGACAAGAATTTTCGTAACATGTTATTTACCTTCCTCTGCTTCTTGTGCATCGACCTCAGTAAGTTGCTCTTGAAGATCCGCCAACTCTTTCTCTTTTTCCAATATTACTTGCTGCTTTACTTTGATCATTTCATCGATTTTTGTTAAGGTCTCATTTTTTTGCTTCTCAGAAGGTAGCTTATTAACAGACTCTACAGATACTTCAAGTCCTTTTATCGCTCCCTGAGCACTCTTAATATCACTATCAGCAGCCCTGATCTTATACTCAAGATAACTCTTCTTTTCAGAATAATCAGAAGATTTCCCAGTGATCTCGACGGATGTTGTGTTATTTTCGCTCATGATAATCTTCTTCCCTTCCACGGTTAGCGTAGCCCCCGTCGCCTCTGAAACTGACCTAACAGGAGCATATGCCGTTCCGTTGATAATTACTGCGTCACCTATCTTCGTACCGTCCGATTTCTGAACCATGAACAATCCCTGCACTTTTGCACCAATTAACGGGGAGTTTGTAGCTGCAAATCCAATAGAACCGCCAAGCATAAGTGCAGCGGTCGTGATGATTATAATCTTCTTTTTCAATGTCTGCCCCCCAACATAGTAATATACCAAGTATATCCAAGAGTTCTACGACATGGTAGTACATTTTATGAAACAGAGAATGAGCCTCCCCAGTTAACTGCACCGGCAATGCCATGATTATGAGTTCCGAGATTAACAGTATGTGAATGGTTTGCACTTGCCTTACTTTGTATCGCTGCTCGGAGATCATCTAGTTCTGCTCTTAGTCCATTAACAAAATTAATATCGAATCCCGAAACGCTATATGCGGAATTAAAATCAAGTTGTCCTTGAAAATAGAGTCTGTTGGTCATTGCTGAGATTAGCATATCTTCTGATGACGTTACTTCAAATAGACCATCTCCACCATTGATTGCACCACTACGACTGCCGTTGGTTTGATCGAAGGTAATGGCGCTCATTCCGTACCCGGAGTTTAAATATATTCCAATACGTTGTTTACCACTTGCATCATAAGTCCGCCATCCAGTCTCATCCACCTCAAACCTCGCGCCAGCTATAGCCGTCCTTATAAGTGCTCCCGTAATTGAACCCGCGACAATATCAGAGTACTCCATTCTACTCGCCTCAATTAAACCAGTCAGTGTAATGGATCTTGCTACCACGTTCCCTGCCATGTCGACCCGGAACGGCGCGCTGTAAAAATCTGCATGCCCCGAGCTGATACCGTTGGTATTAATCTTGGTGATATTGTTTCCACTGCCGATTTCCATGCTGACGAAACTACCGAGTACACCTGCGATAACTTCAGCGGAAATTCCCCTGCCCGTCATGGCAGTTCGTGCTGTTGCCCCGCCATCCTCTGTGATGATAATCCCCCGGGATGTCATAACCATCTGAACATTCGGATGATTCACTTCCTGTAGCACGATGCCGCGACTATCGTATATAACCTCACTCTTAGATGCGTTGATATCAATAACAGCTTGCTTCGCAAACTCCTCGAAAGCCGAAGCACGAACCCGACCTCCGGATAACAGATCATTTAGAATCTGTTTGCTCCGCTCGAGATCTGCCAAAACCTGCGTATCATCCCGCATCTGATAATTGGAGAGAGTAGCAAGGCTATGTTTATCCATGGAGAAAGGATACTCCGTCAACTCCATTACTCGGCAACTGACGCGCTGCAATTCCATATCCGGGTCATAAGCATAGACCGTATCTCCTAATCTTGGTTTTTGCTCATTTGGATCAATCTTATAGATATCAGCCGCACTAACACCGATCTCAAACTCTGGCATCTCCTTCTTGCGTAGAGCCTCCCGAGTGGCTATTAGCAACTCTTCTGGATCTTCAATGTTCTGATCGATCATTTCGCCGTCATAGAAGGTGTTGATGTTATTGGCCCAGTATTGAGCATAAGGTGAGATCAGGTAATTGACAGCAATTTTGTTGTCTACGATTGCACCAGGAACGGACTGCAGAAGACTGCGCTCTTCGGTGGTCAAGAAGTCGGCAGATAAGCCGATAAATGTTCTACCTTCCTTCATCTGCGAGAACATCCGTGTTGTCAGGTTTGAATTATCATCCTTGAAGCTATCGCTAATGATATTCTTACGGATCCGGTACTCAAAGCCATCATCGCTGCCAATACGCTTGTATAGGTGAATCACAGTATTATCCGGTTCGATCTCACAACCATAAAGATTGACAGCGTCCTGCAAGGCAGCCAGCGCTGTGGTTGCTCCCCAGTCTTTCACGTCTCGGAGATCGAAAGTATTGTGTAGAACAAAGCTATATACATAACCCGTTGCGGCGCTAATTTTGTCTAGCAGCAGATTAATATGAACACCATACGCCTCATCGATATATTGATCATACGGAATCTTGAAGTCGATCATCTTAAACATGATGTGCGTACAGAGGACTTGAGCGCTGATAATCTTATTATTACGATCTCTGGCACGACTCTGGACAACATAAAATTGACCACGCTCATCTTGAACATGGCCTTTGGGTATGATCTTCTCTTTGTAATCTTCACTGGTCATCGGAACGGTGAAGGAGATTTCGTAATCGCTATTAAGCCGGCGGCGGCGCTGGACATCGGTGCAATGGACCAGCAAGCCAGTTGGGGCACGGTTGCGGTCGAAGGATTTGAGATGCTGCAGCATATTGGGGACTCCTTTCTTGGCATGAAAATACCGCACTCTCTATACAGAGGTGCGGTAGATAGGTTTGCTCTATTCCAATGTAGAATGAATTTTGTTTGCCAAATTTAGAAGTGTTGAATCATTGTGCGATCCCAGTATTTTAGGGAAGCCATCAAGATCCAGATTAACTTGTCTAGCGGTGTTGTTCTCAAATTCATAATTCATAAAACCAAATTGATTTTTAAATGATACTTTGAAGAAAAATAAATTATCATGGCTCTTTTCAGCATCTAGGGAATAATGGAAATCACTAAAATTACTCAGAATCTTTTCACCATCACCAGAAGTGCCTGTTATTTTTGTCATTTTAATAAACCCTCCTTTTAGTCTCATTCTACTATAAAAATGTATATAGTAAAAATGTGGAATTAGTGAACATTCGGGTACTATTTTAATTTATCCTATTCACAATATAACGTATAATTTTTTAATGAAAGTGTTGATGTTCTCATAGGATTCTTTCAATAAATTAAACACATTGATTCGAGTGTCTTTAAAAATAAACTCTGAGAAATCAGTGACTTTCATAAAGGTATCCGTTTCTGAAGAACTAGTAATTATTTGGCCGTCTTTTACATTGATATCTTTTTCCTGTTTGACCCCGTTAATGACGTTACCTGAAACATGAATGCTATTTTGGCCTTTAGTCCTGTATTCCACCTGAAAAAATTTCCCAGCCGTTATTCTTTGCATTGGATGTCTCTCTTGTTTCTTTTGTTCAACGTGTTTTATTTTATTTGTTAATTCACAAAAGTCGTATAACCAGTTCGATTGGCAACTAAATGGTTGAATTGACTTCATTAATTTATAGACACCTTGATTAACTAATCCAAGTCTAGGAAATGATCTCCCTAAGCTAGAATGAAAATCATTCAGAATCTTGCCATATGGAAAATAAATATTCATACGGTTTCTTTGTTCTTCAGTCTTCCCATCAATAGCCCTATAAATATTATCGTATATATCATGTGCCGCATAATCTAAACAACTTCTTAAATGTTCTAACGAAGATTTTACTTTAGGTTTCGAAATTTCTAAGATCGTTGTATCTGTAGAAGCTACATTTATTTGATTATCTAAGAATGCCAAAATATCCTGAACTTCATTTAGCAACTCAACTATGTCAGAATGTCTCACGATATCCCCCTCTATGGTACGAAATTATCTTACGGGATAAAAACCGCTGAGTGTTCTGTTGTTGCGGAGTTATTATTTACCCTTAATTTCTTTAATTTTTTTGTTACTGGCTTTTCGAATAAGTAGTAACAAGCAAATCCCCCGATAATGGCAGCAACCATAGTAACTGCAACTATAAGGAAGACAGGAACTCCAAAATTGTATAATCTAGGAGCAATCAATACCCCAAAGCCTGTTAAAACAAAAGAATGGATCAAATACAGTGAGTAAGAGCTATCTCCAATTCTTTTAATAAGAGCCGTGGTAGCAATTTTCCTGTTGTTCTCAATATTGATAAACCCCAGCATAAACAGAGCCGAAGGAATCCCGAAAGCAAACACTCTGTAGTACCCCAGAGATACCTGAATAGTCCACACAAAACTAGTAGCTAAAATCCATATAGTCCCAATCGCAACCAAGCCAAAAGAAGTCTTTAGTCCAAGCGATTTTCCTTTCTTATAGTAGAGTCCTATCAAACATCCAAAAAGAAATTCAAAAGTTATTGGACTAGTAAAAACGGTAGACCAAGCTCCTAAATCCTTTACAAATAAACCTATAAGATTCCCTAGTATAAAAATGCTTATTATAGAAGGAATAAAAAATTTTCTAGGGAACCTTAGCAAAGAAGCAAATACTAAATAGAAAAACATCTCGAAAGCAAGTGTCCATCCGACTCCAAGAACTGTGCTAACGTTTCCTGCATTGTCCTCAGAGAGAATAAAGAGATACGATAAAATCACATGCCATAAGTCGAATTTTAAGCTGCCGAACAAAGAAGGTGCAAAAATAAGAAGGACTACCATCAGGGTAGTAAATAAATAGTATGTCGGAATAATACGTACAGATCTATTTTTTAAGAACTTTAATGGGGCCTCTTTTAAACCAAACATTTCGTAACAACTGTACATCATAATAAAACCGCTAATCACAAAAAAGATATCTACGCCTACACCGCCAAATTTAGTAGCGAAAGCCTCACTATCAAGCCTCTTACTAACCATATCTTGTACATGAAAAAATACTACAAGTAACGCAGCTATCATTCTTGATGAACGAACTGACTCCAACAATTTAGTAACACATCCTTAATTTTTCAAGTCATAAAAGCTGAAATAGTACTATTTTTTAGTTAGCTTTAGGTTAGAAGCCTCTCCAAAAGTAAGTATTTTCACATTATTATCTTCTAAATATTTAATCGTCTGTTCTAAGTATTCACTGCTGAAATTTGTCTGATCGAATGAATGAGTAAGTAGTATGAGCCAACCATTCTCTGCTATACAACTATCAATTATCGGTTTTAGTTTAGAGTTAAAATCTTGATTTTTAATTAACTGGTATCTGTCTAAATACAATGCATCACTGCCAGCTAGGTTGTAGCTACCTAATGCATTCAATCCATTCTGATAATACTTCCCTGCAATCTTTTTAATCCGATCTGTTTCAGTGCCAAAATTACCCCAAGGGTACACCACAGTGTTACTTCCGATGAATCCATTGTCAACGAGCCACTTTTGACTTTCACCAAACTCAACATCGTAGCTTGAATCAGGAACACCTGCCAAATTCTCTTTAAAAACAGACGGGGTATGAGATTTTGTGTGAGATATAATTTCATACCCGTCTGATTGCAGATCAAGGAGTTGTTGCTTACTCATATAGCCTTTCGTTCCGACTTTATCTGTTATGATAGCCAGGCTACTTTTAACTCCGGCAGCATCTAACGTTGACTTCATGTTAGTCAAGAAAGCTTCTGATCCATCATCATCAACAATCGTAACAATCGCTGTTGATGGGGGAATCATTGGCTCTGAGATTGGCGCTGTTGTTGAATCAGGACTAGTAACAACTGGCAAACTTTGCTGTTCTATAACCTCTGTGTCCGGTCTATTTGTAAAAATAAATAACCCTATCAGCACCAATAAGATTACTGCTCCCGAAACAATAAATGGCATTACTTTACGTTTCTTTTTTTTTCTCTTCCTATACTCACCCATGGAAATGCCTACCTCCTATATAAAATTCCTCCTTTATACTATCATGATTTGGTAAATATTTCACAGAGTTTATACGGCACCAATGCTCACCCAAACTGACCAGGCAGGAGTTACCGGGACGGTCGTCATATCCCAATAACGGCTATACTTTTTATTACTTTGACGAATCTTGTACTCCTGATATGAAAAGACATCGCCAGCGCTATTACGATAAGTGAATAGTGTTCCAGGCAAACCCTCTGGATAACTCGCAATTGTACTGTTTGATCCGCTAATATCCGCATATTCGGTGCCGTTCTTGTAACTCATGATAGGATCGGTAGCCAACCTTTGTCCTGAAAATTGACCGGTCGTGGCTAGATCTTTCCACGCTCCCCATGATCCCGAAGCATTAGCGCCTGACCATTTTCGGTAAGAGACCGTCCCGTCAGCAACAACATATCGCTGGAACGAGTAGAAATCGTCACCGTGGTATGTTTCCAGCGTCCCACCTTGTCCCTTATAGGTATCTCCAGTATTTTGAATGTGGGTAACGGTCATCTTGTACTTTTCGTACTTTGTTATTACATCATTCATCGTGTTACCTGGGATGCTAGTGTAGATTCCTTGAATTACTTTATAAGGCACTGTTATACCGCTCCTCGCGCCATCTTTCCCAACATACAGCTTTACGTCTGCATCAGTAAACTCCCCAATGGATAAGGCATTTCCTTTCAGCTTTTCAGCCTCAGAAAACGTGAGAATAGGAACCGAAAGACTCTGAATATAGTCGATGACCGTAGCGAGGTAGGTGCCGTTAAAATTAATAGTATCGCCCGAGTGTGATCCAAGAATCAACCATCCGTTATTTGCTACCGCAGCGTCAATGATAGGTTTTAGTATTGTGGTGAAATCCTGATTGATGTTTATAAACGTCCGATTGAGATACATGTTGTCCGATGGTGAGGCGTTATGAATTCCAGTAGCGTTAACTGCATTCTTGTAATACTTCCGGGCCAATCGCTTATATCGAACTACTTGGCTACCGAAGCCGCCCCACGGATACACTAGCGTGTCAAATCCGTTGAAGCCATTATCTATGAGCCACTGTCGGCTCTCGCTATACTCCATTTCTATCGCCGAGTCTGTGACTAGGGATAAATCGTGGGTACTTGACTTAAATATTGTTTCTGCGTGCGTTTTAGAATGGCTGACGATCTCATGACCTGCATTCTGTAGCGCAATAAGTTGGGCTTTGGTCATATATCCCGAGGTTCCCACAAATCCTGTAATCGCTCCGAGCGTTGCTTTAACACCTTTCGCGTCCAAGATCGGCTGCATTCGGGTAATGAATGCGGTTGTTATATCATCATCAATAAACGTAATAACCGGACCTTGATAGTTATACGGAACGTCGATGCCCTTAATTTGCTGACCTTTCTCCGCCAACTGCGCAGTAGTAGAAAGGTATTCGGTATCTACTCTATCCTTCAATGTAGGGTAGGTTGTGCCAGAAACACTAACAGCCGCTGCTGCTGCTTGTGTACCGTCCCCACCCTCGACGATTACGTTATCAATCGTTGATTTCAGTTCATCCAAAGCATCTTTCGTATTGGATGCTCCAACAATCCCTCCTTCATAGGTCACATGCTCTGCTGAGTGGGCTTGCGTAGATAATTTGTGTTCTGTGATATCGCCCTGCGCTCCTGTGATCCTTCCTTCATGATTGTTTAAATCCGTCTGGATATCAGCGTAGTTGTCGTTGTGTCGCTGTAGGTTCACAAGGTCGAGGAGCTTGGTAATGGTTCGTCGATTAAAAATCATATCCGCACGCTCCTTTCTAAAAGAGATAATTATAGCGATATATAACTTCAACAGTGATATTCGGGCTTGTTGCCGTCACGGTGAATGTTGTCGCTCCTGGTTTAAGAACAAAGAAGACACCATTGCTGCGGGAATACGCATTCGTACCATTTAGCCGGACAGAGCATTTATCCAGGTCACTGTCTAACTCAAACACATCATTAATTCCAGCGCCGCCGGTGATGGTCAAGGTCTGGCTGCCGTCACTCATCGAAAGGTTGGTAAATGCTCCAGATATGCGGATCAGCGGGTAAGCCTCTGTCGATCCCAAATTATTAATAGTGAACGTCTGACCGCTCGCCGTAATCGGAAACGCAGAATCAGAGATATAAAAGAAGCCCTCTCCATAGGAAAGGCCCTCTCCATATTCCCTCAGCTCGGTATCCTGTATCGACTCGATCCACGGATCATCCATCTTCATGGGAATATCAATCTTCCGGTTCCCGGTCGAAGTATCAAAAGCCATGGAACCGCGATACTCGGCAACAAACCTCTTTTCAGGTATATCATCAAATATGACTATCAAAGGTCCGTTCTTAACATCAAACACACTAGCCAGCTTTGCCACAGTGCCATAATAGTCGTCACCCATGATAAATAGACCCAAGCCAATTGGTCGGGCCGAATAGGTACTACCGAAGTTCTTGACGCCGTCTCTTCCAGCAAGTTTGACAGTGTTTTCCTCAGTCTCTGGCAAGGGAGGTATATCACGGCTGACCAGCATGATGTTCAAGGTTGAGAGCCAAACACCATTCACAGATACATCATTCATCCGGACTTCACTCCCATCGTCTGTAGTCGACGGGCTGATTTCTCACGCTCGGTATATACCGTCTCAGTATCGACTCGATCCTCTAGTTTCACATCGTTTACGCTCATGTCAAAATGATTCACGATATGTGTTTCCGACTTAGATATCCCTGAGGCAGCACCGATAAGACTAGGTGTATCTAGTATCCGGAACAGTCCCCGTAACTGACTCTGATTGAATATCCCTTCACCACCATGCACGATAGCCGGCACGGCTGCACCGATCGGACCAGGAACCACTCCACCCACGTCGAAACTTTGAAGCTTTCCTGTATCCGATCTTATTCCATAGAGGTCTCTAAGCGATTGGTTCCGTGCCCCCAGTCTAGCCATTTCAGTTTTATTCCCTGTAGATTTAGCAACATTATAGAGATCTTTATTAGCATTGTATTCAGCAAGATCAATATCTTTTTGCGCAGCAGCTTTGGTTGATGCAATAGCTGCCATCTTTGAATTGTACTGAGTGACAAAAGCATCCAGATCCGTGAGGATCTGAGCATTAGCTGTACCAGCAGAAGAAACACGAAATGCTGCGATTCCAGCCTCGATTTCCTTGATGTCCTCGGAATGGTTTTCGAAGGCATCAACTAGAGCATCATACTGTCGTTCTGCCGCATCCTTCTCATCCTCATAAGCCTGTAATTGAGCTTCCTTTTCATCTTGCAAGGCATCTTTCTGAGAAGTCAGCTCTCGCTTCCGGAGGTCCCGCTCATGATCAAGAACGAATTTATCGCGTTCCTCAATAAGTTTTTTCCGTTCTTGACGACCGTCATTACCTACAGCAGAAGCCAGTAACTCAATACGAGTATTCTTCTTAGCGAGCTCTTCCTCAAAATCCACAAATTCATTCGCTTCAGCTTCCTTCGCCAACAGGTCATCGATCACTTTGATCTTATCTTCCTGCGCTGATACAAAAGCCTTTTTTCGTTCTTCAATAGCAGCAAGATCTTTTTTCCTAGCTTCTTCGATTCGCGACTTTTCAGATTTAACGAGTTCTTTAGTTAGATCTAGCGTTTTATCTGTAAGTGTTTTTCTTGCCTGATACAGTGCTTCATCCGCCTTCTCGTAAAATTCAGAATCGGTTGAGTATTTTGCCCGAAGATCAGTCCAAGCTTGTATTTTATACTTGGTCAGTTCTTCTTCTGAAGATCCGTTTAACTCGAGTCTTCTAATCTCTTGTTCGATCATTTTGGCTCGTTTATCATATAGATCTCTTTCTGCTGCTAACGTCTCAGTGGCAACTTCCTTGCGAGACTGCCTAACTTTATCGTCGGCTGTCTTGTATTCATCTGAATCCTTTTTATATCGATCACGAGTGCGGGTCCAAGCGTTCAGCTTCATTTGCGCGATTTCGAGTTCCGCCTTACCACTATCCTCCATCCGTTTGGACTCCGCATCTATCCATGTTGCCGAGAAGTCGTAACGGGATTTAGCTGAGTCCTCTCCCAGTCGCTTTAGCTGTAGTTGTAATGTTCGAGCGTCGTCTACAGATTCCTTGAGGAAAGCAGCATGCTTTTTCCGCAGCGCTTCGTACTTTTCAATCTGTTTATCAGCAGTGAGATCGTAATAGTCAGCTTGAAACTGAATTGTTTTCAGATCAGTCTCATAAGCATCCTTTCGTGCTTCAGCAGCAAGCTCAGCTGCAGTTTTACCTTTGGTTGTTTTCTCTTTCTTCTCTTTTTTCGCTTTTTCAGGTGTACTAAGATCAATAGGTGCTCCTTTGTTATTAGCACCGAGACTAAAATCACCCGATGAAAGGGAAGCCGCTGCCTTCTCGATTTCTCTTTGTTTCTCAGCGATCGCACGCTGTTCATTTGTTAGTTTTGTAAGTTCTGCTTCGTTTTGTGCTCTAGCTGTATTCGTTACAATATCAATTACAGACGGTGTCTTTCCATTCATTCGTTCCTCACCCTGTTTAACCGATTCCGCAAACGTGGATGCCTTAGCACCAGAAACAGAAGCCATAGCATCAAGTAATTTACCATAATTCTTGATTTGAGCTTCTACAGATTCACGCTGTGCTTTGGCTTCAGCAGCAAGATTATCAATCCTTGTTTGGGCGTTTCTAGCAGCATCTGTGGTTAGAGCCCTGTCTGCTGTTATCTGATCTTCGATAAAACCTATGTTCAAAACACGTATCCGTCCATCTTCTTCCTGAACAGCATTTAGTCCTGGGTATTCGCGTTTAAGTGCATTTGTAACATCAACCAACTGTTGTTTTTGTGCCTGATCCAGCTTTTGTGCAGATGATAGACTTTTAAGAGTTGCAAGTGCCGTTTCCATTGATTTGACTTTCTGGTTTTTAGCCGCTAGATCAGCAACTTCAGCTTTCTGTTCGTCAAATAAAGCTCCGATAGATTCTTTGATTGCTATATTCATTTCATTAAGTTTTTGAGTTGCAATCTCAACACCGTCGAAACCCATGCTTCTCAACTTCTCGTCAATCTCACCTAACTGTTGATTAATTTCCATGGCTTCTGACATCATTTCAGGAGTACCTGTTCCCGTATCCCATGCGGACTGGATCTCATTTATTCGCTTTTGCAATAAAGATCGTTTGTTAAGCACAGTGTTGAGTTCCTCTGTCTTAGAACGCAATTCTTCAAGTTCGTCAACACTACGATTAATAGGACTATCTCTCAAAGTATCATTAAGCGCGGCTTGTGCTTCTTTGAAATTCTCTGTAGCTTCCTTGGCCTCGTTATATTTCCCGTAAAGAAAAGCAGCGGCAGCTGATACAGCGCCAATGGCAAGAGCGACAGCGCCGATAACAGGGATACTAGCATTAGCCGCTAGAGCAGCAACTTTTACTGCATCTATCGCTTTTTTGAGAGCATAAAAGGCTGTAACTGCTCCTAGTACTAAAGGAGTAACCGTAGAAAACGCGACAATTGAGTTTTGAACACCTGGGCTTAACTCCGTGAAGCCAGTCATCAGAGACGTTACTTCTTCAACCGCTTTCCGAATCGCTGGAACAAACATATCACCAACGATGATTCCCGCACTTTCAAATGCTGCTTTCATCTGTTCTGCTGAACCGTTTAATGAATCCATTTGGGTTCCAGCTACTTGTTCAGCTGTTCCGCCAGCGTTTTGGAGGGCTTCTGTATAACCGATGAGTGTTCCTTCGCCCTGTGCAATCAGTGTTAAAAATCCAGATGCTGCTTCTCTGCCGACCAGTGTAGCAGCTACATCTGCTTGTTGTGCCTCAGTTAGTCGTCCCCAAACACTCGTAAGTTGACCGATGATGTTTGATAATGGAAGGATATTTCCTGCACTGTCTTTAATGCTTACGCCAAGCTTTTCCATATACCCAGCTGCTTCCTTGGATGGAGAAGCCAAAGCCAAAAGCATAGCCCTCAGTTGAGTTCCTGCCATTTCTCCTTTGATACCGGCATTTGATAATTCGCCGATAGCAGCAACCGCCTCTTCAAGACTAATATTCATTGCGGCTGCAACCGGAGCGATATACTTAAGAGCCATACCAAGATCAGTTACATCCGCATTGGTATCTATTGATGACTTGGCTAACACATCCGCTACCCGGGCAGTCTCCGAAGCAGCCATTCCAAATCCATTAAGTGCTGATGAAGCGATATCAGCCGTAAGGGCTAAATCAGTATTACCAGCGGCAGCAAGTGCAAGGACACCGGGCATAGAAGACAAGATGTCATTAGTCTTAAAGCCAGCTTGAGCAAGTAAAGCCTGGGCATCAGCAGCTTCAGATGCTGTGAATTTGGTTTGAGCGCCTAATTTAAGAGCCTGATCTCTTAATGCATCAAATTCTGATCCTACAGCCTGGCTGATTGCGCGCACATTTTGCATGGCTTGCTCGAAGTCTCCAGCTGTTTTAATTGCTTTCGCTATCGCAGCTCCTGCTGCAATGGACAACGCAAGATAGGCAGCACCCATTGCTTCGATCTCAATTTCTGCAGAAGTTGCGGCACTACCTAGTTCACTCATTTTTCCAATGATCTCGTCTATTACATCCGTATTCAAGCCAAGCTCTTCTAACTCATGACGAACATCTTCAAGCTGCCCCTGTAAGATTTCAGGATTAGCTTCATTTATCGCATTTTTAATAGCTTCAATATGTTTTGAGCTAGCTCCCAACTCCGATAGCTTACTGCTCAACTTTCCGAAACCGACAGCAGCCTCCGAAGATTTACTACTGAGTTGTTGAAAACCTTCTCCGGCTTTTTTAGCACTATCCTCTAAGTTCCATATTTTTTGAGCAGTTTTATCTGACGTTTCAGTGAGTCTCAAGATTGATGATTCTGTATTTACTATTTGCTCTTGGAGTTTGTTCCTTTGGCTACTATCAAAAGTTGTGTCATAAGACTGTTTGAGGCTAGCTAATTTCTTTTGTTGAATTTCGATTTTCGCATTAACATTATCCAACACTGTCGTGAGTTGCTTGATTTGCTTACTGGATGCACCGATCACCGATACTGTTAAAGGACGATTCCATCTTTTTAACATCTGAAGCTGTTTTAGTGCCTTGGTCACCAAGACCAGAAAACTCTTGTTTAACCGCCCTTAACTCCTGTTTGATGCTGTTTGCATCAGCCACTAACGTAGCTCTCAATTCTCCAAGATTACCTGCCACTATTACCCTCCTCCCTTCATCCGCACAAGCTGCGCTTGATATTGATCTTCTGCCGACATTTTCGGTTTTTCAGGCACCTTAGGCAGTGCCTGAATATAGCGATTGATGATCTGCTCTCGAACCTTCTTGTCGGTGATATGTGGGTATGATTCAATTTCAAGCTGTTCGATTACGTTAGATGCATGAGCCTGGTCTTTCAACAGCAGCATTTGCGGCAAATCAACAAAGAAGTATTCGTTCTCGATCTGCCATTGTGTCTTGTCGAGTACCGTGCAGCACCGCATCACAAATTCATCGTGAGTTAAGCCCCGGCCTGATTCATCCGCTGCGCGATTGACTGAACGAATTGCTGCATCATCGGAGGGACCAGGCCGCTCAAGTTTTTTAGGGCTGCGTTCATATCATTTTTCTTCCATGTTAAATTCAGATATTCAGTGCATTCTGCAAGACTGGCCTGCTCACTTAATTCATCTATCTCGATATCGCTGAGCAGCGATGTGAGTTCATAAATTTCATCGATCATAATTTCTGAACCGGCAACAATAAAAAGCGAGCGATCTTCCTGCGGTGCCAGAAATACTTTTACAAACAGATCGCCTATGGTTCCAATGTGATCTGTCAGCTTTTTCAAACGATTTCGGGTAAGCTTCGGAATTGATACGGTTCTATTACCGAGCTTTAGCTTCTCTTTTTTGGTAAGTGGAAACATGATTCATCCCTCATTTCTCGGAATAACGAAAAAAGGAGAAGGCATGTAGCCCTCTC
>NZ_JBBODA010000062.1:0-19130 GCF_038002705.1 Paenibacillus sp. FSL H7-0716
TCCGGAGTTCCGGGTTCCGGGTTCCGGAGTTCCGGGGTTCTGGGGTTCTGGGGTTCTGGGATTCCCGGGTTCCGGGGGTGCTTGGGTTTGGCTTTGGCTTTAGCTTTGGCTTCAGGTCTTGCGGCACCTACCATTCCAACAGCTCAACCCAAAGAACCCCACCAAAAAACAAAAAGCAGCGATCCCCAGATCGGAGGATAGCTGCTCTGTTGTTTTTTCGAGATGAATGACCAGGGTTGTTAATCAATCGTAGCTGTCGTTAAACATCTCATGGGTTTCATGGCTGCCTTCCCAATCCTTAAGCAAGCCCTCGGGAGCATCTTCTGCGGAATCCCACATGCTGAATCCATCGGAGCCGCCCCAATCCCCCATTGAATTATTGGGCGTAGGCTCGAAACCGTTGCCCATGGATCTTCCCTGTTCTTTCTTGTTCTCATGTTCCATAAAGCTCCCAACCTTTCCCAATGCTATATTGATCAAGCAACAACATTATCAGTGTTCACTCTTCTAAAAGGATTATGCATATCGCCATAGAAATGGTTGTCCTTGCGTAGACCTGTCATGCAAACGTATACTCTAGGTTAAAGACTATACCGATTAACAACACTGGAGGTTTACATCCAAATTATGAAAGTGAAAGATATGATTAAGGAAAATAACGCCCTGCGTGAGCAGTTGACGCCCTTCAATCGCTCCTATTTAGAAGATATGATTCTTGCCGTGCGGGCCAGTCGAATTGAACCCCTGCGCGGAGAAGAACTTTTGCTGGATGCGGCCAAGCTGCTGTTGAAGGAACAACGTAAAGGGAAAAATGCCAAGCAGGTTTTTGGCGAGAATCCGCACGATTATTTTAAAGAAATCATAGACAGTGTTCCCGGGCGCCCGGTGCGCACTAAATGGAACTATTACTTGATGATTCCCTGCGCAGCTCTGACCTGTCTTTTTGGGATATTGGCAGTCGGTGGACTCTTCTTCCAATGGACTGACGATTCACCTGGAATGTTCGGACAGATCAGCCTTTTCACCCTGCTCGCTGTGGGAGTAGGCTCCATTATCTTAATTGAACTGATTATGAAATGGATGTCTTCCTTGTCGGAAAGCGATGCACCCAGTGCCAAACCTTTTGATATAAAAAGCCTTGGCATCTATATTGGCATCGCAGTAGCTGCTGTATTTATCGGCATGTTCCTCGATCGGTTATTTCCGGTCATTACAATATCCCCGTGGGTAAGCTTAATTCTGTGCATCATTGGGGGGTTGGGACTGAAATTTATATTTTTCAAAAAATAAATACCTAGGCTAAAAACTTTATTCCATCCGATAGATAGGGGGAAACTTCCATGATTAAGAAGCATCATATTCTCTACTCCGTTCTAGCTATAGCCTTAGGGCTAGGCATATTGCCCAGTGCTATTCACGCCGAAGGTGCTACCAGCCCTGCTGGGGAAGGCGCTAAGGCAATTCCTCAAGCAGCTAGCAATAATCATGCAGAGGCTGTCTATAAAGCTGCATTACCGCTATTATCTACCTCTGACAAGTTACCCGAAGCCATAAAATATTTGAACTCCAATATGTATGCAGTAGGGTCGTATCGTGCAACAGTGCTGACCCTGAAGCTTGAGAATCTGCATAAAGCTGCACTGCAAGCCTGGGAAAGTAAATTCAGTACCAGCACTGTCCAGCGGAAGCTCACCGCCATTTATAAAGCAGGCGCCAGCATGTCTTCTCTTGCTGCTATTACTGATGATCTCCAGCTGCGTACACTGCTGAAAAGTGCCAGCGAAAGCGGATATAAGCTGGAGACAGCAGAGGGTACTTTTTTCCCGGTGATCGATTATGGGGCTTACCGCAAGTACAAGCTATACGTTACCAATGATATCAGCGCTTATATTACCATTATGGCCACCGAATCGGACCTGCCCTCTTCCAAGGACAACGGGCTAGTTATCGCCTGGACTGAGGTAGCAGCCAGAGCTTTATCTCAAGAGCAATTCATTCAAAATCATCCGAAATCAAACCGAATTTCTGCTGTAAAAGCCTTGTACACTATGTATGTGAATAATACGTTTTACGGCCAGAATAACACTCCTCTCTTCCATTATGACAATCTGGAAATGGATTTGGAGGCGCAAAAGGCTTACTCCAGTATTCTGACCAAAAATAATGACAACAGCCCATTTCTACAAAAGCTGGATAGCTTCATGAAATTAATGAAAGACAATAGCTATAAATTGACCGATGAGGTCGAGCAATATCGTAAGACTTCATTACCTCTCTAATAAAGAAATCACAAAAGCCCGTCCCTGAAATGAATAGGGACGGGCTTGTTTATGTTTATTAACGTGATTATTAAGTGGATAAGAGAATTAAATAAGGATGTTAAAGAGATTAGAATCCTTATTGATCTCTACATAATCGACGCCCTTCTGCTGCATCCGTTCGATGAGAGGTTCGTAGGCATCCGTTGACAATAATTCAATGCCCACAAGCGCGGGACCATTTTCTTTATCATGCTTCTTGATATACTCGAAACGGGTAATATCATCGTGAGGTCCAAGGATTTCTCCCAAGAACTCACGCAGCGCACCTGCCCGTTGCGGGAAGTTCACCATGAAATAGTGTTTTAAGCCTTCATAAATCAATGAACGCTCTTTGATCTCCTGCATCCGGTCAATATCGTTGTTGCCGCCGCTTATGATACAGACAACTGTTTTGCCGCGGATTTGATCACGATATTGATCAAGCGCTGCGATAGGCAGCGAACCTGCTGGCTCAACCACTATGGCATTCTCGTTATATAGTTCCAGAATCGTGGTACAAGCTTTACCTTCAGGCACCATTACGATGTCATCCAGATGACGGGAGCAAATATCATATGTCAGGCCACCAACACGTTTTACAGCCGCTCCGTCCACGAACTTATTAATTTCCTTCAGAGTAACCACTTCTCCAAGCTTGATCGCTTCCGTCATAGAAGCGGCTCCGAGTGGCTCCACACCAATCAACTTGGTAGAAGGACTAACTGTCTTCACATAGGTGGCTATGCCCGCTGCCAGGCCGCCTCCACCAATGGTTACGAACATAAAGTCTGCAGGGTTGTCCAGACTCTCCATCACTTCCATTGCAATGGTGCCGTTGCCCGCAATGATTCGTGGCTCATCAAAGGGGTGGATCAACGTCATCCCATGATCTATACAAGCTTGCAGTGCTTCATCATAAGCATCATCAAAGGTATCGCCCTTCAGAATGACCTCAACAAACTCACCACCGAACCGCCGTACCTGCTTAACCTTCTGGTTAGGCGTAGTGCTTGGCATATAGACCTTGCCTTTAATTCCAAGCGCCTTACAGGAATAGGCTACGCCTTGTGCATGGTTGCCCGCACTTGCACAGACAATGCCTTTTGCTCTATCTTCTGCTGACAAACTACGAATCATATTATAAGCTCCGCGGATTTTGAAAGAACGTACAATCTGCAAATCCTCGCGCTTCAAATACACATCACAATCATACTTGGCTGACAGCACAGCATCACGTTGTAGGGGTGTCCGGATTATGACTTCACGCAGTACGTGATGAGCCCGCACAATATCTTCCATTCCTACGATTCGGTCTTCCTCTTCTCTCATAACCCTCTCGCCTCACTATCTATCTGTTATTCTACTTCTTGTAACATACTCTCCCGAGGACATTTTTTCAAGCATCCTAATCAGTGATAAAGAAAAAGAGACTAAAGGAACCCTATAGTCTCTTACTAATATTTGCTGTCTCTACGCTATGAAACCTACTAATCCTGTTGCTTCAGCATCCACTTCACCAGGTCTGGTAAGCTTGTCCACAAACGTGAATGTACAATAACATATTCGATAGCCTCGTTAGCGTCACCCACGCCTACAAAATCAGGCAGGTTATGCGGCAATCTTTTGATACCTAACAGATAATCTGGCACATGCTTGTTCACATTCTTCGCCACGCGGTAGAGCATTTTGAGCTGGGAAGTAATCCCGTTCTTCTTATATTCTAAAACCATACGGTCATATGCTACTGTTGCTGCTGCATCCTTGCCGAACTTCTCCAGTACCTTCTCGGTCTTCTTAAGCTTATTGGTGTAAAGGTACGTTGCCGTTAGAAGGTAACGCGCACCTGTGTTATCTTCTGGGTTCAATTCTAGAATGTGCTCCAGCGTCTTTTGTGCTTCTTCTGCATTTCCGCTAAACCAGCAGGAGTCAGCGTAGCTTTTGCAGATTCGAATGTACGAACGCGTCTCGTAAAGACCCCAGAAATGTCCTTTGTTCTCAATGAAAAAGGCTTCTCCAAGCTCACGCGCACCCGCTTCCATCCCTGCTTTCAGATAAGCACGGGCATCTGCTTCATTCTCGGCTTCCTCAGCCAAAATGAGATAAGCGTCCGGACTGTCCGGATAAACTTCCAATGCTGCTTCTGCTAGCTGGATCCGACGATTGGATGCTTTAGTTTCCATTGCTTTTTGCAGCAAAGCCTGTTCCTGATCCTTCGGAGTGCCTGAAACGTTGAGCAAAAGTAATTCTTCCTCTGCCCCGCCCATGCCGTACTGTTCGATATAATTAAGCATCTCTTTAACTTTTCTGGAGATGGTAGGTGCAGTAACCTCATGTTTGATCGCTAGATCAGCTTGAGTTTGAAGGAAACCATATTCCTCAGACAAGATAAATTCGATAGCCGCGCAGAAGGAGCCCATTTTCTTCACTGCAGGCTTGATGTGACGGGAATAACCATTCCATAAAACCAGACCTTCCCAGATTAGCTCCCGGTCATAGCTGTCTCTCATGGTCTCAATAAGGTGCATAGCCAATTGTTCATGTGCTGGATGCTCCCATTTCAGATCCCGTGACACCTTTTTTTTGAGCGTAGTTAGGGTAAGTTTAGCTTCAGAAATGGCTGCCGCTTCTGGTTTGTCGGCCACAGCCACAGTAGCAGCGGATTCTTCCGTTGTTACCAGTCGCATGATGGATTCCACTGCAGAAGTTTCTTTCCCTAGGCAGCATTTCTTATATTTTTTCCCGCTTCCGCAAGGACACATATCATTTCTTCCAATCTTACTCAAAACGAATTCCCCCTTAAATCTGTGAGTAGCCATTCGCCATAAGCGTATCGCTAGTATGCACTATAAGTATCAACATTTTCAGGCACGAGGCATCCTTTATAAGGTTACTGCACAAAGTCTGAAGGACTCCGATTTAAAAGGGCCTTCCCATGATCGGAAAGGCCCTTATCTGTATATATCCGCACATTTTCCCCCGTACGTGTAGTATTATAGCACTTCTTCTATCACTTGTCAGTCCTTTTTTAGGACTTAAAGCGCAAAAAATTGCTAGATACAGTGCTTTATCCTTATACCAGAGCCTTCATAGCGATGTCGCTGCGATTCTGTTTCCCGGAAAAAGAGATTCCTTCAGCCCTAGCATAGGCCGCTGAACGAGCTTCGGCAATCGTAGCACCCAGGCCTACCACGCCTAAGACCCGTCCGCCGTTCGTTACCCAGCTGCCATCTGCCCCCCGTGCTGTACCGGCATGAAAGATCAGCCCTCCTTGGCTGTCCTCAAGCCCTTCAATCGGCACTCCTTTAGGATAAGAGCCTGGATATCCTCCAGAAGCGAGAACCACGCACACCGCTGCTTCGTCGCTCCACTCAATATCGATATCCGCAAGTCTGCCCTCGGTTACTGCCAAAAAGATTTCTAACAAGTCGCTCTTCAATCTAGGCAGCACGACCTGTGTCTCCGGATCCCCAAACCGGGCATTAAATTCGATGGTCTTTGGTTTACCTTCTGGAGAAATCATCAGCCCTGCGAACAAAACGCCGCTAAACGAACGGCCTTCAGCTACCATAGCCTTTGCTGTTGGCTTAATGATGGTCTCAATCGCTTCTTGGATAATCGCCTCGTCGATATGCGGCAGAGGCGAATAGGTGCCCATTCCACCGGTATTAGGACCTTTATCTCCATCGTAAGCGGGCTTATGATCTTGAGCGGCAGCCATCGGACGCACTGTCTCTCCATCAACAAAAGCCAAAATCGACATTTCCTGACCCGCCAGGAACTCTTCAATGACAACCTGAGCGCCAGCTTCACCAAACACTTTGGTTACCATAATATCAGCTAGTGCCTGCTCGGCCTCTTCCCGTGAATAGGCAACGGTCACGCCTTTTCCTGCGGCAAGCCCATCTGCCTTGATTACGATCGGCAGCGGTTGCTCGCGTAAGTAAGCCAATGCAGCTTCATAGTCATCAAATTTTTCATAGGCTGCTGTCGGAATATTATATTTGTGCAAAAGATCCTTCATAAAGGTTTTGCTGCCTTCGATCTCAGCTGCATTCTTGCGCGGACCAAACACAGGAATAGCCTGTGCTTCAAAAGCATCCACAATGCCCCCTGCTAACGGATCATCCGGTCCGATTACAACAAGACCTACTTCCTTCTCTTTTGCAAAAGCCGTCAGACGGTCGAACTCAAACACACCGATAGGCACACATTCTGCTAGCTGCGCAATCCCGGCGTTGCCGGGTGCGCAATAGATTTTACCAACCTTGGGGCTTTGGGACAGGCTCCAAATAATCGCATGCTCCCGGCCGCCGCCGCCAACCACTAAAATATCCATTAGAATAAAATCCTCCCAGCGTTCTAGTGTTTGAAATGACGGACGCCTGTGAAGACCATAGCAATTCCATACTCATTCGCGACCTTGATCGATTCTTCGTCTTTAATGGAGCCGCCTGGCTGAATAACTGCGGTAATGCCTGCTTTAGCTGCCATTTCAAGCGTATCTCCCATTGGGAAGAAGGCGTCAGAGGCAAGGACTGATCCTTTGGACTTCTCGCCAGCTTGTTCAATTGCAATTTTAGCTGCGCCAACGCGGTTCATTTGTCCTGCACCTACGCCAACTGTCATATCATCCGCAGCTAATACAATCGCATTAGACTTCACATGCTTAACTACCTTCCAGCCGAACAACAGCTGTTTCAATTCTTCTTCGGTTGGCTTACGGTCCGTAACAACTTGTAGATCATCCGGGTTCACAGAATGCACATCGCTCTCCTGCACAACCATTCCTCCATCAATAGAGGTAACTACGAAGCTGCTCTTACGCGCGCTAGCCGTGCTGAGATTGCCGATTTTGAGCAGACGCAGGTTCTTTTTCTTCGTAAGGATTTCCAGTGCTTCTTCCGTAAAGCCTGGCGCCAATACGATTTCGAGGAAAATCTCTTTCAGCAGATTAGCAGTGTCCGCGTCGATAATCCGGTTAGCGGCTACTATTCCGCCAAAGATAGAGGTTGGGTCTGCGTTGTAAGCTTTTTGATAAGCTTCGTATACACTTTCACCGACACCTACACCACAAGGATTCATATGTTTAATGGCTACGACAGCAGGTTCTTCAAATTCTTTCACGATTTGCAGCGCTGCGTTAGCATCGTTGATGTTGTTGTAGGATAATTCTTTGCCATGCAATTGCTCAGCTGCTGTAAGAGTATCCCCCGCAGCCAAAGGCTTGCGATAGAAAGCCGCTTTTTGATGCGGATTCTCTCCATAGCGCAGATCCTGAATTTTCTCATAAGTCACGGTGTAGCGCTCAGGAAGCGGTTCGCCAGTAACATTAGCCAAATAATCGGAAATTAAGGCATCGTAAGCCGCCGTATGACGGAACACTTTTGCCGCAAGTCGTTTGCGTGTTTCCAGCGTTGTATCTCCATCTGCGCGAACCTCTTCAAGCACTGTAGCATAGTCGTTAGCATCTACCACTACACTTACAAAAGCATGGTTCTTCGCCGCAGAACGCAGCATCGTCGGTCCGCCGATATCGATATTCTCGATAGCTTCTTCATACGATACATCCGGTTTAGCAATGGTTTCCGCGAACGGATACAGATTTACTACTACCAGATCAATGTAGTCCAGACCAAGCTCTTTCATTTGACGCGTGTGTTCCTCATTGTCACGAACCGCTAGCAATCCGCTGTGTACAGCCGGGTGCAAGGTTTTGACACGTCCATCCATGATTTCCGGGAATCCTGTAACATCGGAAATACCGATGACTGGAACACCTTCCTTAGCCAAAAGCGTGCTTGTTCCACCAGTGGAAATAATCTCTACGCCTAATGCAGACAACTCGCGGCAAAAATCCACGATACCTTGTTTATCCGATACGCTAACTAGCGCTCTTTTGATACTCACTTTGAATAGTCCTCCTTCGGGTTGTACGTGCGATTTAATGTGATGACATCTAACAGCTTGGGAAAATACTATAAGAAAAAATCTGACTCTATTACCTACTACACGACACATAATGCCGCTTATGCAATATTTCCCGAGAAATACCCTGAAATCTCTCCGCCTGTCACCAAATGTCGATCCAAAACTTCGAATGGCTACAGTGTGGCTTACTTTTCGCGGATAATCGTCTTTCTTCCACTCAGTTCCACTTTCCCGCTGGCAAAAGCGCCAACCACTTCAGGATACAACTCATACTCAACCTTATGAATCCGTTCCGCCAATGAATCCGCCGTGTCGTTATCCAACACAACTACGCTACGCTGAGCAATAACTGGCCCGGTATCCATACCTCCATCGACAAAATGCACAGTGACTCCCGTCAGCTTCACGCCATAATCCAGCGCTTGTCCGATCGCATCCTTTCCAGCAAAAGCAGGCAGCAGCGATGGGTGAATGTTAATAATCCGACCCGCATACGGCGTTAAAAGCACTGGTGTAATGAGGCGCATATACCCTGCCAGCACAACCAGCCCGATTTCCCGCCGCTGAAGCTCTGCGACAATCTCTGCTTCGTAGAGCTCACGGCTGGCGAAGTCTTTTGGCCGCAGCAAGAGGGCGGGAATTCCCGCATCCTCCGCACGTTGTGCTACAGGCGCTTCCGGCTTGTCCGAGACAAGAAATTCAATCCTGCCGTCTCCAAGCAAGCCTGCTCTCTGTGCCTCGATCAGTGCTGCAAAATTGCTGCCCTGCCCCGAAGCAAAAACAGCGATTCGACTTGATTGCATCACACTTCAGCTCCAGTAAAGGTTACTTTGCGTTCCCCTTCTGTTACTTTACCAATGATATACGCCTCTTCTCCGCTAGCTTTAAGCAGTTCAAGAGCGCGTTCTCCATCAGCAGCGCTAACTACCAGAACAAGACCAATTCCCATATTAAAAGTAGTGAACATATCACGGTTGCTCACGTTTCCTTTGTCCTGCATCAATCCGAAGATTGGCAGAATCGGCCATGATCCGTAATTGATCTCCACGTCTACATTATCAGGCAATACGCGTGGGATATTCTCAATGAATCCGCCACCCGTAATATGAGCCATACCTTTTACCGGAAGCTGCTCCAGCAGTGCCAGCAAAGGCTTCACATAAATCTTAGTTGGTGCAAGGAGTACATCCGCCAGCGGAGCGCCAAGCTCAGGAAGCACGTCATTCAGGCCATAACCCTCTTGCTCAAGCAAAAGCTTACGCACCAGCGAGAAGCCATTGCTGTGCACACCACTGGAAGCCAGACCAATCACTGTGTCTCCAGCAGCGATGTTAGCGCCTGTTACCAGCTTCGCTTTATCAGCTACGCCCACTGTGAATCCAGCGATATCATATTCACCTGCTGAATACATACCCGGCATCTCAGCCGTTTCGCCGCCAATCAGTGCACAACCCGCTTGGTGACAGCCTTCAGCGATTCCAGCTACGATAGCCTCGATTTTCTCCGGCACCACTTTGTCGCAAGCCAGATAGTCGAGGAAAAAGAGTGGCTCTGCGCCTTGCACTACGATGTCGTTCACGCACATAGCTACAGCATCGATGCCAATCGTGTCATGGCGATCCGCCGCGAATGCGATTTTGAGCTTTGTGCCTACACCATCGGTTCCCGATACAAGCACTGGCTCTTCATATTTATCTTTATTGAGGCCAAACAGCGCTCCGAACCCACCAAGATCCGTCATTACTTCTGGACGGTAAGTACGTTTTACGTGCTTTTTCATGCGTTCTACCGCTTCATTACCAGCCGCAATATCCACTCCGGCGTTTTTATAAGCTTCCGACACTATTGGACACCTCATCTTTTAATAGTTTAGAGCGCGTTTGGGCGCATTCGGCTTTTGGGTGGTTGCAGGGGAGTTATTGCGAGGAATGTTTGGACTTCCGATCGCTGTTATGCTCGAATTCCTTTGAATTTTTTACCGCTGAGCGGTAGAAATTCGAGCATAAGCGTATGCTTACGAAGCGAGCTTTCCCTCGGAAAGCTTTCGGGCGAACGCTAACGCTTCTACAGTTCCAAACTTCCTCTCCACAACTCCCTCCAACCACCGGTTTGTCCCTACTGCAAGCCGCAGTGCGCGCCTTGCATACGGACCTCAAGACCTCGGTGCATGAGCTGCGCCATACACCTTCTTAAGCGAAACAAGCGAGTACCGCATTTGCGTAGCAAACAGGGACGAGCTTGGAGAGCTGATCTTGGTGCTTAGAGCGCAGCCAAGTGCCTCCTTAGCGAGACAAGCGGTCCTCGTATTTGCGAAGCAAACAGAGGGAAGCTTGGCGAGCCAGTCCCGGCGGCGGATGCAGCCGGGGGGCGGAGCGCCGTAAAGCGTGTCCCGTCCGTGCGCAGCACACAGGGACAAAGCGAGCACTCGTACCCAAGTCTTCTTAGCAAGTTATAATCCAACTCCTACCGCCGAGCTTTCGGGTGGCCGGAGGGCAGAGCCCTTCGGAATCCCCCTTTGTAAGGGGGACTTAGGGGGATGTCAACACGAGCAGCCATCTTTCTCTGCCCCGCCAAAATCCACCTGCGTCGGGTAATCATTATCAAAGCAAGAAAGGCAAAGTCCGCCTTTATAGTCATCTTTGTTGTGTCCACCAATGGAAGAGATTAAGCCTTCCGGTGACAAAAATGCCAAGGAATCGGCGTTGATCTCTTCGCACATTTCCTCAATGGTCTTGTAGGACGCGATGAGATCGCGGCGGTCTGGTGTATCAATGCCGTAGAAGCAAGGATTCTTGAACGGCGGTGAAGTAATCCGCACATGCACTTCAACAGCTCCCGCTTCCCGAAGCAGATTGACGATTCGGCGTGAGGTCGTGCCACGAACGATAGAATCATCGATCATAACGACACGTTTGCCATCAACTACACTGCGCACGGCGCTCAGCTTCATCTTCACACCTTGCTCACGCAGTTCTTGGCTCGGCTGGATGAAGGTCCGTCCAGTGTACTTATTCTTAATGAGCCCAAGCTCATAAGGAATTCCCGTTTGCTCGGCATACCCGATGGCTGCTGAAATACTGGAATCCGGCACCCCGGTTACGAGATCAGCATCGACAAAAGCTTCCAGTGCCATGCGGCTACCCATCCGCTTACGGGCGGAGTGCAGGTTAGAGCCGTTCATATCACTGTCTGGGCGGGAGAAGTAAATATACTCCATCGCGCACAGCGCTTTACGTTTGGGTTCGGTAAAACGGTCCTCTAAGAGGCCGTTTTTGTCGAGGACTAGCAATTCGCCAGGCTCAATATCACGAACCAGCTGTGCCCCAATGACCTCTAATGCGCAGGACTCGGAAGCAAAAATATAAGCTTCACCAATCCGTCCCATCACTAGCGGACGCAAGCCATGGGAATCTGAAGCGACAATTAACTTGTCATTTGTCATAAGCAGAAAAGCAAACCCGCCAACGAGCTGCTGCAGCGCATCTTTTGCCGCTTCAACAAAATCCTTTGGCGAACGGGCAATCAGATGCGCCAGCACTTCTGTATCACTCGTAGTTTGAAAGATCGACCCGCTTTGCTCCAGCTGTTTGCGGATCAACGGTTCATTTACTATGTTGCCGTTCGTAGCAATCGCCAAATCGCCGTCACGATATTTAAATACCAGCGGCTGCGCATTGGTTAAGCGGCTGTCTCCACTAGTGGAATAACGTACATGCCCAATGGACATGTCTCCAACCAATGAGGCAATTTTGTCCTTGTCGAATACTTCTTTTACTAACCCCATCCCGCGGTGATAGTTGAAATCGCGACCGTCTGCTACGCAGATTCCCGCACTTTCTTCTCCACGGTGTTGTAAGGCGTGTAAGCCGTAATAAGACATGGACGCCGCTTCCGGGTGTCCGAAGACCCCGAAAACGCCGCATTCTTCTTTTAATGTGTCAAAAATATCTCCCGAGCCCGTTCCTTCATTGTAAAAGTCACCAGTCCACAGGATTGGAGTCTCCTGCTCTTTCCCGGTCTTTATTTCATAAGACATGGAATAGCATCCTCCCAAACGAATTTCAATTCTGCTACAGCTTCATCTAGTGCGGACACGCCGTCCAGATTTACGCGCAGTCTGTCTCCACCTACAGTTCCGATGATTTCCACGGGAACACCGCTGGCTGCAATCGCTGCTTTCAGCTCTTCCGCACGTTCAGGAGCGGCTGTCAGCACAATGCGTGATTGGCTTTCGCTGAACAATGCTACATCAGATCTAAGACCGTTAGCTGAAAGCTCAACGTTCGCTCCGATTCCGCCGCTGATACAGCTCTCTGCAAGCGCTACGGCAAGTCCACCTTCGGACAAGTCATGTGCGGAACGCACCAGACCGCCACGAATTGAGGTAAGGACTGCGTTCAGCAGTTTTTTCTCAGTAGCCAACTCCAAAGCCGGAGGACGACCCTCGGTCACACCATGAACAGCATATTGGAATTCACTGCCGCCCAGCTCAGCCTTGGTTACTCCCAGCAGAAGAATAGAATCTCCTTCTTGCTTGAACCCTTGAGTCGTAATATGATCCGTGTCCGCTACTAAACCAACCATGCCGACAACCGGCGTTGGATAGATGGAGCCCGTAGTATTTTCGTTATAAAGACTGACATTACCACCGATAACCGGAGTATCCAGCACACGACAGGCTTCAGCCATACCATCAACCGCACGCTCCATTTGCCAGAACACATCAGGCTTCTCAGGATTTCCGAAGTTCAGGTTATCCGTAATAGCCAGCGGTTCAGCACCGGAACAAACGATGTTACGTGCCGCTTCGCTAACTGCAATACGTCCACCCACTTCAGGATCAAGATGAACATAACGGCCATTACAGTCTGTAGTCATCGCAAGTCCTTTACGAGTACCATGAATGGTAACTACAGCCGCGTCAGATCCAGGGCGTACAGCTGTGCTCGTCCGCACCATGTAATCGTATTGATTGTATACCCATGCTTTACTTGCTACGGTTGGTGATCCAAGCACTGTACGCAATGCACCGCCCAGATCCGTAACTTCCTCGTAACGAAGGGTATCTACCTTTTCATTCGCAATATAATAAGCAGGAACCTCAGAAGGTTTGTTATATACTGGACACTCATCCACGAGCGCCGTTACTGGCATGTCACCAACAACCTCGCCGTGATGATACAATTTCAAGCGGCCATCATCCGTAACTTTACCGACTTTACAGCAGATAACACCCCAGCGGTCAAAAATCTCTTGTGCCTGGGCCTCATCCTTCGGCTCAACGACAAACAACATCCGTTCTTGTGATTCTGAAAGCATCATTTCGTAAGGCGTCATGCCCTCTTCACGTTGTGGCACCTGATCAAGATACAGCTCCAGACCATTGCCTGCTTTACTTGCCATCTCCGCACTAGAGCATGTAAGACCCGCTGCGCCCATATCCTGAATCCCGATAACGATGCCGCTGTCGATCAGTTCTAGACAAGATTCCATAACGAGCTTTTCCATAAATGGATCGCCGACTTGTACTGCGGTACGTTTAGCTTCTGATTCCTCACTAAGCTCTACCGATGCAAAAGTAGCACCATGAATTCCATCACGACCTGTAGGTGGACCTACATAGAAGACTGGGTTGCCAACACCCTTAGCTACACCACGTTGGATTTTGTCATGATCGATCAGACCCACACACATTGCGTTAACTAGCGGATTGCCATCATAGCTATCATCAAACATGATTTCGCCGCCAACCGTTGGAATCCCGATACAGTTACCATAACCAGCAATACCAGACACTACATGTTCGAACAAATACTTCACTCGATCACTTTCCAGCTTCCCGAAACGTAGTGAATTAAGGATTGCGATAGGTCTGGAGCCCATGGAGAAAATATCACGGATAATCCCGCCGACACCCGTTGCCGCACCTTGGAATGGTTCTACCGCTGAAGGGTGGTTATGACTTTCGATTTTAAAAACAACCGCTTGGTTGTCACCGATATCTACAATCCCTGCGCCCTCGCCAGGTCCCATCAGGACACGTGGTCCGGAAATTGGGAAACGTTTCAGGAGTGGTTTGGAGTTCTTATAGGCACAGTGCTCGGACCACATTACGCTAAATACGCCGATTTCAGTGTAGTTCGGCAAACGTCCCATAAAAGACTTGATCAGCTCATATTCGCTGTCCGACACACCGAACTGGCTGTAAATTTTCTGCTCCGCAATCTGTTCTGCGGTCGGTTCCTTAACGGATACTTGCTGCGTCATGACGATCCCTCCAAGTCTTCAGTATGGATGTAAACATTCTTTTGCCGTCTTCTGAACCAAGCAAACTATTAGCCGCGCGCTCAGGGTGAGGCATCATGCCAACCACATTCCCTTGTACGTTACTAACACCCGCAATATCGGCTACGGAGCCGTTAGGGTTATCGCTATAGGTAAACACGATCTGATTGTTAGCTTTCAGCTCTGCCAAAGTCTCGTCATCACAGTAGTAGTTTCCTTCACCGTGTGCGATTGGAATGATGATTTCTTCATCTTTAGCATAGTCAATAGTAAATGGGGTTTCATTATTAACAACCTTAAGCACTGTATCGTGACAGCGGAACTTCATCGACATGTTGCGGCGAAGCGCACCTGGCAGCAAACCAGCCTCAGTAAGAATTTGGAACCCATTGCAAATGCCTAGCACGTATTTCCCTTGCTCTGCTGCTTTAGCAACTTCCGCCATAACAGGAGCAAATCTCGAAATCGCGCCACAGCGCAGGTAATCACCATATGAGAATCCGCCTGGAACCAAAATGCAATCATACGCCGACAAATCCGTCGCTGTATGCCACACGTAATCGACTGGTTCGCCGAGACTGTCCTCTACCGCCTTGTAGCAATCAATATCACAGTTGGAGCCTGGGAAGACAAGTACAGCAAATTTCATGTCGTTTAGTCCTCCAATTCGTAGCGGTAATCCTCGATCACCGTGTTGGCAAGTAGCTTTTCGCACATTTCCTTAAGACGCACTTCCGCTTCAGCACGGTTATCCGTATCCAAAGTCAACTCCATATATTTCCCGATACGCAAGCTTTCAACTTCTTGGAAGCCTACCGAATGAAGTGCTCCTTGTACTGCTACCCCTTGTGGATCAAGAACGCTTTTCTTTATGGTGACATATACCGTCGCTTTTAACATATGCTTGTAGTTCCTCCTAAATTTTAATGAGCATACCCTCTGAAACTGAAATTCTACAATGAGTACATTTAGCTTCAAAAATATATACTGAATTTATTCCCATGAGTGCACACACTATGTTGAACTATAAAGACTTGCCAGTAAGACGATGATAAATGTCCAGATAACGCCGTGTAGTTTCTTCTACTACTTCCAGTGGGAGCGGATCAGGCTTACTATTCTTATCCCAGGCAGATGCAGATAGATACGTACGAACAGGCTCTTTATCCATACTATCAATTTCAATATCAAGCGCGTATTTATCCTTAGCCCAGAAGCGGGAAGCATCCGGTGTAAAAATCTCATCGATCAGAATCACCTTACCGTCCAACAAGCCGAATTCGAATTTGCAGTCCGCAAGTATGATCCCACGCTCAGCACAATACTCTCTAGCAAAAGCGAACAGCTTTAAGCTCTTTTCCTGCAGCTCAAGCGCCAGATCAGCTCCGATTAATTCCTGCATTTTCTCAAATGGAATATCCTCATCGTGACCTACATCATTTTTAGCCGCAGGGGTAAAAATCGGCTCTGCCAGCAGCGCGTTTTTGCGGAGGTTAGCAGGAAGCTCAATACCATTTACCTTGCCGGTTTCTTGATACTGTCTCCAGCCGCCGCCAGTGATGCATCCACGCACTACGCATTCGATATCAATGCGCTCCGCTTTGCGTACCACCATGACACGGTTTCTGAGGGCCTCTTTGTCCTTAACTACGTCGCCGAGCAGATCCACATCAATATGAACGACATGATTCTCCATCAGCTCTTTAGTCTGTCCGAACCAGAACGCGCTCAGACGGTTAAGCACATTGCCCTTTTCAGGGACCGCCGGGTCCAGCACATAGTCAAAAGCAGATATCCGATCCGTAACTACGATCAGTACATTTTCTCCTAAATCGTATAGCTCACGAACCTTCCCTTTGTAGAGCAGCGGCGCATTGATGAGTTCCACGGCTGTGGATACGGCCGATGATGTCATGACCTTTCCTCCCTTGAACTAATGATCTTCCTAAGTTGGGCTGGTCTAGGAGGAAGTACTTCCGAGGAATGTTTGGACTTCCGATCGCTGTTATCCTCAGATTTCTTGATTTGAACCGCTTCTCGCGGTAGAAATCCGAGGATAAAGGCGAACGCTAACGCTTCTACAGTTCCAAACTTCCTCTACAGTGCTCCCCATCCAGCTTTGCATTTATTGCAGCGTTCCTTAGTTCACCACTAACTTATCTTTTTAGGATCTCTAAGGTCTCATTCTGAGGAATTCGTTCCTTATCGACCCAACCATTAACGCACCTATTTTTTAGAGCAGTTCTAGCTTGCGGAAGATGGTATCCACATGCTTAAGGTGCCAAGAAGGGTTAAATGCATCTTCAATCTCTTCTGGGGTGAGGACATTAGTGATTTCAGGTGTAGCTTCCACGATATCACGGAACTGCTTTTGCTCTTCCCAAGCTTGCATCGCACGTGGTTGAACGGTATCGTACGCTTGCTCGCGGCTGAAGCCTTTATCAATCAGCTTGGTTAAGATCCGGCCGGAGAAAGGAACGCCGAAGGTACGGTTCATGTTACGCTTCATATTCTCTGGGAATACAGTCAGGTTCTTCACGATGTTTCCGAAACGGTTCAGCATGTAGTTCAGCAGCATCGTTGCATCCGGAAGGATGATACGTTCCACTGAAGAGTGCGAGATATCGCGTTCATGCCAGAGCGGCACGTTCTCGTAAGCTGTAACCATATGTCCGCGAATCACGCGGGACAGACCGGAAATATTCTCGCAGCCAATAGGATTCCGTTTATGCGGCATAGCAGATGAACCCTTTTGACCTTTGGCAAAAGCTTCTTCTACTTCGCGAATCTCACTCTTTTGCAGAGCGCGGATTTCGGTAGCGAATTTGTCTAGCGAGGTTGCTACCAGAGCAAGAGCTGCCATATATTCAGCGTGACGGTCGCGCTGTAGAGTTTGTGTCGAGATCGGTGCAGGGCTTGTACCCAGCTTACGGCAGACAAATTCTTCTACGAATGGATCGATGTTGGCATACGTACCAACGGCTCCGGAGATTTTGCCAAATTGCACACCGTTCGCAGCATGGCGGAAACGCTCCAGGTTACGTTTCATTTCTTCGTACCACAATGCCATTTTCAGACCAAAAGTAGTTGGCTCAGCATGAACCCCATGTGTACGGCCCATCATCGGTGTATCTTTATAAGCAATAGCTTTATCTTTAAGGATCTCAATAAAGTTGATAATATCCTTCTCTAGAATCTCATTCGCTTGACGCAGCAAGTAACCCAGTGCTGTATCCACCACATCTGTGGAAGTAAGGCCGTAGTGTACCCATTTGCGTTCTGCGCCAAGGCTTTCGGAAACCGCACGAGTAAACGCAATTACGTCATGACGTGTTTCCAGTTCGATTTCATCAATACGTGCGATGTCGAATTTAGCATCCTTACGCAGCTTAGCAGCATCTTCATGTGGGATGACTCCCAGCTCCGCCCATGCTTCACAAGCGCAAATTTCCACTTCCAGCCACGCTTTGAATTTATTCTCCTCAGTCCAAATGGCCCGCATCTCGGGTCTGCTGTAACGTTCGATCATATTCTTTAGTTCCTCCAAAGTTTAGATTGCTCCACCCAGGATAAGCCGTCTCCGGTATCCTTGCACAGCAGATTGATATGACCCATCTTACGACCAGTCTTACTCTCAGTCTTGCCATATATATGAAGCTTAGGTACAATACCCAGCTTATTATCTTTTTCCTCATGTGTACAGGTCGCTTTAATAGCACCATCCAAATGCTGACCTAATACATTTACCATAACTACAGGTGTCAAAAGCGTTGTATCGCCCAGCGGCAGATTACAAATCGCCCGGACATGCTGCTCGAACTGTGAGGTCACGCAAGCATCCATGGTGTAATGGCCGGAATTATGCGGCCTTGGTGCCAGCTCATTGACGAACAATTCACCGTCCGCTGTGACGAACATTTCCACGGCAAGCAGTCCAACTGCATTCAGGCCTGCGATTAAAGTCTCAGCCAGCTCGCAAGCTCTGCGCTGAATGTCCGCTGACACTCTTGCAGGTACAATGGACAGATGCAAAATATTATTTACATGAATGTTCTCAGAAGGCGGGAAGCTTTTGACCTCCCCAGATGCACTGCGTGCAGCAACAACGGATATTTCGCATTGAAAAGCTACAAACTTCTCAAGCACCAGCTCCGGAATCACCTCACCGGGTGCAACCTGCCGGAAAGCTTCTTCCAGCTCTTCTTCCTGACGAATCACAGCTTGACCCTTGCCGTCATAACCGCCTGTGGCTGTCTTGAGCACACAAGGTAGTCCAAGTTCAGCCGCCGCCTCTTTTAGCTCCGCAAGGCTGTCCACCTTCCGGTACGGGGCGACCGGAACGCCCGCCGCCTCGATGGCGGCTTTTTCGCGCAGCCGATGCTGCGTGGTATACAGCAGCGCGCTGCCCTGCGGCACGTACGATTCCTCCGCCAGCAGTGCGGCTACGCCCGCGTCGACGTTCTCGAACTCGTACGTGATGACGTCCGCGCGGCGGGCCAGCTCCCGCGCCGCGTCCCGGTCGTTATACGCCGCCGTGATCTGCGGCGTAACTTGACCGCTAGGCGCATCCGGCGCAGGATCCAGCGCCACGAAGCGGTACCCCATGGCGCTGCCGGC
>NZ_JBBODA010000063.1:0-18631 GCF_038002705.1 Paenibacillus sp. FSL H7-0716
TGGACGGCGGCGCGCGGCGTAAATGCCTCGATTGCAGCGAAGTAGCAAGCGGAGCGCAAAGAGGGGCATATCTGCTCTCGAATGCAGCGAATTTAGCTAGATGAGCCCAAAGAACGGTATAATTCCCGCTTATTGATCTCAATCCAGCAACCTGAGCCAAATGAGCGGTATAAATCCCGCTTATTGATCTCAATCCAGCAACCTGAGCCAAATGAGCGGTATAATTCCCGCTTATTGATCTCAATCCAGCAACCTGAGCCAAATGAGCGGTATAAATCCCGCTTATTGATCTCATTCCAGCAACCTGAGCCAAATGAGCGGTAAAAATCCCGCTTATTGATCTCATTCCAGCAACCTGAGCCAAATGAGCGGTATAAATCCCGCAAAAAGAGCTCAATCCAGCAACCAGAGCACAGTCCGCTGACTGAGCCAAGTCAGACCATAATTAAACAGGCAGGGGAGTGAACTCATGAAGATCATGACGATTTTAGGCACGAGGCCTGAAATCATTCGCCTCAGTGTAATCATTCCGCTTCTCGACGAACATGCTGAGCGGCACATCCTGGTGCATACAGGCCAGAACTTCACCGCCAGTCTCAGCGGGATTTTCTTTGCTGAGCTGGGACTGCGGGCACCAGATTATGTGCTGCAGGATAAACAAGCAGGACTAGGCGGCCAGCTTGCCGCCATGTTCGGAGGGTTAGAAAGTATTTTACTAAAAGAACAACCAGATCGCGTTTTGCTTCTGGGCGATACGAACAGCGCGTTATGCGCGATTTTGGCTGAACGTATGGGAATTCCGGTGGTGCATATGGAAGCGGGCAACCGCTGCTATGACCTCCAAGTACCAGAAGAGAAAAACCGCCGTGTCATCGACGCCGTTTCGACCATTAATATGCCTTATACGCAGCAGAGCAAAAGGCATCTAATCAGCGAAGGTTTCCCCAGCAGGCGTATCGTGTTAACAGGAAATCCGATCCATGAGGTCATGACCCATTTTGAGCACAAAATCCAGACCAGCGACATTCTGGAGCAGCTGAAGCTTACCTCAGGACAGTATTTCCTAGTCACGGCTCACCGTGCTGAGAATGTAGATGATCCAGAGTCCCTTGTACAAATTATGTCGGGTCTTAACGCAGTGGCTGAGCATTTTGGAATTCGTTTAATATGCAGCATTCATCCTCGCACTCGCTCCAAACTTACTGAGCAATTTTCCCTTCCAATGAACCCACTAGTTGAATTTCATGAACCTTTCGGATTTTTTGATTTTGTCTATTTGGAACAGCACGCCTTATGTGCCATCACCGACAGCGGGACTGTACAGGAGGAATGCTGCTTGATGAAAGTGCCAACAGTTACGATTCGCAGAACGACGGAACGTCCAGAAACAGTGGATTGTGGCAGCAATGTAGTCTCAGGTGTAGATCAGAAAAGTATTCTGCGCAGCGTCAAGCTGATGACTGCGCTCAATCGGGATTGGGAGGCACCGGAAGGATACATGACTCCGGATGTTTCGGTCAAGGTAGTTAAATTCTTGCTTGGAGGGAACCTGCATGTTCAATAATAAAAGGATTGTGGTCACAGGCGGAACTGGTTCCTGGGGGCATGAACTAATTAGGCAACTTCTGCCACAAAATCCTAAGGAAATCATCGTATTCTCCCGCAGTGAATCCGCTCAAGTGGCGATGAGCCGGGAGTTTGAAGATCAACGTCTCAGCTTTATCATTGGCGATATCCGTGACAAGGATGCGCTGATTGCAGCCTGCCGTGGCGTTGATTATATCTTTCATCTGGCGGCGCTCAAACATGTTCCAGTCTGTGAAGATCAGCCTTATGAAGCACTCAAAACCAATGTAGTGGGAACTCAAAATGTGATCGAAGCTGCCATTGTAAATGGCGTCGAGAAAGCAATTTACATCTCTACCGATAAGGCTGCGAACCCATCCAACTTCTATGGAATGACCAAAGCGATCGGGGAAAAATTGTTCGTGTATGCCAATCTGATTGGCTCAAACACCCGGTTCGTTACTGTACGCGGAGGTAATGTGCTTGGAACGAACGGCAGCGTAGTGCATTTATTCATGAAGCAGATTAAAGATAAGGGTCAGGTACGCATTACGGATATGAAAATGACCCGCTTCTTTTTTACCCTACGCGATGCTATTACGTTATTATTTAAAGCTTCTGAGGTTAGCTTGGGTGGAGAAATCTTCGTCATGACTATGCCTACCTGCCGAATTATCGATCTTGCTGAGGTGCTGATTGAAGCTTCCGGAGAGTCCAATGTGAGTATTGTCGAGACCGGGATTCGTCCGGGAGAGAAAATCCACGAGATTCTGATGAGCGATTTCGAAAGCTTAACTACCGTTGTCTACGATGAGCAGTATCTAGTAATTCTCCCTACGCTGAACATGCCGGAATTAAAGGCACATTATAGCGCATATCCTCACGTCTCATTCAATAGCTTCAGTTCAGAGACGAATCTGATGGATCGGGAAGAGATCAAAAGCATCTTGATCCGGGGAGGGTTCCTGCAATGAAGCTGCTTATCCTAGGTGGAAACGGTATGGCGGGGCATATGCTGGCGGATTATTTTCGCCGCCAGGGCAAGCATCACGTCTTCCATACAACCCGGGATAAGAGCGATCTTGGCGGGCTGTATGTAGATGCGAACGATATAGCCGGAGTTGAGAAGCTGGTCGATATCGTTTCCCCTCATTGCATTATCAACGCAATGGGGGTTCTCAATCAATTCGCGGAGCGTGACAAAATTGGGGCTTACCACGTGAATGGCTTTCTCCCTCATCACTTGTGGCGAAAGGCGGAGGATGTTCAGGCAAGGCTCATTCATATCAGTACCGACTGCGTGTTCGAAGGAACACGCGGAGGGTACACCGAAGAGGATGCTCCTGATGGAACCTCTGTATATGCAATTTCTAAAAGTCTCGGTGAGGTGCAAAAACCCGGGCATCTTACGATTCGCACTTCCATTATTGGTCCCGAAATCCGCTCTGGCGGTATTGGTCTGATGGATTGGTTCCTGGCGCAGAGTGGTAAAGTTTCAGGATACCGGCGGGTGATGTGGAACGGGGTCACAACGCTCCAATTAGCCAAAGCAGTGGATGTAATGCTGGATTCCCCCGTATCGGGGCTGATCCATTTAGCGCATCCAGAGCCGGTAAGTAAATATGAGCTGCTTCAGCATATTCAGGCGGCTTTTCATAAAGAAAATGTGGAGATCATCCCTGAGGATGAACATATTCAGGATCGTACACTGGTGAATACAAGAGCGGATGTCCTCTTGCCGCTGCCTTCATATCCTTTAATGCTGCAAGAACTGGCTGACTGGATGAAACAGTCAGAGATGTATTTATGACAGGGCAAAGACTTCTGATTACCGGAGCCGGTGGATTTACCGGGCAACATGCGGTTCGATTATTTTCGGCAGGAGGGGCTGAGGTTATCGCTGTATTGCGGCCGCAATCGACAGCTGCCTCCACTCTTTTTCCAGAAGGAGTAAAGATTTATGTTTGTGATTTAAGTGACCGGAAAGCAGTAGCTGAGATGATCAAGCAAACTGCACCGGACGCTGTCCTTCATTTGGCTGGGAAGAACTCTGTACCCGAGTCATGGCTTAATCCCTTGCTTTATATGGAGACCAATGTGATGGCCACCTTATATTTACTGGAGGCCATGCGAAGCCTGCCGAGCAGTCGGATTCTAGTGGCTGGCTCCAGACTTAAGTTCAAACCGGGTGTGGTGGCTGGGCCACCACACCCGTACAGTCTTAGCAAAACAATAGAAGAGCTGGTGTCCCTCGCTTGGGGCACCTTATTTAAACAGCCGGTTCTGCTGGCTGAGCCCTGTAATCTGATTGGTCCCGGTCCTTCCACCGGCTTCTGCTCTTTATTAGCACAGCACATTGTTCGAAGTGAAGTCCAGCCAGATGAGGAAATACCTCCATTTAAGCTCTCTTCTCGTTATGCGATGCGTGATTTTTTAGATGTTAGAGATGCCGTTAGAGCTTATGATTATATTTTGCGTAAAGGTACAAATGGAACCATCTATCGCATCGATTCAGGGAAGCAGTGGGAACTCGGGGAGATCGCGGAGCAGTTGCTCAGTCATTCTGTAGGTCCAGTGCCAATGGACTGGGGACCCGCAGATGCTGAACGGGCTATTTCAGAGATCGCAGCCACAGCAGATAAGCAGGTTCGTTCGGAAGCATCAACCCCTGAGGCTGATGTGACTTCACTGGGCTGGCGTCCGGAAATTGGACTTAGCCAATCGTTAATGGATATTTTGAATTATTACCGAGTTAGCGGGGAGGGGAGGTTGTTATGAGACCGAAGGTTTCGGTAGTGATTCCTTTTTATAATTGTCCTTATATTGAGCACGCCCTGCAAAGTGCGTTCTCCCAGTCTTGGGAACCTTACGAAATCATTATTGTCGATGACGGCTCGCATGCCCATAGCAATCTAATTACACCGTATCTTTCCCGAATTCATTATTTGGGCAAAGGCAATGGGGGAACCGCCTCCGCATTGAATCACGGCATATTGAATGCAACGGGTGACTATGTGGTCTGGCTTAGCTCGGATGATTTATTTTATCGGGATAAGATCAACAATCAGGTTCTGTTCATGGAGCAGAACCACTTGTTAATCTCCTATACCAACTTTAATTATATTAACGCTCAATCGCAGCTGGTTCAGCTGAATGCTGCGCCATTGTTTCCTAGTCACCTGGATTACTTACGTTGTTTTTTACACGGTAATCCCATTAATGGCTGTACGGTGATGTTTAAACGAGAGGTGTTTGGAGCCATCGGACTTTTTGATGAATCACTTCCTTACACCCATGATTATGACTTATGGTTCCGCGCCATTCTGAACGGATATCCACCGGTGATGTTGAATCAATCACTCACAGCTTACCGGACGCATGAGGGCATGGGAACGATCAAATATTTTGATGTAATTATGGCAGAGGCAGCTGCGACCAATGCCCGCTACAAAAATTCGCTGCAGCACTTGATTTCTTCTATGGGGGGCTGAAGGTAATGTACCGGGAAATTGAAGTGAATGACTTTCTGCCAGTCTTACTGGAACAGTTGAAATTCTGCGAGAGTATTCTGGATATCGGCAGCGGCACCGGTACCCTGCTTGAACGATATGAAGCCGCAGTAGTGCTTGGATTAGAAATTCACAGGCCGTACCTGCTGCATCGTCAATATAAGTCACCTCATATTATTCCGGTACATGCAGATGCCAGTCATATGGATAAATTATTCCTCCCCAAAACATTTTCAGCGGTTACCTTTATTGATTCAATAGAGCACTTTAATAAAAATGAAGCGAAGACTCTGCTAGGGATGGCCGAAAGAATCGCCAATAACCGAGTAGTTGTATTTACCCCTCGGGGCTTTTTTCCACAGGAGGGTATGGATCATTATCATTTGCAGGGAGAGTATTTTCAAAAGCATCGGAGCGGATGGGAGCCGGAGGATTTTATTGCACTTGGATATGAGGTAACGGTACTTAAAGGCTTCCATCATGCCCAAAACCCATCGTTTCGTGAAGCATTCGGGGAGGGCCATGCACCAGTAGATGCCCTGCTTGCTTGTAAAACAGTATAAAAGTTGAGCTCCGGGTGAAGGAGGTGAGCGCGTATGAGTGAAGAACCTAAAGTATCGGTGATCATCCCATTTTATAACTGTTCGTATGTGGATCTCGCCATCCAAAGTGTCTTGGATCAAAGCTATCCGAATATAGAACTTATTGTAGTCGATGACGGTTCTACCCTATGGCTGGAGAAGTTGGCCCCCTTCCGTGACAGAATCATTTATATACAAAAAAGTAATGGAGGGACAGCTTCTGCTTTGAACAAAGGGATAGAAGTGGCTACCGGAACGTATTTTGCCTGGCTCAGTGCAGATGATCAATTTCACCCGGATAAAATCAAAAACCAAATAGAAAAGCTCAAAAGTACGGGTACTTTGTTTAACTATACAGCCTATTATTATATAAATGAGCAGGGAGAACGGATCTCAGATACGGTAAGTATGCTTTTTAGCAGCAGAGCCCATTTTATTGAGACTATGATGTTGGGTTGTCCGGTGAATGGGAGTACAGTTCTTCTTCATATGGATATATTTCGTGCTGTAGGAACGTTCGATGAAATGTTGTTATATACTCAAGACTATGATTTATGGCTGCGTATTTTACCGCATTTTAGCTGGTCTTATATTGAGTATCCGCAGCTTGATTATCGAGTGCATCAAGAGATGGGCTCAGTGATTCATAGTGAGGCGCAGAAAAGAGAGATAGAACAGGTACAAGCAAACCATCATGGGGTTCTATCGCATCTGCTGCTAAAGGAGAGAGGGGAATGAAATTAATATTTCCTGTTCTAACTCTATCTAGGGGCGGAGCACAACGGATGCTGGCAGAACTGGCTAATCGTCTGTCAGAGATCGGTCATGAAATTACGATCCTCTTGCCCAGCGATGGTGTCGTTGAATACGAGATAAATTGTGAATTGCGTTATGCGGCAGATGGTGATTTGTCGGCCAGCGATTTTCCAGTGGGGGACGTGATTGTCTCCAACTTTTATACCACAGTCGAGGTATCGCAGCAGGCAAGTAATGAGGGGAAAGGGATTCATATTCGTTTAGCGCTTTGCTACGAGCCCACTTTTTTACCTGACAATAGCCGTTCTTTTGCATCCTATAATTTAACTAGCAATCTGCTTGTACTATCCCGTTGGCAGCAAGAAATCGTCCAGATGAATCATGGGATTAAGGGGACAATCGTGCCCATTGGTGTGAATCCTGTTTTTAGAAATTTGAACATTCGTGAACCTGAAAATAAGCTTGTAGTTTCCGCGGTTATGCGAAAGCCAGAGGGTGGATTCTCAGGCCATCGTGAACAAGACTATTTGCTTGAACAGTTAAATCGGGTCAGAAGATTTCATCCAGAAGTTGAACTGTATTTGATTATTCCTCCTGGTGAATTTGCTGAATCGACTACACTTCAAACATTATTAGCGGATGAACGATATCATATAAGGACTCCTGCAAATGATACTGAGCTTTGTTACCATTATAGTGAGAGCGATATTTTTGTAAGCTCAAGTACGTATGATACGGGATCGCTACCAGGCATCGAGGCTATGCGTTGTGGAGCAGCACTCGTTACTGTTTACTCCGGTGGGAATATGGAATATGGCAGGCATGGCCATAACTGCTTAATGTCCTACCGGTTTGAGAATCGGCTTGCGGATGATATCATAACCTTAATTAAAGACCCGGATTTACGCCAGCGGCTGGCTCGTAAGGGGGAGCAGGATTCACAGCATTTCACTTGGGAAAAAAGCACACAATTGTTTCAGAATGCACTGTTTGAGATCGTAGCGAGGAACTCTTAATAATATGTCCTTAAAATACAAAAAACCTTCAATACCACTTGAGAAGTGGCTTGAAGGTTTTTTTGCGTGATTTCGGTTAGAAGATGGCATAGGAATTCATCATTTCACGAAAAGATTCCGCATACTTTTCTGTTCCAAAGCGTGAGACCATATATCCTCTTCCTTGCTGGCGGAGACCCTCTCGCAGAGGAATATTGTTCATAAGCTCCAGTCCTTCGTTGACGGCAGTTGGAATATTGCCTAGCGGGTAAAATTTACCCGTGACATTATGAACAATAAAGGATCTGACACCATCGGAATCTGTACTAAGTACGGGACAAGTGCAGCAAATCGCTTCGGCAACAGCATATCCAAATCCTTCTGTAATGGAGGTGGATAACAGGAAGCCACCAGAATTAGCGATTGAGGAATAATAAATTGGCATTACATGATTAGGAATATTGGTAAAAGTACTTAGACGATCATTCAGCCCTAAGGCGTGTAGCTCCTCCTGAAAGGATTGTTTCTGATCCTCTGCGGCTAAATTAGGATCATGGAACATCCACAAATGAATATCTGGTTTATAAAGGCGAATTTCATGGGCGATTCTCAAATATTCCCGCCAATTTTTATTGCTCTCTAGCCGGCCTACCCAAGCGATAACCGGATTAGCGGGAGGTTCAGCGGGGATATGCTGAAAAGACTGGACATCAACAATATTCGGAATTACATAACGATGCAGCCAGGGACAGATTTCAATAAACAGCTCCAATAAATGATCGGTTGGCGGGATTAGTACTGCATTACAATAAGAACGGAAATAAGGGACGGCATCTCTGATCAGAGTTTCCGCATGACTGCGTTTTCCAAGGCCTTGAGATTCGTATATCATAATACCGCGGTAACCGAGTTCACGCAGACGTTTCAGTAATAAATAATCAGATGTAACAATAATGGCATCGTAATTATGGGTCTCCAGCAAATTTCTAATTTCTTCATCTGAAGATGAGACAAATACCGGAAAATTGGTCGTATTCTGGCCTGAACCCGGCATTAGATATAAAACATGGCATTCGATCCCGCTTCGCTGGAGACTTTCACATCGCAGCTTATTTAATGTCTCCACCCCGCCACTCGGTACATAAAACGTAAATAGAACCTTCATGCACAAGCCTCCTGACTTTTGCGGAGCATTACCGACTTGTTGAGATATGGCTTACTGTTTATAAGATACGCCGATCTGCACTCGCGGGTGACGGTCAAAGCGGCATAGTTCCAAATCCTTTCAGGATAGCTTGTTCTTCAGAAGGTCATCCTAACGATCGTACACTGCACACATACAACATTAGAGATGGAGGATGAATTCATGTTGCGATCCAAGATCAGTATGTCAGTCTCAGCTGCATTGCTTCTCGGCTTGGTGAGTATTACGGGGTGTGGAACCAATACGGCAGAAAAATCGAATGTGCAAACCAATAGTGTCCGGGGAGTTAATGATGGACGTATTGGTGTAAACTCCGTACGCGGCGGTACGCATAACATCACTAAGATGGAAGTCAGTCAAGAGCTTGCAGATCGAATTGCTGCTATGCCTGAAGTCCGCTCAGCGAATGTAATGCTTGCAGGAAAAAGCGCGTATGTAGCAGTTACTTTAAATGATGCAACTGCTGGCCTGCGAGCCAAAGGGACTCCATCGTATCGGGCAAAATCCTCAACCACTCCTCACAATTATGGACCGACTGGCGTAATGTCTGGTACAGGAAGAGTGAAAATTGGCCGTGATGGAATGAATGATACTGGAGCCGTAACAAATGGTATGAACGGAGCCTTAAGAGGTACTGTAAATACAGTTCCTGGTACAACAAGTACTGGACCGGCAACCAGAAATGGAATCAATGGCATGGGTAATTTGGGAGCGGGTATGTTGGGAACAGGTACAGGTACAGGTACAGGTACTATGGGGACAGGTACGACAAGAAACCATACTTATAATAATGGTCCTCTGCTGAACAGCAACGGCTCGAAACATGATGTAGATATGGGGATAGGAAAAGGTATGGGAACTGGAATGGGCATGCGCAGTACCACTCCTAGTACCCATGATACGAATTACAGAAGTAATTCGACGCATATGTATAACACCAATAGTACGAATAACACAAATAACACCATAAATACAAGAGAAACAGAAACAGTTACCAAAGCAATTAAAGATAAAATTGCTGCAGAAGTTAAAAAACATGATGCGAGAATTAAGGATGTATACGTATCAGCAAATCCTGACTTCGTGGAACGCGCCAATGTTTATGCTGAAGAGGCTCGTGCCGGTCATCCGATAAAAGGATTTGTGGATGAATTCCGCACCATGGTTGAACGAATTTTCCCAACACGTAATTATTAATGATTTTTGTGATCTAAATAAAAAGCAACAATCTCACCATCTGGAGAGAATTGTTGCTTTTTTGTTTGGAGCTAATTTTATTAAGTGGTGATTGGACGTCCGCCGATCCATACGCCGCGAATATTAAATTCAGCATCAAGGCGCAGGATATCGCCGCGTTTTCCAGCCTCCAAGGAGCCAATGCTACGTTCCATTCCAATGGATGTCGCTGGCGTAAGGCTTGCAGCACGGGAGGCTTCTTCCAAACTGAGTCCTACCTCTTGGATCAGATAACGGAAGCCGCGAATCATCGTAAGTGTGCTTCCAGCTAGAGCAGCAGGGTTATCTTTAAGGGTGGCGATGCCATCTTGAACGAGTACAGGTAAATCACCGATTGTATATTCACCATCACTAAGTCCAGTTGCAGACATGGCATCAGTAATCAGTAATAAATTGTTCTCTTTCTTGAGACGGGTCAATATAGAAATGGCTGCGGGATGAACATGAATCCCGTCGGCTATAATCTCTGCGCGAATTCGCTTATCGAACAAAATAGCTCCAGCCGCTCCAGGCTTACGGTGATGTAGGGGTGTCATCGCATTGAACATATGCACGGCTTGGTTAAGTCCAGCATCTGCTGCGGCAATAACCTCTTCAAAGGAGGCATCCGTATGCCCGAGCGCTGCAGTTATACCGTGCTTGCGCAGCCAGAGAATAGCCTCGAGTGCACCTTCACGTTCCGGAGCAAGCGTGACTTGCCGGATCATTCCTGGATAATCGTTCTCCCATTGTGCTAGCCACTCAATATTGGCAGGAACAATATGCTCTGGATTTTGTGCGCCGGACCATTTCGGGCTGATGAAAGGTCCTTCCAGATGCATGCCTGCAATTTGTGTGTAAGGCATTTCAGCCGCGCGATAAGCGCTGACTTCGGAGAATACTTGGTCAATAGCAGACTTGGAAGCGGTCATGGTTGTAGCCAGCATTGTTGTTGTTCCTTGGGAACTATGGAACTTAGTGATGGCATTCAGCGATTCAGTATCACTGTACATAAAGTCGTGGCCAGCTCCACCATGAACATGTACATCTACAAATCCGGGGATCAGAAGATCCGTTGCTTGACCACTGGCAGGCCAATGCGCGTAACGCTCTGGAAGCCAAGCCGCATCGCCAGCATAGTGAATCTGCTCTCCAGATACGGCAATCACACCGTGCTCAATTAAACCTTGGGGAGTCAGTACCTTACCTAACAGCAACTGTTCTAATTCTTTATTTATTTCAGCCATTTGCCTGCTCCTTCATCTACGAGAACGATTACATTTGGATGGCTCTGCAGCAAGGATGCAGGGCATTGGGTTGTAATCGGGCCTTCAACAGCATTGCGGATGGCTTCAGCTTTGCCGGCACCACGAACTATTAAGAGGATTTGGCGCGCTTTTAGGATGCCTCCAATGCCCATCGTGATCGCTTGCCGAGGGACTTCGTCCAAACTGTCGAAGAATCTGGCATTCGCTTCCCGGGTATCTTCAAGCAGGTCAACGACATGGGTTTTGCTGCTGAGGTTAGCATCGGGTTCGTTGAATCCAATGTGGCCGTTGCTGCCAATACCGAGTATCTGCAAGTCAACGGGTCCGTTTTCTTCCAGCATTTTATCGTATGCAAGGCATTCTGCTTCCATATCCGCTGCGTTTCCGTTAGGGATATGTGTCTGTCCTGGATCAATATCTATATGGTTAAATAATTGCTCGTTCATGAAACTGCGATAGCTCTGTGGATGGTCGACAGGCAAGCCGATATACTCATCCAGATTAAAGGAAGTTGCTTTAGAGAAACTCACAAGTCCTTTTTGATGCATTTCAACCAATTTGGCATAAACACCAACTGGAGAGCTTCCGGTCGCAAGACCGAGCACGGCTTTAGGATTGCTTTGCAACAGGCTGGCGATAAGATTCGCACCCGTTTGTACGAAATCTTCATCACTATGGAACTTTAGAATATTCATTAGGATTGTCCTCCTCGTTTGTTTCGGTATTGTTGGACATTGAGATAAGATTGCTCCAGTCTAGGAATAAAATCCCCAAAACGGGTGCTGACCATTCCAGTGAACAAAATATCAATGATGTGAAGCTGAGCTATGCGTGAGGCCATGTCTCCCCGGCGCATGCCTTTCTCCAAAGATGAGGAGAATAGGGGGATATCCGCCAGAGTAGCCAAGGTGCTGCTGCCATAAGAGGTTAGTGCGATAGTGCTTGCTCCGCTAGCTTTCGCGCACATCAAGGCATCAATGGTCTCGGGAGTCTCTCCCGAATAGGATACTGCGAATACGACATCACCTTCGGAGAGTGATGAAGCAGAGGTAATCTGCATATGGGAATCAGCAAAAGCAGTGCAATTTACGCCTATGCGGATCAGCTTCTGATAGAAATCCTGAGCGACAATGGAAGAGGTCGCCATCCCGTATAGATCAACGCGGCGTGCTTGGCACAATAAATTAACTGCTGCCTGCAGTCGCTCCAGATCTAACAGTGAAGTAGTATCCCGGATGGAGGTCAGATGGTTCGTCTGCATCGCTTCCACAATCACGGAGAGTGGGTTGCCGGCTACAATATCTTGATAAGAAGAGCCACCATCCTGCGGACCGGCATCACTATGAGCAATTTCTGCTGCCAGCTTCACCTTGAAATCTGGAAAGCCTTTAAAATGAAGCACTTTACAGAAACGTGTGATCGTTGCCGGGCTTATTCCGCATTGTTCTGCTAATTCTGTAATGCCCATATGAACGATTTCGCCTGGTGAGGAGAGAATTCGTTCAGCCAGCTTTCGTTCCATTTGAGAGAGCTTGGCCTTCTCATGCTCGAGTGCATGCAGTATTGGGGACATCCATTCATCCACCTCGTTCCAATGAGAAATTGAAATTATTTTTATAATTATTAACTGAATGTAGAAAATTATTTTCATACTTAGGATAAAACAAATTCCATTCGGAAGCAAGGGATAAAAATGAATACTAGAGGAGAAAATGCAAAAATAAAAAACGGCCTGCTCGCAGAAGGCTGCAAAGTGGACCGTTAAATGATGTAATTACGGAGATATAAGATGAAAGGGATACTATACTGTATTGCGTTCTATAATACGGTACTCAAGCTTGCGGTGGACGGGTTGTCCATCATTCCGCTGGATCTGATCATAGATAATCCGAAAAGCGGATATGCCCATTTCAGTTAACTGATTATCTACAGTGGTCAGACCTAACGTTCGGCCGATAGGCTGATCATCAAATCCGATGACGGCCAGATCCTCAGGAATGCGGATACCCATTTTCCAAGCTTCGATGATTAAACCAGCCGCTATATGATCGCCTGCTGAAATAATCAGGGCATCAGGACGATTTTTCATCTGCAGCAGTTGGTGAAGTACGCGGGCACCGTCCTCTTCGGTCAGACAGTTATAGATCATCCATTCATCAATGTAAGGCTGATCTGTAGCCTTTAGAAAGTCTCTAAAGGCAATTTGCCGGATTGAGCTGCTGCTGCCGTGTGGTCTTCCTTCACAGTAGCCAATATGGCGGTAACCTTTATCATTCAAATATTGAAGGCCGCTGCGAAAAGCAGAATAATGCTCAATATATACAGAAGAAAATTGGCGTTCTCCTCTATCCTGACATACCACAATAGGACCATAAGCTGTATATTCTTCAATAGCTTCTGAGCTCATTGTTGAAGAGACCATAACTACACCGTCAATTTCTTTGTTCCGCAGCATCTCAAGCACCTTAATTTCTTCTTCAGTACGATAATCGGTTTGGCAGAGAACGAGCCGGTATTGAGCCAGCAGTGCTTCTTGAGCCAAGCCTGCAATAATGACTGAGAAATAAAATAAGTTGGTATACGGAATAATAACAGCTATAGCTTGAGTCCGCCCCGTGATCAGATGCACGGCGTTCATATTACGCGTGTAGTTTAATTTTTCAATAGTATTTAGGACTGCGGTTCGTTTGACTTCACTTACATAAGGGTGATTATTGAGCACCCGCGAGACTGTTGTCACAGAAACACCAGCCATACGGGCAATTTCTTTAATATTAGCCATTAGAGTACAACAGCCTCCCTTTGGTGCTTGTGTATAGTCATTTTATTTTATCATATTGTCCGCAAATTACCTCCCAAATAAAAAGCTTGCTATGGAATCCATTTCATAAATTAGACTGTAAATGCAAGAGATTACCGGACTAAACCGGCGTAACCACCAGGGCGTGACGGACCGGTAGATCTATTGTATTTATAAAACTAAGCTGTTCGTGAAGCCTTTGGCGATCTGTTCCGAAGCAGCTCCCACACAATAAACAGCAGGACAAGCAGCTGTGGAAGCAAGGTTTCCCAAGTTGGATACATGCCAAGCCAGTTAATTGAAGGCAAGCCCTCTTGTACATGTGCAGGAAGTTTGCCGGCGACCTGAAGCGAGTGAATGCTCTCCCCAAGAAAGCGGAATACTAGGTAATAAATCAGAATTGTAGCTGTACGGAAGAAGGCGGCAATTGGCAATTTTGCACTCAAAGCAATAATTGCATAACCTACAATACCAAGAATAATCAGAGCACATCCAATCCCAAGCAGTAATTGAGACAGCTTGATGGATGGAGCCATACCCACATAAAAGATTGTAGTCTCTGCACCTTCACGTAAAATAGCAAGCGCTGCAACGGAGGACAGTGACCAAAGATTTCCTTTGGCCAGCGCGCCATCAACTTGCCTACCCACGTAGTTGTTCCAATTTGCAGTGTTTGATTTGCTATGTAACCAGCGTCCGATTGTGAGCATCATAACTACCGCGACAAGACCAGTAATCCCTTCAATCATCTCCCGTGCTCCCCCGGAAGCTGCCCGAGAAATGGTATAAGTGAGCACAACAGCCAATCCGATACTTGCGATGAGGCCGACAGCTGCACCGGACCAGATCCATTTTTGCGCTTTGGCGTTGCCATCACGTTTCAGGTAAGCAAGAAGTGCTGACAAGACGAGAATAGCCTCAAGTCCTTCGCGCAACAAAATCAAAGCGGCATCCCAAGCATTATAAGTGGTCTCACCAGCCAAAGGCGTTAGTTCGCTAAGCATATTGTCCATGATGGTTAAAGCTTGATCCAGTTTAGGTGGATTTGAGAGCAGGTAACCTGTGACAGCCGCACTCTCATTTTCGATATTGTTGTAGACTGTTGGTGAGGCGATCTGGACTTGCCCTTCGGCAGAAGGCCAGGCTACGATGAATTGCTCCATGATGTTAGCGGCCTCTGTGCTGTTATTGTCTTTGGCAGCGGAGGAAGCTTTGTTCAGGTAGCTGATTAATCCCTCTATAGAAGCTGGTTCACTGGAAGTGTCCCCAGCATCAATGGTTTTGCCTTCACTGTAATCAGCCAGCAGCTGATACAGAGCTTCTGCTTCCGATTTCGCCGACTCCTCGCGGAGCGGTTCAGCCTGCAGCGCAATCCGCAGCAGGCTTATTCGCGTCTCCAGCAGGCTGTAGACGGCGGAATCGTCCGCCCGGATGTTGCGCTCCGCCGGCTTCCATCCGCTGACGATGTCGCGGTACGCTGCCGCTGCCGCGCTCCAGTCGGCCCTGCGCGCCGCATCCCGCGTGCGTTCCGCCGCGGGCAAAAGCTTCGCCGCCGTCTCGCGTCCGGCGGCTCCAGTGTCACCGCCGGCCGTGCCGGAGGCGGCGGTGACGTACGCGTCCACGCTTCTCGCGAGCGTGGACAGTGCGGTTTTGGCGGGCTCGCCGCCGCCCGCCGCAAGGGCTTTCGTCGCGTCTGCAAGCGCGGCGTCAACGGCAGCAGCGGAACCGGCGAGTGCCGGGTCCGGCGTGCCTGTGTTCGCGGTGCGCCACAGCGCAGCGAACACTTCTACATCGGCCGCGGCCGCGTCCCAGCGGCTCTGGCCGGCTTCGACGAGCGCGCTGCCGACCGGCGGCAGGAGCTCGTCGACCGTGCCATCGCCCTCCGCCCCCGCGGGGCTGGAGAGCAAAAGCATACACAAAAAGCCAAACAGAATCAGCAAGGCAACCTTTGGCATTTGCCGTTTAGGATGCGTAAGAGATAACATCGGGATAATCCCCCTTCAATAATGGACAGCCATAAATTTAGCTTAGTAGTGATTCCCCGATAAAGCCGCCACTGCGGACACCTGGGAAGCAGGCAAATACCGCACTGCCGGTGTGAGTCATATATTCGTTCAGGAGATCAGTCTTAGAGAGGCGCTGCTGAATGGCAACGAATTGTTTCATTAAATCACGTTGAAAGCTAATGAATAACAAACCTGCATCAAGCTGTCCCGTGGTGACGTCCAAACCGCTGGAAAAAGAGTAGGAGCGGCGCAGCATTTTGACTGTACCGTCACCATGCGCCAATGCGGAATGTGAATTCGCCGGAATGACAGGTTTCCCGGAAGCGTCCGCTGCCGAAAGATCCAGATCATCGAATTCATCCTTAGCTCCGAGTGGAGCTCCGGTGTGACGATAACGCCCGAAGGTAGCCTCCTGATCACTTAGCGAAGAACGATCCCAGACTTCAATACGCAGACGTACCCGGCGTACCGCCATATAAGTGCCGCCGCTCATCCAAGAAGGACCGTCACTGCTGCTGTTCCAGACCACTTTGTTCATTTCAGTGTTATCGGTTGTATCGGGATTGCCCGTGCCGTCTTTGAAACCCAAAAGATTGCGTGGCGTAGCCCCCTTGGGATCCGCTGCTCCAGTGCGTTGAAAACCTTCCTGTGTCCAGCGCAGTACAGCAGTCCCCCGGGCGATACGAGCCAGATTGCGGATCGCATGGAATGCGACCTGCAGATCATCCGCACAGGCTTGCACACAAATATCCCCGCCACACCATTTCGGATCAAGATTGTCACCCGCAAATGCCGGAAGATCGGCCAATAGGGCTGGGCGTTTCGAAGCTAAGCCGAATCTTTCATCAAAAAAGGAAGGGCCAACACCAAAGGTCAGCGTACACCTTGCAGGATTTAGCCCGTCCGCTTCCCCGGTGTCTGAGGGCGGAAGATTGGGATTGTCATTCACGTCACCAATAAGCTCGCCAGTAGTAAGAGCGGCAGCGGCAGTAGTCCATGCTTGCATTAGTTTTTTCACATCGGCCAGTTTGGTTGTGGTGAAATCAAAGGCAGCAAAATAAATAAAGTTCTGTGCAGGTGTCAAAATCCCCGCCTGATGGCTCCCATAAAAAGGAATGGAACTGGAATCACCTTCTGCGGCTTTCGTTGGCTCAGCTACAGCATTACGCGCAGCCATAATTCCACCGACACCTCCGCCCCCTAACAAAAGACCAAGGCCAGTGGCGCCAGTAAGCCGCAGCATATCGCGGCGGCTTAATTTTTTACCAAATATAGGATCATTCTTCGATTGATCATTAAGAGCGGGACTTTCAGGATTACCTGGTACTCCAGTAAACTTGTTATGTTTATTCATGAGGGTCACACTCCTAGAATAGTTCCCATATTGGACAATGGCTCAGCCAAGGCGTCCAAATTCTGACTCAGTTTACGTACTTCATCTTCTTTCAGCTCTTCATAGGAAACATATCCATCTCCGGATTTGAAGGGGGCAAGCTCGGCTTGCAAGGCAGCGAATCGTTCACCAATGGTTTTTTCAAGCTCGGCATCTTTTTTAGCTAGTTCTGGTTTTAACAGCTCGTATATCTTTTGTGCACCCTCAACGTTTGCGACGAAATCATACAGGTCTGTGTGCGAGTAACGTTCTTCCTCTCCGGTTACTTTGGAGGAGGAGACCTCATTTAAAAGCTCAACAGCACCAGTTACGAGCAGATTCGCGTCGATCTCAACGGTCTCAACTTTCGCACGCAACAGCTGTGCATCCTTCAGCAATTGGTCAGCAACTTCTGTCATGTCTTTAGTTGTATTGTCCTGCCAGAGTGCTTTCTCAAGCTTGTGGAAACCGCGCCATTCTGCCGCATCTACATCATTTTCCCGGGCATCGATGTTTGGGTCCAAGTCACCAAGTGCTTCTGCAATAGGCTCAATCCGTTCATAATACATGCGGGCAGGAGCGTAGAGCGCCTTAGCCTCATCAATCTTGTCCTCTTTTACAGCGTTGGTGAAACTCTCTGTTTGCTTCACAAATTCATCACATTGCTGGATGACGTATGTGCGATATTGATCTATAGCTGACGTGAAGTCAGCTGTGGCAGTCTCCGGCGCATTGGTAGCCGCAGCAGTCTCCGGTGCATTGGTGGCTGTAGTGCTGTTGGCAGCAGTATTTGTAGAATTGTTATTATTGGCACATCCGGTGAACAGTATGGAGGCCGCAAGTAGACTTGCAGAGACAGCATAAGTAAATTTCATTAAAAAAAACACCCCTTTTTTTATATCTAAATGATAATCGTTATCAATTATACTGGACTTATCATAAGTCCGTATACAATTACTGTCAATATAAAAATGTGATGTATCTCATTGTAATAATTGCACGACAAAAAAACTCCCAGGTGTGGGAGTATAGTTTGTAGCAATGTATCCGATTACAATTGAAAAAGTAGAATAGTAACCGCCCCAGCGAACAAGTGAACGTACACAGTAGTATGTAATCGGCCCAACTATTCTCTTCGCATATTCGGCAACAACGAACTCAGCTCTAGCCCCGGCGAACCTTTGCGCGTCCGCAGCAGTAATGGCCCCGGCGAACCTTTGCGCGTCCGCAGTAACTAAAGGACCCAGATGACACTAAATGCAGCATTATTCGATATTTGAGTCGCTATCGGACCGCATAGTCGCTATTGGCTTGAAAAGTACCGAATAAGAGCCTGTTTCTAGGGAATAGTGTCACTGG
>NZ_JBBODA010000064.1:0-13071 GCF_038002705.1 Paenibacillus sp. FSL H7-0716
GGGCGGAGGATCTCGCCGGCGGCCGCTTTACCCTTGCGCTGTTCGGTGCGTTCAGCGCAGGCAAATCTTCCTTCGCCAACGCTTTGCTCGGCGAAGAAGTGCTGCCCGTGTCGCCACACCCTGCCACGGCCGCAGTTAACCGCATATTGGCGCCGGAAGGAGACTTCCGCCATGCCAGCGCGGTTGTAACGATGAAGAGCATGGCGGATTTCTGGGATGACATCTGCCATTCCTTCAGCGTGCTGCAGCTTGGAGAGCCGCAACAGGATACGTGGACAGCAGTTCTTGCGAGCCTGCCAACACGGGGAATCCACCCCTCTGCGCTGCCGCATGCAGGATTTCTAAGAGCCGCAGCATCCGGTTGGGCTGAAGCGGAGCCGCTGCTAGGAACGGTGCGGACGGTTGATTTGGATGAATATCGAAACCTAGTTGCGGAAGAGACCCGGGCTTGCTTCGTGCAAGGGATTGACCTGTATTATGCCTGTCCTTTGACGGAGAGCGGGATTGTGCTCGTAGATACACCAGGAGCAGATTCACTGCATGCACGCCACACTGGCGTAACCTTTAGTTACATGAAAAATGCGGATGCGATCTGTTTTGTGACCTATTATAACCACGCCTTTTCGAAGGCGGATCGCGGCCTCTTGGCCCAGCTGGGCCGCATTAAAGACAGCTTTGCTCTCGATAAAATGTTCTTTATTATCAATGCTTCTGATCTCGCTTCAAGCGAAGAAGAACTAGATGAGGTTAAAGCGCATGTCGTTCAAAATCTGCGTGCCGGAGGTTTGCGTTCTCCGAGAATCTATGCTTTGTCCAGCTTGCTTGCTCTAGAAGCTAAAACTCAACATAATCACGATCTTTATGAAACCTCCCGCTTCAATGAATTTGAGCAAGCATTATCCCGCTTTGCTGGTGATGAGCTTCCACAGCTTTCACTTAACGCAGCTGCTGAGAGTATCGCATCGGTTCGGCGCCGGGCTGAGGAATGGCAGAATCTGGCTTCCAAGGCGGCGGGCGAGCGTGAAGCCGGGTTAAAAGAACTGCAGGAACGGCGGCAGTTCGCCATGAAGCGGTTGTCTCTTTTGGAGACTGAGGAACGTCCTAGCAGAGATCTTATTCATGAAAGTGAAGAACTGATCTATCATGTGTGCCAGCGGATTAGCTTCTCCTTCAACAGAAATTTCCAGGAGTCTTTTCATCCCTCCTTACTGCGTGAGGATGCAGGGAATTTAAAAGCCATTTTCTCTGCCTGTGGTGCAGAACTAATGCGTACTACTCAGCGCGAGCTTGAGCAAGAGCTATGGGCAACAACGTTGCGGCTAGAGAGCACGGGACGCAGGCTTGTTCATGAAGCTGCTGAAGCGGCAGCTACAGAGCTACTCTTTTCCACGGAGGACTTTCATCTTATGGAGAATGAGGAGCACGCTTGGTCATCTCCTAAGGATCTGGAATGCCAGCTTCAGCCTGTGCACTGGTCCGCTTTATGGGGCCATTTCAAATCCCCGCGTTATTTCTTTGAGGGAACTGGGCGGGATTTGGTCAAAGTTGCGGCAGAGCCGCTTTTGAAAGAAGCGGTTAATCTTGCAGCGGCAGTGCAGAAGGAGAAATTAATTGCTCATTACGTCGAGAATATCAGCAGAGAATTAAAATCTGCTGCCGAAAGCCTGCAAGAAGGGCTTGCGGAGCAAGAGAAAGCGATGTTAGATCTCCTTAAAGGGGGTGAGACAGCAGATCATTGGGGCCAAATAAGCCACCAATTATCACGTCTAGAACAAACTTTCGTTGATAAAGTCGACAAAGTTCTGTGAAGTTTGTAGGAAAATGTCGAAGAACACTTGCAATCTGGCGTATGATGGATGAAAATAAAGAAGCCTGAAAATATACAATGAAACTGTTACGTTTTCTGAAATTCATAAAAACGAGACAGTCAATTTGCCGAAAGAGGTTGGAATCGACAATGTGGGGAGCTCCTTTTTCAGCTCAAAGCCGCAAGCTGTTGCTGCTGGGCAGCGGGGAACTGGGTAAGGAAGTCATAATTGAAGCTCAACGCCTTGGCGTAGAGACCGTAGCTGTAGACCGTTATACCGATGCACCGGCGATGGGTGTAGCTCATCGTTCCTATGTAATTGATATGCTGGATGCAGAGGTGCTGAAAGCGCTGATTCGTTCTGAGAAACCGGATGTCATTGTTCCGGAGATTGAGGCAATCGCCACTCACGCTCTTCAAGAGCTTGAAGAAGAAGGCTTTTTCGTTGTTCCGACGGCGCGGGCGGCTCGGCTGACCATGGACAGAGAAGGGATTCGCCGTCTTGCGGCTGAAGAACTCAGACTGCCAACCGCTGATTACCGTTTTGCGGATAGTCTGGAAGAACTGCAACAAGCTATAGCCGAGCTAGGCACTCCTTGTGTCATTAAGCCGATTATGAGTTCTTCTGGCAAGGGTCAGAGCGTATGCAAAAGCCCTGAGGATGCAGAAAACTGCTGGAACACTGCTTTGGATGGAGCAAGAGCTAAAGGAACACGAGTTATCGTGGAGGCTTTTGTTACTTTTGAGAGCGAGATTACTCTTTTGACGGTGCGTTCTGTGTCTGGAACGGTATTTTGTCCACCTATTGGACATATTCAGAAGGATGGAGATTACGTGGAATCCTGGCAGCCTCACTTTATGAAGCCAGAGCAGCTTGAAGAAGCGCAATCTATAGCAAAAGCTGTAACGGATCAGCTCGGAGGTTTCGGTATTTTTGGAGTGGAACTTTTTTTGACAGATCGAGGCGTATTGTTCAGTGAAGTGTCACCTAGACCCCATGATACGGGGATGGTCACGATGGCGACGCAGGATTTATCTCAATTTGCAGTGCATGTCAGAGCTATTCTTGGTTTTCCTGTCCAGTCAGTACAATTGCTGACACCTGGGGCCTCAGCTACGCTGAAGGCTGATGGAGAAGGACGAGCCTTTGCTGTGACCGGAATTGGAGAAGCTTTGGAACTGCCTAGGACTCAGGTTCGCGTATTTGGTAAACCGGAAGTTCGTCCTGGCCGGCGGATGGCAGTAGCGTTAAGTGCGGCGGAAGATGTGGAAATCGCGCGGACGATAGCCAAGCAGGCGGCGTCTATGCTAAAAGTGGAGGTATATGAGGATGAACAGTAGTACCATGGCACCTGTACTGGAAATTCGCAAATGCGGCTTGAATGATCTGGAGAGAGTTACAGCGCTTCTGCGGGAATTCGGCTATCCAACAACGCTAAGCGTGATGAAAGAGAGACTGGAAAGCATGGAGAACAGCAATCTCCAATGCACACTTGTAGCAGAGCTGAACAATGAAGTTGTGGGTATGATCGGCCTTAGACAGGTAAGCTCGTATTACAAACAGACAGATTGTATCACTGAGATTACTGCACTTATCGTATCAGAAGAACTCAGAGGAAACGGACTCGGTAAAAGACTTGTGGCCGCAGCAGAAGAATGGGCACGTGAGCAAGGTTGCTGTCAGCTTTTCCTTAGAAGTGGCAACCGCGTAGAACGCGCACCGGCACATGCTTTTTATCGTCATATCGGTTTCGAAAAGACAGCAGGCTATCGCTTTAACAAAGCGTTGCTATAATACTTATATAGGTTACCGATCATCCCCATCCCAGCTACGGCGGGATGGTTTTTTTTTGCTCTGGAACTCTTTTTTTATATGTATTTAATATATTAATACCTAAAACTATTTAAATAACTTAACCATAGATGGATTGGTTTGAATCATATACAATAAAATTTATGACATCTAAAACGTTTCCAAAGAGGGATGAGACATGTATAAGCTAGTTCTTGCTGAAGATGAAGAAGACGTTAGGGAAGGCGTTATCGGGCAGATTGACTGGGAGCGTTACGGATTTGAGATTGTTGAGCAGGCGGAGAATGGACGGGAAGCTGCGGATGCCATAGACCGTTTGCTGCCGGATGTGGTAGTTACCGATATCCAAATGCCTTTTATGAATGGACTTCAGCTGGCTGAATGGATTCGTAGTCATCATCCTAACACTAAGATTATCATTTTGACTGGGTATGATGAATTTGAATATGCTCAGAAGGCGATAAAATTGCAAATTGACGAGTATATTTTGAAACCGTTCTCTTCGCAGGAATTAATTGATGTACTGCTTAAGGTTAGAGTAACTATTGAGGCTGAAATTGCAGAAAAGGAAAATGTATTTGTACTCAGTGAGCATTACCGGAAAAGTCTGCCTGTGTTAAGGGAGCAATTTTTATCGTCCCTTATTTCGCGTAGACTGCGTACGGATGAAATTGCTGAGAAGAGCTCTGAATATGGCATAAAATTAACGGGACGGTGGTTTCAGGCTTCGGTAATTAGTGTGGATTATATTCGTCCTGAGCGGGAATCGGCTGGGGGTGCAGCAGGCCGGCAAATTTCTTTACGAGACACTGGTGAAAAGAATTTACAGCTATTCGCTGTGCTGAATATTGCTGAAGAAATATGTTCGAAGCATGGTTTTGGAAGGGTGTTTATTCATCGTGATGAGGTCGTATTGCTCACCATCCATGAAGAAGGGGAAGAAACTGATATCACTGGAAAGACTTTTGAGCTTCTTGAAGAAATCCGCCAGAATGTACAGCGGTTTTTGAAGCTGACGGTAACGGCAGGCTCCGGAACGGTCTGTTCATCGCCTGCTTTGTTATTTAATTCTTTTGGGGATGCCTTGCAGGCACTAGATTATCGGCTTATTCTCGGCAATAACCGGGTGATCTGGATTGAGGACGTTGAGTCACGTTCCAGCACTCTGCTAACCTATGATGAACTAACCCAGCAATCCTTAATCCGGACGATTAAACTAGGTACGGTGCAAGAACTCAAAGAGGTTGTTGAGGAGTTATTTGCCGGTCTTGACGCAGAGCAGGTGTCTACACAGGATTATCAGATTTTTTTGCTGGAGATTATTACATCTATCCTGCGAGTGGCTAAAGAATCCGGAAGTGAGGCTGCAAAGTATATTGGTTCTGGCATTTCGTCGCTAACTGCCATCAATAAATTTAATAGTATGGCCGAAGCCAAGCAATGGATTATTGCAGTCTGTAGCGGTTTAATGGATACGATTGCATTAGAACGTCAATCTTCCTATAAGCTGCTTATTGATGAAGCTAAAGAATATATACGCAGCCACTATGTTGAATCTGATATTTCCATCGGCAAGGTTTGTCAGCATTTACATATAAGTACCGGTTATTTTAGCAGTATTTTTAAGAAGGAAATGAAAATGACGTTCGTTAGTTATCTTTTGCAAATTAGGTTAGAAGCAGCCAAGGAACTTTTGCGGTCCACGGAGCTGAAAGCTTTTGAAATCGCAGAAAAAATAGGTTTTGCCGATCCTAACTATTTCAGCTTTTGTTTCCGCAAAAAATATGGCCAATCTCCTAAAGAGTATAAAAACAGCTCCAGAGGAGGGTAAAGATGCTGAAGGATAAACCTTATTCCTTTCATCTAAGACCGCAGCATCCCAAAGGCGGAAAACGTCGGTTGTCCTCCAAGCTCCGAAGCATTCAAGTTACGATTACACTCACTTTTACATCTGTTGCCGTGCTGGTAGCTGTCGTTGTCAGCCTTATGCTGTACAACAAGTTTGCCAAGACCGCAGAAGAGAATGCCAATATGAATATGCAGCAGATCATTGAGCAAGTGAATTACAATCTGGGTCTTTATGTTAAAGGAATGCGCAATATTTTTGAGACAGCGGAGGAGCAGATTACGAATAGCCCTTCCGTGGATTCCGCTTTATTGACGGAAAGAATGGCTATGTTAATGGGGAGCAGAGAGGATCTGGTCTCGGCGGCTGTTTTTACACCACAGGGGAAATATGTTGTGGGTACACCCGGTCAGAAGCTGCGCAGCAACACACAGCTGGAGACTCAGAGCTGGTTTACGACGGCGCAAAGAACATCAGAGCTCTCTTATTCCGCACCTCATATTCAGAATTTGTTCAAAGGTCAATATATCTGGGTCGTGTCTATCAGCAAATTAATTCAATATAAGGAGAACGGAGTCTTAAAAACCGGCATTCTGCTGATGGATTTTAACTTTCGAACCATTGATGAGCTGAGCAAGCAGGTTAAGCTTGGCAAAAGAGGATACGCTTACATCCTCGATCAGCTGGGAAATATTGTGTACCATCCCCAGCAGCAGCTGATTTATGCTGGCTTAAAATATGAGAATGTGGAGCCAGTACTGGAATATGCTTTTCGTAGCTATTTGGATGAGTCTACGGGCGAAAAACGGTTTATCACCGTAAGAACACTGGAACAGACAGGCTGGAAGATCGTGGGTGTGGCTTATTATGATGAGATTGTAACTACCAAACGTGATCTAAACACTTTTTTATCCTGGTTTTTAGCGGTAGTCATTTTATGTGTAATTATTGTATCTGTCTTTTTGTCTGCACGTATTGCCCGCCCTATCCGCAAGCTGGAACGGACGCTTCAGCAGGTGGGCGAAGGGGACCTCAACACCCGAATAGATGTCAGCGGCGCGTATGAGGTGGAACAACTGTCCAAACGGTTTAATCTTATGCTGCAACGTATCCGCCAACTGATGGATCAGATTATTTATGAACAGGAAACCAAACGTAAAGGTGAGCTTGAAGTGCTGCAATCCCAGATCAATCCGCACTTTCTGTACAATACCTTAAATTCTGTGATCCGGCTCGCTGAACGCGGCAAGACTGAGGAGGTAGTCACGATGATTCAGTCCTTATCGAAGTTCTTCCGGATTAGCCTTAGTAAAGGGAATAATATGATTACCGTACAGGAAGAGCTTGATCATGTTCGTCATTACCTTGTGATTCAGAGCTTTCGGTTCAAAAATAAGTTCCGCTACGAGATCGAGGCTCAGGATGAAGTGCTGCAGTGTCAGACTATTAAGTTAATTTTACAACCTATTGTGGAGAATGCCCTGTATCACGGGATTGAAATGATGCCTGATGAAGGTTTTATTTCGATCCAAGCGGAGCTAAAGGATGATCTTGTCATCATCCGCATTCGTGATAATGGACTGGGTATGTCAGAGGAGACTATGAAGGTTCTTTTAACTGGCGGCAGTAAGAGTATGCATGGCTCCGGGGTAGGTGTTAGAAATGTTAACGAGCGTATTGAGCTGTATTATGGGCGTGATTATGGTCTTTCTTTTGAAAGTGAAATTGAAGAAGGCACTACGGTTACTCTTATCTTCCCGGCACTCGCAGCAGGCGAGGGCAATCCTGGACATGAGGAGGATGAGACATCGGTATGAAAATCGTTCGTTTTTGGCTAACCCTGCTGGTATGTGTGGTGTTATGGACCACGATCACGTCGTGTTTTAATTCGGCACCTAATTATATCAACACGAACAAAACCCGCAATATTCATCTTATTGTGAAAATGAACAAAGGCGACTATTGGAATACAGTTAGATTGGGTGCAGAAGCCGCGGCACAGGAATTTAATGTGAAACTAACGTTCAAAGCTCCGAATGCGGAGAGTGATATTGCGGAACAGGTCAGAATGGTTGAGGACTCCATTAAAGAAAAAGCGGACGTTATTATTTTAGCTGCCAGCAGCTACATGGGACTTGCACAAGTGGTTGATCGGGCGGCATATTCCAAGATTCCTGTATTGTCTGTGGATGCAGAAGTCGGTTCGGCCAGAGTAAGAGCCTATGTGGGTTCAAACGGCTATGAAGCGGGACAAAAGTCTGCAGAAAGACTCATTCAACTGCTAAATGGATACGGGGAGGTCGGCATCATTAACTTCACAAATTCATCTTTGGGGGCGGAGCAGGAGTCTTCAAACGGCATTGAATATGGTGCAAGAGATGCAGAGGAACGGGAAAAGGGATTTTTAAATTACGCTGCCCGATATCCGAACATACAGGTAGTAGAGATTTCGTATACCACTTCGAGTATTAGTGATGCTGAAGAGCTGACACGGTTAATGCTGCTGAAACATCCAAATCTTCGCGGGATCGCCAGCTTGAATGAGACAGCTTCACAAGGGGCGGCAAAAGCTATCCAGAGCCGAGGGCTGCATAATATTAAAATGGTAGCGTTCGACAGCTCCCCGTCAATGATGGAGTTGCTGCAGGAGGGTACGGTTCAAGCGACCGTAATCCAAAATCCTTTTAGTAACGGGTATTTAGCCGTAAAACATGCCGTTGAGGTAATCGAAGGAATGGATGTTCCTGATCGTGTCGATACGGGCACTAAACTCATTGATTTGGACAATATGCTGTGGCCCGAGAATCAGAAATTGTTATTTCCCTTCGTCAGATAGTGGACGGTTTATTTTTGAAAAGACGAATGCCATCCTTAAAATGGGAGGTATTCGTTTTTTGGGTTCAGTAGAATTTTTATAAAAGTGAGTAGGATTTTATATTCGAAACCGTTTTCACCTAAGGCATAATATGGATGTGCCCGAGAGAATTCAGGGTTAAACCAAAAAAAAGAAGTATAAACAGGAGGTCAATGAATAATGAAAAAAATCACTTCCGTTCTTTTAGCAAGCGCAATACTGGGTGCCGCCCTGGCAGGCTGTGGCAATAGCAACAATAATGCAGACAGTGGTAAAGCTACCAACGCTCCAAAAACTGAAAATGCGGGCTCTTCCACTGAATCGCCAAAAGTAGGGGTAGCCATTTACAAATTTGACGATACCTTCATGACAGGTGTTCGTAACGCAATAGACACCGCTGCCAAAGGCATTGCTACTGTAGATATCGTAGATAGCCAAAATTCTCAACCCACACAAAATGACAAAGTTGACTTGTTCATCACCAAAAAATATAAAGGCATGCTGATCAATCCAGTTGACCGTACTGCGGCTGGCGTTATTATCGAAAAAGCAAAAACGGCAAATATTCCGGTGGTCTTCCTGAACCGCGAGCCGCTGCCAGAAGATATGAAGAAATGGGATAAGGTTTATTATGTAGGTGCTAAAGCGGAAGAATCCGGAACTATGTCCGGTCAACTGATCGTGGACTACTGGAAGGCACATCATGAAGCGGATAAAAACGGCGACGGCGTCCTCCAATACGTAATGCTGAAAGGTGAACCGGGGCACCAAGACGCTGAACTTCGTACTACGTACTCCATCCAAGCAATTGAAGATGCCGGCATCAAGGTAGAAAAGCTGGCTGAAGATACTGCGATGTGGGACCGCGTAAAAGGGCAAGAAAAAATGGCAGCCTTCCTTGGCTCCCATGGCGACAAAATTGAAGCTGTACTTGCGAACAACGACGATATGGCTCTCGGTGCAATCGAAGCTTTGAAAGCTTCAGGTTACTTCACGGGTGATAAATTTATGCCGGTAGTAGGTGTAGATGCTACTGCTCCTGCGATTCAAGCACTACAAGATGGAACGATGCTTGGTACCGTGCTGAATGATGCGAACAACCAAGGTAAAGCTGCAATCACAGTTGCTGCTCTGCTTGCTAAAGGAGAAACACCTACAAAAGATAACGTAGGCTTTGATATCACAGACAACCAATACGTGTGGATTTCCTATAAAAAGATCACCAAAGACAATATCGATGACGCCAAATAATAACGCTCTAATCTAGATGGAATTCATGATCATATAGCAGCAACGGGGAGCGGATATTCGCTCCTCGGATTTCTTTCAGGCAGGGAACAGGATGAAACCGCTGTGCCTCTCATGAAAAAAGAAAAAAGCGTAGGGGGCGTAACAACATGGAAAAAGCTGAGTTTTTGCTAGAAATGAACGACATTACGAAAGAATTCCCCGGCGTCAAAGCGCTGGATGCAGTTAGTTTAAAGGTCAGACCAGGTTCGGTGCATGCCCTTATGGGCGAGAATGGTGCGGGTAAGTCCACTTTAATGAAATGTCTCTTTGGTATTTATTCACCGGATGCCGGTGAGATTTTTTTGGAGGGTGAAAAGACCTCTATCGGAAGCTCAAATGACGCTTTGAAAAATGGGATCTCAATGATTCACCAAGAGCTGCATCCCGTGCCGTTCCGAAGTGTGATGGAGAATATCTGGTTAGGACGTTTCCCAACCAAAGGGATTGGACCTTTTCAGTTTATTGACCATAAGAAAATGTACACTGACACGGAGAATTTGTTTAAAGATCTGGATATCGATCTGAATCCCGAGACATTAGTGGGTAAATTGTCTGTATCCAAAATCCAATCCATTGAAATTGCGAAGGCTGTCTCTTTTCACTCCCGAGTTATTGTAATGGATGAACCTACTTCCTCCCTGACCAGTGTGGAGGTGGAGCATTTATTTCGGATCATACGGGATCTTAGGAGTAGAGGCGTAGCTATTATTTATATATCCCACAAAATGGAAGAGATTCTCGAGATTTCTGACGAAGTTACCATTATGCGGGACGGTAAAAAAATCGGAACCTGGCCAGCGGCGGAATTGACTACAGACCTTATCATTTCCAAAATGGTCGGCCGCGACTTGACCAATCGATTCCCAGAACGCTTTAACGTGCCTGGCGAAGTATATATGAAGGTGGAAGGGTTAACCTCCCCTGAAGAAAGATCGTTTAAAGATGTTTCTTTTGAATTAAGACGAGGTGAGGTTTTAGGGATTGGTGGTCTGGTAGGCGCTCAGAGAACAGAGGTTATTGAAGCATTATTTGGCCTGAGGGCTATTAAATCGGGGACGATTTCTATCGATGGTAAGCGCATTCATATTCAATCTCCCAAGGATGCTAAGAAACACGGAATGGCATTGCTTACGGAGGAACGGCGTGTCACCGGTATTTTTCCAGTCTTGTCTGTTCATGAGAATGGCGCAATCGCTAACCTGCATCGATACCAGAAACTACTACTTCTACTAGATGGAAAAAAGAAAAAAGAAGAAGTCGATAAAATGATTGAAAAATTACGGACCAAAACTCCAACAACCAAAACGCTGATCATGAATCTTTCTGGTGGGAATCAGCAAAAAGTGCTGCTCGCCAGATGGCTTCTAACCGAGCCCGAAATCCTGCTTCTGGACGAGCCGACTCGCGGTATCGACGTAGGAGCTAAATTCGAGATTTATTCGATTATTGCCGACTTGGCACAGCAAGGGAAAAGCATCATTATGATCTCCTCTGAGATGCCGGAGCTGCTCGGAATGTCTGATCGTGTAATGGTCATGTCGGAGGGTAGGCTTACCGGAATACTAGAAGGCGAGCAAGCTACGGAAACCGAAGTTATGCGGCTCGCTGCACAGCATTAGGATAGGATTTCAATGATAGTTTTGCTGGGCGAAACTAGATTTGGTTTACGAAGAGAAGTACTCTTCGCGTAACTTTAAGGAGGAACACTACTAATGAACGCTAAAAGAGCCCAATCTTTTATTACTCAAAATGCCATTTATATTGTCTTGGTAATTCTAATTATGGGTATTGCCTTATATGAGCCGGCCTTTATTTCTGTAAATACTTTACGGGACATTCTAATTCAGTCGTCAACACGGATTATCATCGCGCTTGGTGTTGCCTTCATCCTTATCACAGCTGGGACGGACTTGTCTGCTGGACGTGTGGTTGGTTTCACGGCGGTAATTTCTGCTTCGATGCTGCAAATTCCGGATTATTCCCGGCGGTTTTTTCCTGATCTGCCACAGGTGCAAGTGTGGCTTCCGATCCTTATAGCTATCATCGCTGGTCTTCTCTGCGGACTCGTCAATGGTATTGTCGTCTCCAAGCTGAACGTCCCGCCGTTTATCGCAACACTGGGTACGATGGTTATCGTCTACGGCTTGAATTCCTTGTACTTTGACATGGACCCCAACCAATCACAGCCGATTGGCGGTCTGCGTCCAGATTTCACTACAATCGGTTCCGGGTTTATCGGCAAGGGGCAATATTCAATCCCGTATATCGTGCTGATAGCCTTGGGTGTCGCCGCCATCGTATGGGTGGTGTTCAATAAAACCAAGCTGGGCAAGAACATGTACGCTATCGGCGGTAACATGCAGGCAGCTAAGGTATCTGGCATCGATGTTTCCAAGAACTTGATCTACATCTATGCCATTGCTGGTGCCCTTTATGGTCTGGCGGGTGTACTGGAGGCTGCCAGAACAGGTGGCGCAACCAATAACTATGGTAACATGTATGAGCTTGATGCGATTGCTGCTTGCGTCGTAGGCGGGGTGTCCACAACCGGTGGTATCGGAACAGTGCCAGGTGTTCTGGTCGGTGTTATTATCTTTACCTTAATCAACTATGGCCTGACCTTCATCGGCATCAGCCCTTACTATCAGTTGATTATCAAAGGTTTAATCATCATCGCCGCGGTCGCGTTTGATATGCGGAAGTATTCTTCGAAGAAGTAGTTGTGTGGGGGATGTGTGGTGATTATAGCGTTTGCTATTTATGGCAAACGCTTTTTGGTTTGTCCATTTCGCTTGCTGATACTAAGCAATTTATAAGAAACAGTTTATAAGAAACAGTTTATAATATGCAATTCATATGAACCAGTTTAAAGTACAAATTCACAAGTGCCAATTCATAAGTACCATTCATAAGATGCAATTTAAAAGTACCAATTCACAAGTACCAATTCACAAGTACTTAACGTCGCCCCCTTGCTCCTCGCATAGAAAAACTACGCACGAGCACGAAAATTACCCACAAAAACTAGTTTAATTAGTTAGGGGTTAAACCACTTCCGCTCCCACTAGTACCATTGGGACCAGCAGCAAGTACAGTAATAATATCAACTACACCAATAAATCAACTACACCAATAAATCAACTACACCAATAAATCAACTACACCAATAATGCCACTATCCAGCACTGCTAACTACAGCGCTGCTAACTAAAGCACCACTAACTACAGTACTACCAACTACTCAACACCAAAACTACCCACTAAAATGCCACCACGACCAAATAGCGTCAACAACACTAACACACAGATCACCAATGGCTATTACCAACATGAAACAAACACACCACTAAAAATACCCGCCAAAATGCCACCATGACTAAACAGCTCCAGCAACTCTAACATCAACATCAATATCAACATCAACATCAACATCAACATCAACATCAACATCAACATCAACA
>NZ_JBBODA010000065.1:0-12365 GCF_038002705.1 Paenibacillus sp. FSL H7-0716
CGGCCTCTCTGGCTTGGCACGGGCTGGCGGAGCGGTTTGGACCGCCGCCGCCCGGCGTTACTGGCAGGGAGTATGTGGACTCCCTGCGGATTTACGATGCCGGACTAGACGTGGCCGTCCGGCAGTTCGTCCGCCAGTGGGAGACTCTGGCGTACGCGCCAGCTTCGGCCTCCACAGCCGTGATCTCTGCCCGCGACAATTCCGTAAAATCCGCTCCCGGCCTTGGCGGCGAGCCTGCGGCTTCTGATGCGACCGCGTTTATCCGCGAATGTCTGCTCATTACCTTCCGTTTAACATAAACGGCCAAGAACGCTTAGATCCGCTATCTAATTTATGCCATAGCAAGGAAGGTTCTGCATGAAGTTTTATCACTCTCTGATTATGAGAGGCGTGTCCTCCTTTCCTTGACGATGAGAATTAACCATGAGTATAATGAATCCAATAATCAAGGGAGGCACGTAATGAACAAGCCAAATGAAATTATCGTCGTTCTCGATTTTGGGGGACAATACAACCAACTTATCGCGCGCAGAATTCGGGATCTGGGAGTATACAGCGAACTTTTGCCGTACAATACGCCAGTTGACAAGATTAAAGCACTTTCGCCTAAAGGAATTGTCTTCTCTGGCGGACCTAGCAGTGTATACGCTGAAGATGCTCCACACGTAGATCCGGCTATTTATGATCTAGGAGTGCCGATCTTCGGTATTTGTTATGGTATGCAGCTGATGGCTCATCAGCTTGATGGTAAAGTAGAACGTTCAGCTAAACGGGAATATGGTAAAGCTGATGTTGACTTTGCAGAAGGAACTGCTTTAGTTGCAGGATTGGAGAACCGCCAGACTGTATGGATGAGCCATGGTGACCATGTAGTTGAGCTTCCAACAGGCTTCAAGCTGGATGCAGGTACAGAAAGTGCTCCAATTGCAGCAATGAGCAACGCTGAGCGCAAACTGTTCGCTGTGCAATTCCACCCAGAAGTACGTCACTCCGTTCAAGGTAACGAGATGATCTCGAACTTCTTATACCAAGTTTGTGGTTGCGACGGCAAATGGACAATGGAATCGTTTATCGATGAAGCCGTTCAAGATATTCGCAATCAAGTCGGAGATAAAAAAGTACTCTGCGCTCTTAGTGGCGGAGTGGATTCTTCCGTTGTGGCTATGCTTATCCACCGTGCAATCGGAGATCAATTGACTTGTATGTTTATTGACCACGGCCTTTTGCGTAAAGGTGAAGCAGAAAGCGTTATGGAGACTTTCGTAGGCAAATTCGATATTCATGTAGTGAAAATCGATGCACGCGAACGCTTCATGAGCAAACTTGCAGGTGTTGAAGACCCTGAGCAAAAACGTAAAATCATTGGTAACGAGTTTATCTACTGCTTCGACGAAGAGTCAGCTAAGCTCGGAGATTTTTCATTCCTTGCACAAGGTACGCTTTATACGGATATCGTTGAGAGTGGAACAGCTACAGCGCAAACCATTAAATCCCACCACAATGTGGGCGGTCTGCCAGAAGATATGAAATTCAGCTTGATCGAGCCGCTAAACACCTTGTTTAAGGATGAAGTTCGTAAACTCGGTGAAGAGCTGGGCATGCCACGTGCGATCGTATGGCGTCAGCCTTTCCCAGGTCCAGGTCTTGCTATTCGTGTCTTGGGTGAAGTAACAGAGGACAAGCTTACCATCGTTCGTGATTCTGACTACATTCTGCAAGAAGAAATTGCTAAAGCGGGATTAGACCGTGAAATTTGGCAATACTTCACTGCTCTGCCTAACATGAAGAGTGTCGGAGTTATGGGGGATGCTCGTACGTATTCCTACACAGTAGGTGTTCGTGCAGTAACTTCCATCGATGGCATGACCGCTGACTGGGCACGTATCCCATGGGATGTTCTTGAAAAAATCTCTGTACGTATTGTCAACGAAGTTGAGAATGTAAACCGCGTAGTGTATGACATTACTTCGAAACCACCTGCAACGATTGAGTGGGAATAGCATATAGCAATAACAAACCTGCAGCTCCTTATTTTATTAAGGTACTGCAGGTTTTTTTATTAACCGTGAAGCTTGTGACGGACCCTATATAGCAACTATTGAGAATGTGATAAACTGGGAAAAATAAACTTATAGGAGCCATTAGAATGGGATTCTCACTTATTGGAACACTAATAGCTATGGTTATTCTTGCCCCAAGTTTACTGATGATTAAGTTTCCGCCCGATCATGTTCCCAGCGGTTTAAAAGATGCCGGCATCGTCTACACCCTTTTGGAGAGAGTAGGGCAGTTGGGGTGTATAGCCATTCTTGCGATTTCAAAGGATAACTTCGAAAATGTAGAATTCGGGATCTGGGCTGCACTTATCTTTGTGTTTATCACGATTTATTACGGTTTATGGATTCGTTATATGGTTAAGGGACAGCCATTCAGATTATTATGGGCTCCATTATTGTTTCTTCCGATTCCCATGGCAGTTCTCCCTGTTTGTGCATTTGGATTTGCGGCTATATGGGGCAGATCTTTCTGGTTAGGTATTGCAGTGATTTGTTTAGCTATAGGGCATTTTGCTAATTCTTGGCATAGCTATCAGTATTCCAAAGGCCAATAAGCTAGGGCATGTTGAAACTGTTTTATAGGGAAAAATACCCATTTGATAAGGCTTTTGATAGTTAATAAGCTGCATGATTTAATGGATTTTGGGGTTGAAGTTAAAGATAAAAATGTATGAATTACGAACAATAGAAAAAATAAAGTCGAAAATGTTCGCTTTTTTCATTGACAACTTATGTGATGTCCCCCTAAAATGATAAAGCACAACAACATAATTCTTTCGTATATTTCCGGGAATAGGCCTGGAAGTTTCTACGAGGTCACCGTAATGACCTGGCTACGATTAAGAAGAGCTGAGCAACCCGTATTGTCCTGAATCTAGGGCTATAGTCATGGGTGCTACTCTTTTTTTCGAGCCGGTGTCGATCAGATACCGGCTTTTTGTTGCTGTCAGCCACAACATACCTTAGGGGGAGAACAATTTGAATCGGTTTTTCAAGTTGAAAGAGAACGGCACTACAGTACGTACAGAGATAATGGCCGGCTTGACTACGTTCATGGCTATGGCTTACATCCTGTCGGTTAATCCGAGCACATTAACAGCCTTTGGCCGCATCGATATGGGCTGGTACTCTGTATTTCTAGCGACTGCGCTGGCAGCAGGTATTTTCACCATTGCAATGGGCGTGTTTATAAACTTTCCAGTAGCATTGGCACCAGGTATGGGACTTAATGCATACTTTGCTTCCGTAATTTTGTCTTCTGCAACCTCAGAACATCCATTCACTTGGCAAATGGGTCTGACTGCAGTATTTATTTCCGGTTTGATCTTCATCCTGCTCACGGTTACCCGAGTGCGGCAGATCTTACTGACAGCCATTCCTGACAGCTTGAAGCATGCCATTACCGTAGGTATCGGGATGTTCATTACAATTCTTGGGCTTAAGAACAGTGGTTTGATGACGATTGGTGTCGAAGCTGGTAAAGATATTTCGGCCAATACATTCACAGATGTCCTATCCTTTGAAACAATCATTCATATGGGTAGTCTAGAGAACACTGATGTACAATTGGTAATTATCGGATTGCTTCTTATTTCCATCCTGATGGTACTGCAAGTTAAAGGTGCGATTTTATTCGGTATTTTGGGTACAACCCTCGCGGGTATACTGATGGGTGTAGTTGATTTTGGCTCATTGTCCAGTCCGACAACCCCTTGGGTGCCTGACCTGACGCAATTGAACTTTTTCGAATTTGACTGGGATGGTATCCTGCACACCGGTATTGTTTCAGCAATCGCAACATTCACTTTTGTAGAATTGTTCGATACATTTGGTACACTTGTAGGTACTGCTCAACGCGCTGGTATTATGGACAACCCTGAAGAAGGTAACAAACGTGTAGGTAATGCAATGTTTGTCGATGCCATTGCTGTAGCTGGTGGTGCGGCATTGGGTACTTCCACTACTACTGCTTTTGTAGAAAGTGCAGCAGGTGTTGCTGAAGGTGGACGTACGGGTCTTACAGCTGTAACAACGGGTGTATGCTTCTTGCTTGCATTGTTCCTTGCACCAATAGTGGCTCTGATCCCTGGATCTGCTACAGCCGCAGCATTGATTGTCGTAGGCGTGCTCATGGCACAATCGATTCGCGAAATTGATTTTCAAGATATGGTTGTTGCGATTCCAGCGTTCCTTACTCTAGTAATCATGCCTTTCACTTATAATATTGCTAATGGTATTTCCTTTGGTATCGTAACTTATGTAATCCTTGCTTGTGTAGCTAACCTTGCTGGCAAGAAAAAATACGATATTCACTGGATGATGTGGGTACTTGCTATTCTGATTATTCTCCGTTATGTATTTCTTGGTAGTGCGGGCTAACTCATATATAGCATACAGATGTGCATTCAAAGGCTCCTTCATAACTGAGGGGGCCCTTTTTTTATATTTTTGTTGGCACTTAACCATTCAGGCTAGTCTATGTTTCTAGCTTTTCATCATCTATGTTTTAGATTATATTGTTGAAGAGGTGATGTTCAGGACGAGGCAGCCTTGGTGTTAGAGTCCAATTTGTTCCCCACCTTGATCCTGATCTCTGTTTTTTTTGCTCCGGCATTTGCTTTAGCCACTGCGATTCTTCTATTCTATATAAGAGCCTTGAAGCTTAGGGCGATCCTATGGAATGGAGTATTGTGGATGAAAGGGTTTGCGATCCAGATAAGGTAAACATGCCCTATATTTATATGCTCTTTTATGAGAAAATCAATCCAAATGATTTCTTAGCAACGGTGAAATACACTAATTCGGGAGCTGTTTTTCAGAAGGTATATGCTTTTGGCTGGACTAAGATGAATATAGGACGAGGTGAGGTTGGGACGATGATCAAGAGTACACGTGCGGCCGTAATGACTGTATTGATGCTGTTATTGTTTGTGCTTCCTGTAACAAGCATTTATGCAGAGGGGAATCTATTGCAGAACCCTGGCTTTGAGGAGGGGGGAGATGATGCGCCTTCTAACTGGACTAAGGATATGTGGATTTCAGGAGATAATTCAGGCCTACTTTCAATTCAATCGGAGGAAGTCCATTCCGGCAGCAAGGCGGCAGTCATTGAAAATATCGAACCCAATCATTCGAAATGGGTGCAGACGATTGAGGCTACGCCGAATAGTTATTATAAAATCTCTGGATGGATCAAAGTAGTAAGTACAGCAGGCGAGGGAATGGGCGCCAACATTCTTGCCGTTGGAGTAGGCGGGGGGTATCCCAGCGTAACTGATACGGCAGGTGAATGGCAGTATCTTGAATATATCGGCCAGACAGGACCGGAGCAGAAGTCATTTGGCATAGGCGCAAGTCTGGGCGGCTACTCTAGCTTGATTCAAGGTAAGGCTTATTTTGATGATTTTGCTGTAGAAAAATTAGACGCGGCTCCCGAAGGGGCTAACGTCATTTCGCTGGATAGTGCAGCGGTTAGTCCAGATGCCGGCGACAAAAAGGCAGACACTCCACATAAAGTATCTCCAACTAAGATGTTGCTGATCTCAGCGCTGTTTAGCGTGTTTTTTGCAGTGCTTTATACTAAGGCATTCCGTAGTGAGAAGCTTATGAAGCAGCCTGAGAATATTTATTCCAAATGGCTGAGCATTGCCATCGGAATTGCTTTTATCCTGAGGGTGTGGATTGGTCTTACCGCGCAAGGATATCAGAATGATATGAATACCTTTATTTCTTGGGGACAGCGTATGGTGGATTTAGGTCCGGGCAAATTTTATGAAGAAGGTTATTTTGCCGATTATCCTCCTGGCTATTTGTACATATTGTACGTGCTTAGCGCCGTTCGTGGCGTTTTAGGATTCACTCAGGGCTCAGGTGGAGAGAATTTGCTCTTCAAGCTCCCTGCGATCCTTTCTGATTTGGTGCTCGGCTACTTCATATATCAAATGTCACGCAAAAAACTCGGCACCGGAATAGCTTTCGGCTTAATGTTGTTGTTTCTGTTTAATCCAGCGGTACTTATTAATTCAGCGGCTTGGGGACAAGCGGATTCATTCTTTTTGATCTTCCTGCTGCTCAGTATCCATGGCGCTGCGAACAAAAAGTTTGTTCACTCCGCAATTTTGTTTGCCTTAGCGACGCTAATTAAACCGCAAGCGTTGATATTCACGCCGGTATTGTTGTTTGCTTTTTATCATCACCGCGCTTGGAAGCAGCTTGGATTCGGAGCTTTGTATGGATTAGGGATCTTCGGATTGCTTGCGGCACCATTTTTCTGGAATAACGGAGGTCTGGTAGGGATTATTGATCTTTACAAGAGTACGTTATCTTCCTATCCGTATTCTTCAGTGAATGCATTTAATCTGTATGCACTGACTGATCCGATGTGGTCATCCCTTGATCTAACCTGGCTTGGCATTCCATACCGTGTATGGGGCTTCATATTTATTTTAGTGGCTGTAGCTGTTGCGGCATTTTATTCCTTTAAAAAGGATCGCTTGGACCTGACCAAATCCTATTTTATCGGGATGGTGCTTATAGTAGTGGTCTTTGTGCTTGGCACCAAAATGCATGAACGTTATATGTTCCCTGCTCTTATTCTTTGTTTGTTTACTTATATAGAAAGTCGGGACCGCCGCTTTTTATCGCTGTTTCTCGGATTCAGCTTAACGCAATACATCAATGTGGCGTACACCTTATCCCACCTGAATGCAGATGTTAGCCCGGGTGCAGACGGAATCGTATTAGTGACTGCTATAGCTAATCTAGCATTACTGCTTTATATGCTGAATATCGGATACGATGTGTATGTCCGCAAGGTAATAAAACCTCTTCCAGCACCAATTACACCGGAAGAACAATATGAAGAAGATTTGAGAGTTGTCGGGCAAATTAAACCGCATCAGAAGGGAGGGCGATTTAACGATGAAGTTTAAGCGTATAGATTGGATATGCATAATAGCTATTACGGCCGTTTACGCAGCGCTTGCTTTATATAATCTTGGCTCTACTAAATCTCCAGAGACCTTATGGGAGCCTGCTGCCAGTGGTGAAAGCTTCTATGTAGATTTGGGGCAGAGTAAACCATTGGAACGGGTCAATATCTTTGGGGGCGTGGGCACGGGGAAGTTCAAGCTGGAATTCAGCGACAATCCTGAGGTCTGGAGCAGTCCGATGGATGTCAGTGAGGATGTCGGGAATGTCTTCATCTGGAAAAGCCAACCCCTGAACGTTACTGCGAGATATGTGAAGTTTACAGTTACATCTCCAGGGTTCACTTTGAACGAAATGGCCTTTTATGAGCAGGGGGGAGAAAGAATCCCCCTTCCTATTGCCGGTGTGACACCGGATGCTAACGCAGTACCTAAAAGAGGAGCAGCGGCCAATCTTTTTGACGAGCAGTCGCTCATTCCGGAATATTCTAACTTTATGAATAGCACTTATTTTGACGAGATCTATCATGCGCGAACAGCTTATGAATATACACACGGGATAGTGCCTTACGAGAATACGCATCCACCGCTTGGCAAGCTTTTGATTGCCATAGGTATGGAGCTGTTCGGAGTCAATCCATTCGGCTGGCGTATTATCGGAACATTGTTCGGAGTTGCCATGTTACCTCTCATATATGTAATGGCGCTTCGTTTGTTTAAGAAAAGCAAATACGCCGCCCTCGCGGCAGGATTGTTTGCACTGGATTTCATGCATTTCACACAGACAAGAATCTCCACGATTGACGTATACGGAGTATTCTTCATTATGTTGATGTTCTATTTTATGCAGCGGTATTACACAATGAATTTCTACAAGCAGCCTTTAAGAAAAACATTAATTCCGTTATTCTGGTCTGGCTTATTCTTCGGAATCGGCGTAGCTTCGAAATGGATTGTGCTCTATGGAGGAGCAGGGCTGGCCATTATGCTGGCTATCTCCCTTTTTGAACGCTACAGAGAATACCAAGCCTCCGGACGCCTGCTGGCCGAGGGGAAGATTAAAGACAAGGAATTGCTGGGCACCTGTCGTGAAGCAGTAGATTCTTTTTGGAAAAAGACTATTATTACGTTGGCTAGTTGTATCGGGTTCTTTGTAATTATTCCAGTAATTATTTATAGCTTATCTTTTGTACCGGGGTTATCTGCATCAGCAGAGGGCTTCACTATAAAAGGTTTGATTGATTCCCAAAAGAACATGTACAACTACCACAGCCAACTTGTAGCTACACATCCTTTTGCTTCCTCATGGTGGCAATGGCCGTTTATGAAGAGACCGGTCTGGTTCTTTAGCGGCGGTGAAGGTTTGCCGGAAGGTCAGGTCAGCAGTATAGTGACTATGGGGAATCCTCTTATCTGGTGGACGGGTATTTTTGCGATGCTGGCAACGCTGTGGATTACGCTGAAACGTAAAGATAAGAACCTCTACATGATCTGGATCGCCTTCTTCTCGCAATATGTTCCGTGGATGCTTGTCCCAAGAGAAACGTTTATTTACCATTATTTTGCTATGGTACCATTTATGATTCTTGGTATTGTATATATAATGAAGTTGCTGGATAGTAAATTCCCTGAGGCCCGTTACGTACAGTATGTCTATGTAGCCGTTGCTTTGCTGCTCTTTATCGCTTTCTACCCGGTACTGTCAGGGATGCAGGTCAGTGGAGATTACGTGAAAGATATGCTGCGTTGGTTCCCTACTTGGGTTTTCTAGGATTTATAAAATCTATAAAATAAGTTTATGTATGCAGCGTTATTATGAAGTATAGATGGATGTAACGCTCCAAAAAGCTTGTAGGAGGAATAAAGGTGAAAGCCAGATATAGTGTGATTGTACCCATGTTCAATGAGGAGCAAGTAATTAGCCATACTTATGAACGTTTGAAAAAAGTAATGGACGAGTGCGGCGATACTTATGAGCTGGTCTTCGTCAATGACGGCAGTCGTGATCGTTCCGCCCAGATGATTCGGGAGATCTGTGAACGAGACGAGCATGTCAAGCTGATTGACTTCTCGCGTAATTTCGGACATCAGGTAGCGATTACAGCTGGCATGGACTATGCCGAAGGTCAAGCGGTTGTTGTTATTGACGCTGATCTTCAGGATCCTCCGGAGGTCATTTTGCAAATGATCGAGAAGTGGAAAGAGGGCTACGACGTTGTATATGCGAAACGCCTGAAGCGCCACGGAGAAACGATGTTCAAAAAGGTCACCGCGAAGCTTTTTTACCGCCTGCTCAGCAGTATGACAAGTGTGGATATTCCTACGGATACAGGCGATTTCCGTCTTATTGACCGTAAGGTATGTGATGTCCTGCGGGGACTTAAAGAAAAGAACCGTTATGTCCGAGGTTTGGTGAGCTGGGTTGGCTTCAAGCAGACTATGGTGGAATATGAACGGGAAGAACGTTTTGCCGGAGAAACCAAATATCCGCTGAAGAAAATGATTCGTTTTGCGTTAGATGGCATCACCTCTTTTTCACATAAGCCGCTTAAGATTGCTACGTATATTGGATTCTTCCTTTCATTCTCTAGCTTTCTCTATTTATTTTTCGTCTTGTTTCAAAGGATATTTTTCACCTCCTGGACGGTTCCGGGCTGGGCTTCCATTGTAGGCGTCAATTTGCTCTTTAACGGTATCGTTCTGATGCTGTTGGGTGTGATTGGGGAGTATATCGGACGGATTTATGACGAGTCTAAAGATAGACCGCTATATATTGTTAGTGAGACTAAAGGCTACCAGAACGAAGAACAACTGGACCGCCGGAAGGACCACAATGATGTCAGATAAGAACTTGCGCGCTGCATTCATACAGTTCCTCAAATTTAATGCCGTAGGTTTACTCAATACGCTGATTGATTTTGTGATTTTTACATTGTTGAATTCACTAGGGATGGTATACGCATTGGCGCAGGTGATCTCCTATAGTGCAGGTACGGCGAATAGCTTTATTTTGAATAAAAAAGTTACCTTTCGTGATCGCAACCGGGGGAATAAAGAAGGCTTCGACCGCGTGCAGCTGGTCAAGTTTATCGTGCTGAATCTGGTAGTTCTCGGAATATCACTGCTGTTAATGCATCTGTTGACAGACAAACTAGGTATTCAAGTCTTGATCTCTAAGGTGCTGGTTACCTTTATCACGGTGATCATCAATTTCTTTGGAAGTCGTAAATGGGTATTTTAAACATTAATTTCAGGCAGAAGGAGTTGCTATGCTTAAAGGCAAGTAACTGTTTCTGCTTGATTTGTATATATCCATAAAAACAATATACGGAGGTGAATAACATTGCGTAAATTCTCCTATCTACTCATACTGGCTGGGATACTTATCATGTTATATCCGACAGCTAACGAATGGTACAACGACAGGCAGCAGGAGAAGTTATTAGAAACGGCTGAACTAAGCACTGCCGATAGTGCACCCCAACCAGATTTGAAGAGCAGGTATGCTGAAGTTACTCAGCTGTTAGCAGAGGAATCGGTTCTGGATGCCCAGGCACAGCCCCAACCCCAAGAGACAGAAAAGCCTGAACCGGAGATTGAAGTCGGGGGTAAAGTAATCGCACTAATTGAAGTCGATAAGATTGATTTGAAGCTGCCTGTATTAGAAGGGGCTACAAAAGCTAATATGAAACATGCTGCAGCCCATATGAAAGAAACGGCACCCCTTGGAGAGATCGGAAATGCTGCAATCGCGGCGCATCGGGCTAGAACTACGGGTCGTTTGTTTAACAGATTGAATGAGGTTGTTGTGGGGGATGTCATCACGGTAAAGACTAGTGATCTGGTGTTTAACTATGAGGTGTATGATATTTCTGTTGTAGATCCGAGTGATGTCTCTGTTCTTGACGGGAATGACAAGGATAAGATTCTTACTTTAATTACATGTGATCCGCTAGTGAATCCAACGCATCGGCTGATTGTTCATGCCAAATTAACAAAATGAGAATAGTGAATGACAAGAAAACACAAATACCGGGAGATATCTATAAAATAATGGGTAATCTAGTAAATTAGGTCTTGTTCACATCTATAAATATGATAGTATTATACTATAAAAGCTAAACACGATAACGGCAAACCTTCCGAAAGGTAGGGACGCAAAGCTAAAGGGCCTTTTCCCGAAAGGATGGCAGCCAGCTACCGAATGAAGAGGCTTTTTTTGTTTGTTTCAAATGGATTCTATCAATTATATCTAGTAAAGCTAGAACAGATAGAGCTTATACGATAACGGCAAACCTATCGAAAGGTAGGGACGCAAAGCTAAAGGGCCTTCCCGAAAGGATGGCAGCCAGCTACCGAAAGGAGTTTTATCCGTGAAAAAGGTTTATTTTATGCTGGTGGCGTTGTTCGTCTTAATGACTTCAGTTCCGGTAAGTACAGCTCAAGCTGCAAGTGCAGATGCCAGCTGGTTGATTACATCCAAAGTGGCTCAAGGTGTTATTGGTATTAACTATGATATTCCGAAAGATAAAAGAATCAAACTCATGATCACCAAAGATAACAGCAGCTATACTTATAACTTGTATGCTTCTGGACAAGCTGAGGACTTCCCTTTGCAACAAGGAAATGGGACTTATAAGGTTTCTGTTCTGGAGAACACAACCGGCAATAAATACAAAGCGTTATATTCCGAAGTAGTAGACGTAACCATGAGTGACTCGAATTCCGTATATTTGGGCTCCGTACAGAATGTGAAATGGAGTTCTTCTGATAAAGCGATTGTCAAAGCTAAACAATTAGTACAAGGCAAAACAACAGACGAAGAGAAAGTTAAAGCGATCTATAACTATGTAGTTGCGAATGTACAATATGATTACTCTCTTGCTAATAGTGTAACTACTGATTATATTCCAAGCATCGATAAGACATTGACTACTAAAAAAGGGATTTGCTATGATTACGCTTCTCTTTTTGCCGCAATGCTGCGGAGTGTAGATGTTCCTGCTAAGTTGGTAATGGGGAATACAAGCTACGTTACGCAATATCATGCATGGAATGAAGTGTTGCTTAATGGGAAGTGGGTTACCATTGATACTACAGTGGATGCAGGACTTGCAAAGAGCGATAAGAAAACTGATTTAATTAAAGCCTCGAGCAAATATACTGCGGCAAAATACTATTAAATTAATCGCTAGAATCATAACGATATTAAATAAACAACTAGCTTAATCATTAAGCTAGTTGTTTATTTTTATATTAGGGGTTGCTTTTCTATTAATAGTTGGGGTATTATAGGTAAGCGTTGTTAGACAGCGTACAGGCGATACAGACGAGGCTGATAAAAAGCTTCGAAAAATAAAGCTTGCATTTCTGAAAACAA
>NZ_JBBODA010000066.1:0-10702 GCF_038002705.1 Paenibacillus sp. FSL H7-0716
ATGTAAGGAAGGGGGCGCAAGTTTAGTGAGAGTGCTAGTGTGATATGGGGTGGCGGACGATGACAGTTTGTGTTGGTGGATCAGTGGCGGAATTTGTTGGTGGGCGGAAAAGGTGCTGATGCTAATGCTGGTGTGTGCTGAAGGGCGATGCAGGTCTAGTGCTTGTATGTGTGGAAGGGCGATGCAGGTCTAGTGCTGATCTAGTACTCAAGTGTAGCTCGGAATCATCTAGAATCAATAATTAGGGAAATCCTCCCTAATTTTATCGTGTTTTACTCATTATTAGCGATAATTGGGGAATTCCTCCCTAAAATTCTGCGGAAATTGCCCTTTTTGCCTATAATCGGCTAATTATTAGGGAGAAATTCCGCAAAAAGTCGAATGTGTGCTTATAAAGTACGATTATTAGGGAGAAATTCCGCAATAAGTTCAATGTGTACCTATAAAGTTCGGATTTGAGGGAGAAATTCCCTAAATATGATTTCAAAGTGGGCGGGACTTTGTGAAGCAAATTCTAGTTATTGTTGGTGTTGCAAAGTGAAGCAAGATGAACTCTAGATATTGTAGGGTGTTGCAAAGGGAAGCAAGTTGAACTTTAGATGTTGTAAGGTAAAGTAAGGTGAATTCCGTGTAGCAAGGTTAATTTGGGTGATGTGATTAAGGTGAATTTAGTGAGTTAATGATAAATTTTGCGATGTAAGTTGAAATCAGTTGAAGTTAGTTGTGAAATCAGTTGAAGTTAGTTGTGAAGTTACTTGAAGTTACTTGAAGCTAGTTGAAGTCAGATAAAGTTAGTTAAAGTTAAAAGTTAGTTAAAGTTAGACGATGTCACTTGAGTTTAGATCGCAAGCCTACCTCGCCCTCGTCACACCCACCCAAATAACCGGGCAAGCTGAGCGACAGCAAAGGTTACTCCGATGGCGATACCCAGCGGAATGACTGCTGAGAGAACGGCCCACTTCATGCTTTTTGTTTCCTTGTAAATGTTCACGAGTGTCGTACCACAAGGATAGTGTAGCAGGGAGAACAGCATCATGTTGAGTGCGGTCAACCAGGTCCAGCCATGTGAGAGAAAGACATCTTTGATACTGCCTAAGCTGTCGATATCAACCATAGCGCCTGAGGACATATAGCCCATAAGCAGGATAGGCAATACGATTTCATTCGCAGGAAGTCCAAGAATAAAGGCCATGATGATAAAGCCATCCATGCCGAGCAAATGTGCGAACGGATCAAAGAATGCAGCCATATGATTCAGTACAGAATCGCCGCCAATAAACAGATTGCCTAGAATCCAAGTGATAATCCCGGCAGGGGCAGCAACGACGATAGCCCGAGTAAGTACGTTAAGGGACTTATCTTTGGAGGAAATAAGTATGGTCTTCCAGATTTGTGGACGGCGGTAGGGAGGAAGCTCCAATGTGTAATGTGTGGGAACCCCACGCAGCGCAGTTTTGGACATGACCCAGGAAACAGTCAAGGTAACAATGATGCCGATTAGAACCATTCCCATTAGGACGGAGGCAGTGGTGAATGTACGAAGCGCGCCTGTCGTAGCGGCTCCTGCCATAAATAAGGAAGACAATAAAATCAGCGTGGGCCAGCGGCCGTTGCAAGGGACAAAATTGTTGGTCAGTATAGCCAGCATTCGTTCACGCGGCGATTCGATGATTCGTGTGGAGAGGATAGCGGCCGCGTTACAGCCGAAGCCCATGGACATGGTTAAAGCTTGCTTGCCATGACCACCTGATTTTTTGAACAGTCGGTCCATGTTAAAAGCTACGCGTGGCAGATACCCGAAATTCTCAAGCAACGCGAATACGGGGAAAAAGATCATCATTGGTGGCAGCATGACACTGATTACCCATGAGGTGCCTCGATACAAGCCAAGCACAAGCACGCCGTGCAGCCAAGCTGGGGCATGGAGAGCTTCAAATCCCGCTGTCAGATACCCTTCGATGAAGCCAAAGAAGGAAGCGAGCCAGCTAGAAGGGTAGTTAGCCCCGGCAATCGTAATCCAGAATACGACACCGAGAATGGCGAGCATGATGGGAAAACCCCAAATTTTGGAGGTCACGATATTATCCAGCTTATAAGTGTTGTTCAGTTTCTTCTTATCCCGATAAGTAACTGCATCCCCGCAGATGCCTGCAGATACCCCGTATATACCACTGACAATCTCATCCCGAATGGCTCCGCCGTCAGCGAGCTTTTTTGCGGTAGACAATAGGGAATCTAGAGCGTCAGGTCCCTTAGTGATAGGCAGTGACTCCATGGCCGATGACCTCCTTTGCTTCGGGTAAATCCTTGCTTTTCATATGCTCTTTGAGTGAAGTAAGCAGGCTGTCATCACCGTCCAATAAGCGCAGTGCAATCCAGCGAGCGGGATATTTGGTGCCGATGGTTTGCTCTACCAATGGTGTAAGCTCGGCAATTCCCCGTTCGATCTCTTCGTTGTAACTAATGCGCAACGGCTGCGCTGTGAATGCGCCTGTAGCCACTCGCTCCACTTGATCCAATAAGGCATCGATCCCGATTTTATTGCGTGCCGATATCGCAACGACGGGTACGCCGAGACGTTTGGAGATACTCTTCAGGTTGATGTCGATGCCCAGCTTACGTGCTTCATCAATGAGGTTGATGCAGACAACCGCCCGTCCGGTAATCTCCAGCACTTGCAAGGCAAGATTGAGATTACGTTCCAGCGAAGTAGCGTCAAGCACTACAAGTGTCACGTCTGGCTGTTCAAAAATAATATAATCTCTAGCCGCTTCTTCATCCGCGGAATTTGAGTATAGGGAGTACGTTCCTGGTAAATCTACCGCGAGGTATGAATGGTTATTGTGTTTGAATTCGCCTTCGGCAGTAATGACGGTTTTACCTGCCCAGTTTCCAGTATGCTGTCGCATGCCGGTTAGCAGGTTGAATAGTGTGCTTTTTCCAGTGTTAGGATTGCCTGCAAAAGCGACGGTGAACTGACTCATGCTTCTACACCTCCAATTAATTCTCCGAATATTAAAGAACTTTCTTCTCTACGCAGTGCAATGGTCGTATTGCTTACCCGAAAAGCTATAGGATCTCCTAATGGACTACGCCGCAACACCTCTACGATATTCCCGACTACGAACCCGAGGTCCAGTAATCTTCTTCTAAGCACACCTTGGACTTCAATGTCGCTGATGCGCAGCGTGCTACCCTTTGCAGCTTCTGATAAAGGAATAGTTGTTCCAGTCATGAGATCCCTTCTTTCATTTATATTTTTACCGCCTATGGTTTTTATTTTGTGTATTAGAACATTTCTTGTAGTCTGGCACAACATTAGTATATGGTAACAACTTTGTCCCTGCAACAAGAATGTTTCCCTTAGGCAAAATAAAATTAAGCAAAAAAAGCCCCTGACGAAAGAGGGCTTGTACGCTCTTTTCCGCAGGGTTGAGCTTAATTCCAAATTAGCAGTAAAATTACGACCGGCTGCCAAAATCAAGTGTAAGTCCGGTCTCGACCAAGGTTTTAATATTACTCAGAACCTGCCACCAGGCGTTGATACTGCCAGCATATGAAGGATCATCAGGATGCCATTCATCGTGGATAAGCGAAAGCTTAGTAGTTCCACCCACCGGTTCAAGCAGCCAAGATATACGCGATTCATATCTTTCTGTACCCTTATGATAGGAGGGGCCGACCTTATGCGTGAAACGAAACGCTTTTTGTGGAGTGAACTCCAGCAGAGTCCCATATACATGTATCGTTTCATCGCCATCTGCACCGGGACCAACGTATTCCAGCAATTCGCCTTCTTTAAAGGTGGATTGGATTACACTCCCGTAGTAAATCTGTTTAGTACCTTCGGGAGAGATCAAAGTCTCCCATACCTGCTCAGGTGTTCCGCCAATATAAAATTCATAGTGAAGTTCTTTCATTCCTTATTCCTCCTTGGTTTGTACAATCATTTATTCCCTTAGACTTATTTACACTATACAAAAGGATCACTGACAACTACGGTCAGTGATCCTAAAATAATCATTTTAAGTTTTATAATAAGCTGCCAGATCGGTAGCTATAGCGGACAGCTTTTGTTTCAGAGCTAAAGGCTCTAGGATTCGTAGTGTTGATCCATAAGGCAACAAGAAGTAAGGCGCATAAGTCAGTAAGGAGGTCTCATCGACTTGAAAGCGGGCTTGTCCGTCAATGCGCTGGACCAGCGTATGTCCAAACAGCCAATGACTGCATAGATCGTTAAGGATTCCTTCATCGGCGGCGATGACTACTGCTATGAGTTTCTCTGGAGTATTTGGTGTGGGCAGCAAGCTTTTTAACAAAAAATCACGTGCAGAGAAGTCAGCTGGACGGGCAAACAGAGCTTCTGTAGGGTGCAGCTCAGTCATTCTATCGACTCGGAAAGACCGAATTTCTTGCCTCTGATGGCAATAAGCAACGGTGTACCATTGCCCTTTCCACAGGACAAGTCCATAAGGATCAATAGCGCGGGAAGAAATCGTCTCCCCGTTTCCCTTGCGATATTCCATCTGGAGGGTATGTCCGTTCGCCGTCGCTAATTCAAGCTCTTGCAGCAGGTGGGAAAGCGGCACAGCAGGGGAGTGGATGGTTTCTATCCCGCTCTCATGGCGCTCCATCTGTTCTAATTGCTGCGCATTGCTGTATCGTTTCAGTTTGGCGATTGCTTGATCTAGAGCTTCTACATAAGGATATCCAGTTCCCCGCGCAAAGGAGGCGGCTTGCAGGAGGGAACGCTGTTCGTCGGAGTCAAAGAATAACGGGGCCTCGGAAAAATGCTCCGGAAGGCTATAGCCACCACCAGGTCCACTATCCGCGATAATGGGTACGCCACTGATGCATAACGCGTCGATGTAACGATAGACAGAGCGGACACTGATCTCTAGCGCTTCTGCTAGTTCCCCGGCGGTTCTTCCCCGTTGCTTGAGCATCCAGAGAATGGATAACATGTGATCAGCCTTGGACATAAATCAGGAACCTCCTTGCTTCATTAATTAGTAATAGTTCACTAACTATAGCAAATTGCCTATTGATCAGCTAGAGAACCTTTTGGTGCTGCCATAAGTTCCAAGCCGCGAAGTACATCCAGGGTTATGATTCTTTTCGACATATCGTTACACCATTATTTTCTTGAGACTATGAATGTACCGTGATCTCGCAATAAGGAAATAGATAGTTTGCACAACCAGAAATACAGCAGATGTAGTAAGCACGGGCACAGTTACATTTGTGATATTAATCTGTTTCAGTATCGGGCGTATCACGACAAGGGTCTGAATGGTGGCAATAATAATCGGAATATAGAAAAGTACTGAAATCTGTTTGGTAGCAGAAGCTGACATTTCTTTAGTACTTAAACCGATTTTGGACAAAGCATTATACATTTGCTTATCTGTATTGAGCTCAGTATGAAGCTTAAAAAAGAGAAAGCTGGCCGATGAAAGCGAGAAGATCAGAGCGATAAAAATCCCTATAAAGCTAAGCATGGCGGCTCCCTGCTTGGTCGAGAGATAGCTGTCTGCTCGCGATCCCAGTATAGAGCTGTATTGATGATTAGCCTTGTTAGCAGCTTTATTCCATTGGATGAGGTCTCTGGTGACAACAGCTTCAGCTGAGCTGTCATTAGGTGTAGGACCGTCCCATGCAGGGATTTTGTATAGATATTTCACATAAGGTCTCGTGTACTTCTCTGTTGAATTAGAAATCTTATGATATAAGTTGTCATCTACGATTAGAAGTGAGGTGGCCATTGGATCTACTGGATGTACCTTTGGTGTTCGTATTTCTTTTAACATCAGTTCCTCATCTTTCTGAACCTTCAAATGAATCGCTCGATTAGCAGCATAATTCTGTGAATCCATATGTGGGTTCAGCAGTAATACAGCTTCTTTTTCAGACAAGGGTCCAACCTCGGATACATCCATCTGTAAGCCCAGTTGATTGAACTGTGAGCGGGAGATCAGGTCAATTCCAAGTATTTTTTCCTTATCGATTCCTTGAATGGAAGCAGAGATCAGATCTACTTTATTCTCTGTATACTCGACTTTAGCATTCTTTAATTTAGTGTGAATGGGCTCTAAATCTGGTGCTTCATCCTTCGGATCATAAATCGTATAACTCACAGCGAATGGGGATTTTTTATAGAGGTCTGAGTTCGCTTGATTAATCGATAAAAGAATTCCCGAAGCCATGCAGGCAAGCGAGGTAACCACAGTTACAAGGAACAGCATTCTTGCATTGTCTTTAATCTTATAACTCATCTCGGAAATCCACAGCAGATTGGTTCCGCGCCACAGCCGCTTGCGTCTTAGTTTTAGTAAGCGAATGCCCAATACAGATAACTGAGAGTAGAAAAAGTAGGTTCCAGCGATACCTGTGACAGCGGCGACTAACAGTGAGGTCGGGGACAATTGCTTCCGAATCGCGAGAGCGCCGACGGTCAACAGTAGAAGCCCAAAGAATGAGAACAATAAGGAGACACGGGGTTCTTTTTTAGGTTTAACATTTCCCTTAAGCAGTTCAAGAACTTGATGCTTACGAATGAACAATAATGTGAAGATCGAAATGACCAGAAATAATGAAATGAAAGAGATAGAGGTAATCATTAACGCCTTCATTGGCCAATAAAAGGGCAGTGGCTCCATACCCATAATTGTCGTGCTTAGCAGCAAAAATAACTTGGACAAAAGCATGCCGAAAGACACACCTGTTACTATAGAGAGCAGTCCGATCAGCATATTTTCTATAAGAATCAGCTTGTTGATCTGGCCAGGGCGTGCTCCTAAAATCATCAGTATGCCGAACTCCAGATTACGCATTTTCAGAAACGCACTAATCGAATATAGTACGAAAAAGAACGCAAAGATAAACACAATGTAAGAAGCAATTTGCATGCCGGAGGCTGAATTCGCACCCAGCGTGATGTTGGTAATACTAGGGTGGTAAATAAAGACTGAATAAGAGAAGAAGATCATGACCATAAAAGCACTGCTTAAGAAAAAAGCAAAATAAGCGCGCGAATTACGACGTACATTATTAAACGCGAATTGAGGAAAGTTCATGACTATTCCCTCCCCAGAACGAAAGTGTGTCGATAATCTTTTGAAAGAAGGCCTGACGGTTATCTCCCCGGTGAATTTCCGCTGCTAGTTTGCCGTCTTTTATAAAAACAATTCGGTTGCAGTAGCTCGCTGCCAGTGGATCATGTGTTACGAGCATTAGCGTGGTGCCTTCTTTGTGATTAATATCCTCCAGCGATTCCATCACCATCCGCGAAGAATTGGAGTCAAGCGCACCCGTAGGCTCATCGGCCAAAATAATCGAAGGAGAGGTGATGATCGCCCGGGCAATTGCGGTCCGCTGACGTTGTCCCCCTGAAATTTCATAGGTGCGTTTACTCAGAATATCGGTAATGTTTAAGCGTTCAGCGACTCTTTGAAGCAAAATCTCCATCTGTGAGAGCTTACGGTTATCTAAAGTCAGGGGCAGCACAATATTTTCGGCGACGGTTAACGTCTCAAGCAGGTTGAAGTCCTGAAACACAAAGCCCAGCTGTTTTCGGCGAAAGTGGGCAAGCTCTTTTTTATTCAAAAGATAAGGGTTGCTCCCATTGATATTCACTTCGCCAGAGGACGGCTGGTCGATTGTGGATACCATATTGAGCAGTGTTGTTTTACCGCTACCAGACGGTCCCATAATTCCGACAAATTCACCTTTTTCAATATTAAGATGAATATCGGTGAGGGCTTGGGTCACTATTTTGCCGGGGTATACCTTATGAAGTCCTTTGACTTCCAATACGTTCATATCATTCATTCCTTCCAATACAAAAATGATTTCATCCGCCTTATCCGGGGGACGGGTTATGTATATAATTTATAAGATCGAGAGATTAGCTGCTATGGATTTACCTTAAGGTTTCCTTACAGAGACGTTAAGGTTATGTTCGCCTTTCTCCTTGTGGAGGATGGGTTGAGAGATAAGTAGCCTATAAAGAAGAAGGAGGCTTCAAAGCCATGAATAATGACGACGAAGTCCCCTCAATAGTATTTCTGTAGATGATCACTGTTGCTAAAAATAAGCCGCACGCGGGTTCCTTCCCCGAGCCGGGACTGAATATCCACCTTGTGTTCGAGCCTGTTGCAAATCTCCCGGACGAGATACAGCCCCATCCCTGTCGATTCATGATAATGTCGTCCGCGGTCACCCGTAAAGTAGGGATTAAAGACCCGCTTCAGATCCTCAGGAGAAATGCCGATCCCTTGATCGGTAATATCCAGAATCGTGTCGGTGCCCACACGCTGAGCTGAGAGGGTAACGGTCTTGCCAGAACCGGAGGTATAGTTTACGGCATTGGTTAAGATTTGGGCCAGCATAAACATTAACCATTTGGCATCGCTATATACTGCTAGATTGGCATCCACCTGTACATCTACTTTTATGCCCCGGCGTATGAATAGTCTGCGATTTTCGGCTACCGCCTCACTAACGGTTTTGCGCAGAAGTAACGGTTCAACTTGAAAATCATTTTCAAATCGGTCAAGTCTTGAAGTGTAGATGACCATCTCCAGCCCTCCGCGCAGACGTTCCAGTTCCTCCTGAATACTTGCGGCAGCCTCCTCTTCAAGATCCTTTAGCGTAAGCTGAATTACAGAGAGCGGGGTCTTCATTTGATGAACCCAGCGATTCATGAATACGATATGCTGATCCATCTGGCGCGCATGCGCATTCACTTGCTCCTGATACTGGCGGTCAATCAGCTGCAATAATTCATGGATAGCTTCTGAAAGAGGAGTGTCTCCTAAGGAAACAAGATGTTTTTGGAGCATGTCCATAGGTTCGCTTAATGCTGCATACAATCTCCGGTGCTGAACGTATCGGTAGCCTAGATATAGCAGTAGAACTACGGTACTCAAGGCGATTCCATAAAGCATGATAGAGATCGGTCGGTTCTCACCAGACAGCCAATACAGCAAAGGGATAAGCAGCATCTGAAGCAGATAGAATAGGATCAGTGAGATCTGGTCTCTCCAAAAAAGCCTCATGGCGTATCCTTAGAAACATTAAGCCGATAGCCAGCGCCTCTTACGGTTTCCACAATGTCGCCAAGACCGAGATCCTTGAGCTTTTTGCGGACACGGGTTATGTAGACATTTAATGTATTGTCATCTATGAAATGCTGATCCTTCCACATGAGATCGAGCAGAAGCTCCCGGTTAACCACTCGTCCTTCCTTAAGCAGTAAAGCTTCCAGTAGAACCGCTTCCTTCTGGGTTAGCTCACTCGTGTGCCCGTCGTATTGGATCATATATCGTTCAGGATAGAGGATTAAACCTCCAGACTGGAGTTTATGCTCTTCTTGAGTCTGTGAGTATGAACCGTATGCTCTACGTATGTGGCTGCGGATTTTGGCAAGTACAACCTCATAGTGAAAAGGTTTAGTGATATAATCGTCCCCACCATTCTCAAGCGCCATCACCTGATCCATTCCACTATCCCGTGCAGAAATGAACAGAATCGGGCAGAGTGAGAGGGAACGGATCTGGCGGCACCAGTAGAACCCATCATATTTAGGCAGATTGACGTCCAGTAAGATAAGGTCAGCCGAGCTTTCATTAAAAGTCTCCAGCACCCTGTTGAAATCCTCTACAATAATTGTACGGAACCCATATTTCGATAGGTACGTGCTCAGCAAGCTTGCCAGCTTGGCATCGTCCTCTATGATTAGAATCGTCTCCATATTTTCACTCCTTTGTTCAGTTATACAGTAACATGGACAAGGAAAATTATGCAAAAAGAGTACTAATGATCAACTTAAGAATCCACCTAGATTTATCAAGGTGAATTTAGCTGATCTAAGTCTAGCTGACCTAGCCTAGCTGACCTAGCCTAGCTGACCTAGCCTAGCTGGCCTAGCTCTAGCTGACCTAGCTCTAGCTGATCTAGCTCTAGCTGATCCAAGTCTAGCTGACTTAGCTGTAGCTGACCTAGCTCTAGCTGACCTAGCTTTAGCTGATCCAACTTTAACCGATCTACCGCTAATCGATCCAAAACTAACTGATCTAAAATCTAACTCAGCTAGATCTATGCAATCCAGATTTAGCTCAAGCGGCTTATCCAGACTTAATTGCACTTTGTACACTTATTTCTGCGTAGATAGTCCATAGAAGCCGTTTAATTGCACTTCGTGCAACTAAAAAGGGTGAATCTAGTGGAATTAAAGGAAAACCCGAAATTTAACTGCACGAAATACAACTAAACTAACTTTTGAATGAGCATACTGAGGAATAGTTGTACTAAATGCAGTTAACGGATGTGTGGAGCTCATAAAAATCGCTTGAAAATACTTGATCAGTGACTATTTCCTCCGGAAGAAGATCGCCCACTCAACAAACTTACTCTAATTGCACTTTGTACGCTTATTTTTGCGTAGATAGTCCATAGAAGCCATTTAATTGCACTTCGTGCAACTAAAAAGGGTGAATCTAGTGGAATTAAAGGAAAACCGGAAATTTAACTGCACGAAATACAACTAAACTAACTTTTGAATGAGCATTCTGAGGAATAGTGTACTAAATGCAGTTAACGGATGTGTGGAGCTCATAATTATCGCTTGAAAAAGCTTGATCAGTGACTATTTCCTCCGGAAGAAGATCGCCCACTCCAAAACTTACTCTAATTGCACTTT
>NZ_JBBODA010000067.1:0-10622 GCF_038002705.1 Paenibacillus sp. FSL H7-0716
ATGTGTGATGTGCGCTTTAGTGTAATTGGGGAAAAACTCCCTAAAAATAGCCGATATTCGCTAAAAAAGAGCATAATGAGGGAATTTCTCCCTAAAAATCGAGATGATTCGTTTATTTTTCACTAAATTAGGTAAATTACAGGGAGGTTTTCCCTAATTATAAGTTAGACGACCAGATATCTAAGAATAATAGGGAGAATTTCCCTAATTATAGAGTCGGAATGCGTATTTGGTTAACTAAAAACAACCGGAGATATCAGCGATTTCTGCGATCACGTCATAGACAAATTGCCGCTTGAGGTCAGCAGAGGCTGTCTTCTTTCGTAGAAAATCCACCTGTAGAACAACCCCTCCAACATTTTTACTATATTGATCTAATATTTATCCACAATCGCGCCGAGAACTGCCGTATTTACATAGGGTTTTCCTTTGAGGCTTTGCAGCTCTTTCGCAGTTCCAGTAACGACAACTCCCAATAGCTGTACATCACTGGCGTCCGGCGCCGCTTTATCCTTTTTCAAGTAATTCGAGATTCGCTCAAACTCTCCGTAATGCTTGCCCTTCATCTGAAGCCCATAGGTTAAGGATTGTAAAAAATCCTCTGGTTTCGGCTTAAATAACCCTTCCCATTCCCCACCGTAGCCATATACTTGTCTAGCAGATTCCGGTAAGGCATATTTATTCGGGCTGCTGTCATTCCTAATAAACTCAAGGTTCTTTTTATTGTCATACGTATCTACCCAATACCAAGTCTGTGTCAAACCCGCCGGCAGCATCTTCTCTACCTCTACCTGAGTGTAGCTTTTATCAAAAGAAACAGCCATTTCTACGAGCTTGCCAGGTTCCATTTGTTCGAGTGCAGGCAGGTCATTTAGCACTTTTTCGTTATAATTCACTCCAGGCACATAAAACATCATTTCCCGCTGACCATTTTGACTGTTATATCCTCGGTAGTATTCATAATTTTGCTGTGTCATTACCGGGTCAGGAACATTTATACTAGAGTATCCCCTATTAAGCAGAGAAAACCGGCTGCCCATATCGAAATACAGTTTTTTAGTATCCCATACGATGGGCACACCCTCAACAACTTTGTAAGTGCTCAGTTCAACTTTACCCGATAGAAACCCTAAATCAAGTTCAGTTCTCAACTCCTGAAGGTTAGGACTGCTAATCTTCATCATGATCCTCTCTTCATCCAAACCACGCATCGCCAACCAGCTTGTCAGATGGGCGTTACCCAGCATCCCGCCGAATAATACTATAACCGTCACCACTAGAGAAATGATTGTGTTTCGAATCATTGTTTTTCGTTTTGCCTTCTTAATTACTTTTGAAAGGTTCTGATCATCCTTTTGTTCCCATGGAGCTGTCATTCCGCTTCACCTCTATACTTTTTTTGAAATTGCTTGCGGGCACGAAACAATGCCGATTTCACTGTATCTGTCGTAATTCCCAGAAGCTCAGCTATCTCCTGATAGGACAGCTCCAGCTCATACTTCATAATAATGAGTTGTTTATGGAGCGGTAGAAGCTCATCCAACACTCTTTCGATGTCTTCCCGTTTCTCTTTTAACAGCACATGATCCTCTGGCAATTCCATATCCGGCACATCTACATAGTCAATAGGAATGACTATCCGCTTGCGTCGGCGGCACAGATCATAGTAGCGATTGATCGCTACTTTATATAACCATGCACTGAATTTGTTCTCATCAATGGAATCAATATACAAAAGAGCCTTATACACCGTATCCTGTACGATATCTTCAGCGTCGGCTGCAGGTGCCCCGAGACGAATCAGGTATTTTTGAATTTCTAACATTTTAGGTTGAAGTATCTGATGTAGCTGCCCGGGCTTCATCCTGCACCTCCCTTCGTATGTATAACGATAAAGTTCTCAGAATGTTAGCTTATGAGGTAAAAAAATTATAAAAGAAAAGACGGCTGCCTCAGAAAGACATGCCGTCACATTTTAAAGAATGAATAAGGTTCCAGTACAATTCCTATATATCCGTAGGATTCATTGCCTGCTGAGCTGTAGATATGAGTATGGTTTGAACTTTCAGAGATTGTTTGTCAATAATGAAGCCTATATAGAACCCACCCTCCATATTATCCATTTCAAAAGGTGACAATCGGGGCTCATACACTCCACCCTTGTTCTCAAACCAGTAACTCACTATAATCCCGTATTCGTTATCCACTGCAACGTATGTACCATATGCCTTTAGCACATCTTCCAATGTACTTACCCCAGGTCGAATATTGTTCAATGTACCTATGTGGATTGGATCAATGCGCTCATTATCTTTGTCTATTTTCCAAGCGTTCAGCCGACCTTCGGTATCATAATGTACAGATACTTCTTTATACATTTCATTATTGAATACATCTTGACCTGTTGAATCCCCGTAATGTTCCTCTACTAACATTCTTGAACTCCCAAAATCAATAAAAAGATTACGTCCACTATCCGTGATTCCGAAATCGCGGTCAGTAACCGGAGCCGCTATAAAGTCCTTCAAGCCTGTACCCTGTTCTGGTAATGACGGTAAGTGACTCCGATCCGATCGTTCTTCTGGACGAGAATTTACAGTATATATTCCCTTAAGCTTGAGCATTCTCATCCATTGTATAGCCTCTGCTCTTGTAAGCGGGAGATTTCCTTTGAAACCGACTAAAGTTGGCTCCCCGGGAAGTGGAAGTAGAGAGTTACCCAGCAAATAAACGACGGAATCCGTGTCGTTGTAATTCATCCCTAGACCAGATACAACTAACCTTGCGGCGGCCATTCTGGTGATTGGAGTCGATCTTGCCACTGGATATTGTAGTCCAGTAACTGGATGATTCCACCACTTAGCCATTCTATACGGTGCTGCTGTCCATTCTTCGCCTATGCTAGTAGCCTTTGGATAGCCGAAAGAAAGATAAAATAATTTCAAAAATTCTGCTTCCGTAATCGGCTGATCCGGTCGAAAGCTCCCATCATCATAACCAACCATCAATTGGTTGCCCAACGCCCAGCGCACCCAAGGCTCGGACCAGTGACCTTGAATGTCAGTGAACAGTGAAGATGCCGGATCCTCCTCACCGTCCTCTTCCACTTCTTCATATGTCCCTGTATTCTCGTACGGTGTCGTGTCAGCATGAACTCTATAACTCACGTTGCCGCATGTCACAATTGTCCCTGAGATAAGACCTAGTACCAATAGCTTCATTATCTTCAATTTAATAATCCCTTTCGTTCTTATCGGTAAGGGGTTCCTGCTCTCTTTGTCAGGTTTATCGTGATTAACCCTTTATCTTAACTATCGGGTAAAAAGTCTAATTCCTAAATATAATGCTCTCCTTTTTCACAAGAAAAACAAAAAAAGACCGCCCCACTTCATAGCGGGAACGATCGCATTTTCAGCATGTACCTTAGTGAATTATATAACATTGATTCTATTAATTTCCATATTGTACACTCATTACAAGGGGTCTTTTTGTGAAAATCTTCGGGAAAGGTGGATTATTCTTCGATGAAACAAATAATAAGGGTCACAATAGCCTCAAATACATGGCAAATGTGACCCTCTTATAATAAAAACTATAACTATCTTTTGGTTAAATATACAACAAATTGTTCATGCAACTCTAGTTCGGATCGTTTAAAGATCCCAGCCCTCGGAATTTAATTCTTGAAAAGTAGGAATAACAAGATTATGAATTTGCTCTGAAGTCGAATTTTTAATGAACTCATCAGGCATTTGTTTTACTTCGTATCCTGCAATCTCTTGACACAGCCATTTAGGAGCAAGTGGATTAATGTCACTGATTAACGACATTGTAAACAAGTGCAGCGTGGATTTAAGAATAGTTTCATACGTATGCTCTGACCCTGGATCCAAAGGAGGAACAATTTTCAATTTGTTTCCCTCAAAAGTGCCCATGAACCAATTAGGAGCGTCTACTTCACCAACAGCTTGATGAAAAGTTGGAAGATCCGGATAAACAGTGGATTTGTCATGAGCTCCAGACATTGTAAGAACCTCCTCTTGACCTTACATTTAATTAGACACCGCAGGTTGATTAAAAGCCACATGTCATTTCAAAAAAATCCATAATAAAAAACTGTCGATTGCTAGACAATTATATAGAGCCAAGTTATAGTATTGATAATACTTTTAATAACCATTTTCAAAAGTCTAGAGGTGAATAAAATAAACCAAATCGCAAACAATTCTATTCGTGTTAAAAAGATAAATCAGGAGCTTATCAAGCAGGCCTTGAAATCGATGAAAGAAGGAACCAAATCCACGATTGCAAGTGCCACCGGATTAAGTATTGCTACCTGCGGAAATATCCTAAATGAACTTCTGGAGACTGGTGAAGTCATTGAGACTGAACTGGAGGCTTCAAATGGAGGCCGACCGGCCAGACGATTTATCTATAACGCTGATTTTTCCTATATTGCATGTATCTATGCCAAAATTGAGGATGGCCAGAAATCCATAACCTATGCGGTGACCAATTCAGTCGGTGATCGTGTGGATCATGGATGGATGGAATTAGAGTACATAGATACTGAAGCCATCGACCATCTGCTGGATACGCTTATCCAACAATATAACAACATCAAGGCAGTAGGGATTGGGATTCCCGGCCTTGCTCACCAAGGTGTTATCAATATCTGTGACATTAAAGAGTTAATTAATGCTCCCTTAGAATCAGTGCTCAGAGAAAAATACCAGCTTGAAGTCACGATTGAAAATGATATGAATCTGACCGTTTACGGATTCTATAAACAACAGGATTATGAAGAGGATAAAACCATTGCCGTAGTGACCTTTATCAAAGGAGCTTTTCCCGGAGCTGGGATGATGATCGACGGGCATATCCACAAAGGTAATACTAGATTTGCTGGTGAAGTCTCTTTTTTACCGTTTGGAATCTCGCGTGAACAGCAATTGAGTAGCTTGGACCAGACGGATACCTTCATCCCTTTGGCGGCTCACACTATATCGTCCCTGATTGCAATTATTAATCCAGAGACCATAGCTCTCACAGGAGAACAAGTCAAACAAGAGAATGTGCGGCCGATTTATCAACATTGTCTGGAAGTGATTCCAGAGGAGCATATGCCTCACTTAATTGTGCTGGATCAACCTGATGATCATTACATGAACGGATTAATTGCGATCACACTGGAAAGCTTAACCTACTCGTTGCAGCTGGTTGAGAAGCGCCGGTAAAACATAAAACTAACATACACTTCAGGAGGAACTACGAATGGCAACAAACAAAGAAAACATGATTGCAGGAAAGCTATATATGGCAGGCGGTGAAGAATTAGCAAAAGATAACAAAAGATCCAGAATGCTCACTCGTTTATTTAACAATACGACGGAAGAACAAGGTGAATATAGAGTAGAACTACTCAAACACTTATTTGAGTCTACAGGAGAGTCATTATATGTTGAACCTCCTTTCCGTTGTGATTACGGCAGTAATATTACCGTTGGCAATAACTTCTACGCTAATTTTGACTGCATTATCCTTGATGTAGCTAAAGTAACGATTGGTAACAATGTTCTCTTCGGACCTAGAGTAGGCGTATATACTGCTGGTCACCCCATAGATGCGGATGTGCGTATTAGTATGCTTGAATTCGGTACACCGATTACCATCGGAAACAATGTGTGGGTTGGGGGAAACGCGGTAATCAATCCTGGGGTAAAAATCGGCAACAATGTAATCATCGGTGCAGGTTCAGTCGTGACTAAGGATATCCCTGACAATGTAATTGCGGTGGGGAACCCATGCAAGGTATTAAGAGCAATCACCGAAGAAGATAAGCAACACTGGGAAAAACTTAAAGAAGATTATTACAGGGACATCGAGCAATAAAGTAACCCGTTCTGGGAGGATCTTAATTTGAAAAAGCGCTTCGGGGGATTTAACAAGATTTACGCCATGCAATTGGCAACCATCTTTTTAGGATTTATAGTGTTTGGCATATCGGAAAATATTAAAGGACCTGCCATTCCGCGAATCCAATTCGACTTTAATCTGGACGAGAAACAGCTCGGCACCCTTTTATCCCTAAATGCATTAGGTTATTTGATCGCCTGCTCCTTTACAGCTGTATTGGTTAGGAAGTGGGGGATCAAGGCTGTCAGTATCATTGCTTTTGCATCCATGATATTCTCAGGAGTGTTAATCTATATCTCCCACAGCTACCCCTTTTTCTCAGCTTCGTATTTCCTGATGTACATCGGAAACGGAATGCTGGAGATTGGTCTTGCCATTTTGGGAGCACGCATCTTCGTAAAAAATACCGGGACGATGATGAACTTATCCCATTTTTTCTACGGATTTAGTTCAACCTTAGCTCCACTGCTGGCAACAGGACTCATGTCGGTAAGTATATTTGGCCATCCACTCGACTGGCGCGGAATGTATCTGATTATGCTAAGCTTATCTTTATTGCCTATTCTATCTGCCTTGCGCAGTACATTTCCGGGAGATGATCTTCCGCAAGAGGACCGGATCCCTTTAAAAACGTTGGTCCGCGATCCCGCATTATGGCTGATGGTGCTTATTCTTTCCTTCGGCGTGGTGTCAGAGCTTGCAGTAGGTGGATGGTTAGTGAATTTTCTAGAAAAAGCATACTTGTGGGATACAGTTACAGCTTCTGGTATGTTGTCCACCTTTTTTCTCTGCTTCTCGCTAGCAAGGCTTCTGCTGGGGCCGGTTACAGATAAGATTGGTTTCAATCTATCGCTTATCATCTTTTCAGCCTTCTCTGCCTTATGTACATTTGCTGCTATTTTGGGTGGGGAACAGCTCGCGTTTCTATTCGCGGCAGCAGGCATAGGTATCGCTATGATTTATCCGACAGTCATGGCGTTTATCGCAAAAAGGTATCCGCATGGCAGTGACACTGCCATCACCTTTACAGTTACACTAATGGGAGTCGGTAGCGTGATTGGCAACTATGCCATAGGTGCAGTAATCGAAGGTGTAAAGAGGCTTTACGGAGCAGAATCACAAACTGGTTTGCTACGTGGACTTCAAGCTGGGTATGGTTTTATCGGTTTATGTGCAGCTATATGCGCGATATCCGGTTGTGTTTTATATCGTTATTTAAATCGCCGCCAAGAACTTATTTAGAATAGTAATAGTTATCGCACTTATTTCTGCTCTTCCATGCCAAAAAACCTGCTGATTTTATGGCAGGTTTTTTGTTGCAAATTGCGACCAACCTCCTACCATCGGACTCAAATGTCCTTATTGGCTTCGAAATAGACAGAAATGAGGTTATTCGGACCCCAGAGTCGTTATTGAGTTGTTTTTGTGCAAAAGCCGCTGTCTTCTGACTAGATAACGCCTCCTGAGTCTGAACACTCCGCCTAATGAAGCTAAATCCTGAAATAGCGACTATACAGTCCGCAACAATGGCCTCTGAGCTGGTGATCACCATCCCAACAATTATCGCAGACCTCCCACCAGCTCCATTATTTTTCTAACAATCTGCTCTTCACTGCTACTAACCTTTTCCGTTGCAACTTCTCCCAAGGTTATATGATCGCCAACACAAACCGAATGTGCGGAATGTCTAAACATTTCTATATCATTAGCATCGTTACCAAAAGCAATAAATTGCTGCGGTTCTATGCCTAATCTCCTTAGTCCTGTCCATTTGTTCACACCTTGTGGACTTATATCCATAATATCTTCTTGTCCATGCTGGTAGATCACAATCGGCAGATTTTGCAGCTTATGTATAAGTTGTTCCCCGTTCAGACTGCTCAAAATAACTACCTTCACAATCTCATCCAGCTCTGATGGAGTTACATTTTTGGCGCGTTGTTCTGGATCTACATTTCTCCGGATGGGATGGTCTACAGAACCCGAATATGCATAGTCCCAGTGACTATCAATCAAATATGTTGCATCAAATTCTTCAATCAAATTCAGGAGGTTGTCCGCAGTCTGTGGGTCAAAATGTATCGTCGAAATAACCTCCCCACCCTTTGCAATAAACGCACCATTCCCGCCAACCATAGAAAAATGATGCATATGAGCAGGCAACACAGGCAATAAATCACGAATAGGCCGGGCTGACGCAAAAATAACCTCATGTCCTTTTTCAATTAGAGAATCCAAGGCTTGTACAATAAATTCACTCAATGGTTTGCCGCTAAAACAAATCGTCCCATCTAAATCAAAAATAAATTTCACAGTTAATAACCTCCCCTTTTTCTCTATATTAACGAGTTCATATATAATGGAAAGGACCGATGTCCAAAAAGGAGTAAACGATGAAATCTATTCATGATCCAAATCTGATATCACATTACATTACACAATTTAATCTAGACCAAGTATTCACGCCGTCAACACATGCTTTAATCCAGTTACTTGTCTATGAGCAGAATGAAATCATTTTGCGTGAGGGCGATGAGCTGGACGGAATTTATTTTCAAGTGGAGGGGCGTACCAAGGTTTCTTCTAGTGTGGGGACGGGAAAATCCTTGTTATTACGTTTCTGCTCACCCTTGTCATTATTCGGGGATATTGAATACGTGCAGGAGGTTGTGATCCAATCCCAAGTTGAAGCGGTACAACAAACCAGCCTCTTATTTATCCCGAAACAAAAGGTTGAGTCTGACCTAATGGATAACCACAGGTTTAAAGACTTGTTGCTAAAACATCTTTCTTACAAGCTTCTAACCTGCACGTCCGCATCCCGAACGAACTTGCTGGGCTCTGTAGAGGAAAGGTTTGCAAGTTATTTATTGACCATTCAACTCCAAAGGGAGTTTGGAAAAGAAATTCAGACACCCTATATCCCAGATATAGCTTCGTTAATTGGGACTACTCCCCGCCATTTAAACCGTGTTATTCAGCGGCTCACCGACATGGAAATTTTATATAAAGTTAAGCAAGAAATTGTTGTACTCGACTGGGAGCGTCTGGATGAATTATCTAACGGAATAAGATTTGAATAGCCTAAAAGCCCCTCATTTAATTGAGGATAAAATGATCGATGTCATCATAACGGATATCGATCTTTTCTCCGTTTCTTTTGACAAGATTTATATACAGAGGAGCTGCATCAACACTTCCTCCACCCACCAGCACATGGTAGTTTTCATTAATTTCATATTTACGGATGTACAAGCCTGAACCGACATCTTCAAAGGGATAACCTTCAAAATCCTTCCACGACAACGCCTCGCCTTGCTGAGCTAGATCCCGTATTTCATCCATGGATAATATCGCAGCTTTTTTATCATTACAGGCTGAAAGGATAATCGTCAAAGCAAACAATAACAGCATTATCAAGTTACGCTTACTTCTCATTCGTAAACCTCCAAACTCTATATTTTGTTATTTATAGGAAAATATAAGGTAATAATAACATAGCTTAGACTAAATGTTAAAAAGGAGTAAAGCCTTTTGGGGGTGCTTTACTCCTTTTGAAATCTTTATTTGTGAGGGATATTGGATGGACCCGCAAGCTACGACACCGGAAAATGAATATAAAAAAACAGGTCAGTCATGGTGGTATCTGACCATAATCGACCTGTTCTATGTAAGGCTTTAGTGTTAATTAGGTTATAAAATCTCAAGCATTATTGTGCGTACAAACGAAATAGTAAAAATCTTTATATAGGTAATATATGAGATATATGTGTCATTGTTCGAATGATGGATTGAGTCGGCAAATGATTAATCCCCCTCGAGTTTAGACTCTTTTACTCATCATGATCTTCATCAAAGATAGCTTCAAACTCTTCATCGCTATAATTTCTATTGCTTGGTATATGATAACGTTGAGGTATCCCGTTATGATCTAGCACATGATCAACAGCACCGTCTTCATCAGAAACCACGAAAGTAATTTCGTCATCACCTTCATAATCTTTAGGAGTTATATCCGCCAAAACAAGCCACACACAACCCTTAATTCTATAAAACTCATTATAAAATCTAACAGACTTTTCTATATCATCATGTATAACTCCATACAGTTTAAACTTATCCTTATAATCTCGAGCTATCTCCAAAGCTTGGTTAGCTGTTAGATTAGTATTTATTCTTTCTTGCATTATTCATCAAATCCTTTCCAATTCGATAAAGGCCATTGTCCGTTCCTTAGTTTGAATATATATCTTTGTGCTTCATATATTTCTTCAATACTCAATTCACCTTTATTTTTCATAATTTCTCTATAAACATACTCTTCCTTTTCTAAAGTCGATAATTTTATATAATTTTCTTTTCCAAGTTCTCCAAAGTGCTTAGCGTGATAAGATTCATGAACTACACTTAAGTAAGAAGCATCAGGTCTTAATACTATCTGTCCAGTATTTGGATTGAAACCTCCCACAGCCTTTTCAGGTAGAATAGTTCCCTTCTTATCCATAATAACTTTTATATTATTTAAATTCATTTCGCTTTTAAACTTCTTTATGTCTCTGATACTCATAATTCTTAATCCATCAGTGGTTAATTTATTTTGTCCACTAACAGGCATTTCTTCCCATAATTTAAAATCAACAGTCTCTTGCACTAGATCTATTTCTTTTGGAAGCTTTGGCTTTAGCAATCCGCCTTCTGTGGATAAT
>NZ_JBBODA010000068.1:0-10182 GCF_038002705.1 Paenibacillus sp. FSL H7-0716
AGCGCCGATGGTACTTGGACCGAAGGGTCCTGGGAGAGTAGGACGTTGCCAAGCACACGAAGCCATTGTTGATTTATCAACAATGGCTTTTTTGTTCCCTTTATCGCTTAATTTAAATAATGTGGATAAGTTATGGGCAATTAACGAAATTATAAAAGTTACTAACATGTGGATGAAATAATAAAATATATTCAAAAATGAAAGTAGTCCCCAATTTATGTGGATAGAGCAGTGGTATATGTGGATACTTCAAGTAAATGCAAGGATATTTTGCATGGCAGGAGGATAAACAATGGACAACAGTAGTGATCTTGTGTGGATAGAAGATTTTTCTGTACATGCGAGCGACACGGATTATCGTTCGCAGGGTAAGTTATCCTTTATTCTGGATATCATGCAATGTGCGGCAGACTTCGCAGTGGGTAATTTGGGGATAAGTGTGGAAGAGATTCTGAATGCAGGAATGGGCTGGATGATGATTACGTTAGATCTTGATTTTAAGCGTATTCCCCGCCCGAATGATCTGCTTAGCGTACATACCTGGAGTAAAGGCACTAAAGGGGCACTGTGGCAACGGGATTATCGTATTTTCGATGCAGATCATATAGAAATCGCTACAGCACGTTCCATATGGGCTTTAGTAGATATTGAGAAGAGAAAGATACTTAGGCCGAATGCCCTTCCTGTTCAGGTTAAGCACTATAATGGCGATTCAGTAGGCGATATGCCTGTTAAGGTAACGATCCCTTCTGATATTACTATGGAAGAAGCTTATCAGTATCAGGTAAGATATAGTGGGCTGGACAGCAACGGACATTTGAATAATGCCCGATACGGGGATTTATGTTGTGATGCGCTCAGTTTAGCGGAATGGGATAATGCAGAGTTCACACGCTTCCGGATTACTTATCTACAAGAAGCTAAGTTTGGGGATGAACTGACTATTTTACGTTCAGCTGTAACGGATGAGGGTATATATGTACGCGGTCAGAATAGTGATACTGTGTATTTTGAAGCATGTATAGCGTTAAAAGGGTCCATTAGCACGAATAAGTAAGTAATTTATAAATATGGAATATTATTATATAAGCGATTTCTCCGAACATCAATCGGGGCAGTCGCTTTTTTTATTGAAAAACGGATGGTGTTTCTAACATATTTGGAAAATTTTTTGAGCCTGTCACAATTAAAGAGGTTACATTCGTTATATAGTTGTAGTCAATAACAAGGAGGTGATTCTTTGGAACGTCGCAGCCCCGGGGTCCAAGTGAATCAAACAATAATTGAAGAGGCTATCGATCAGGTTCTTGCGGGTAACCGCGAAGCCTATAGAACTATAATACAAGCCTATGAAAGAAAGATTTATACGTATTGCTATTATATTTTGAGAAGTCATGAAGAAGCAGAGGATGCTGTGCAAGATATATTTGTAAAAGTGTATCAGGAACTCAGACGTTATGAGAAACGAGTCTCTTTTAGTGCATGGCTGTATAAAGTGGCCTATCATCATTGTCTGGATCAGGTTCGCAAACGTAAGCGAAGAAACCGTCTGTTGTCGCTATATAAAGAGCAGCAGCCTAAAGCCTATTATAATCCTAACGATGAGGAGCCATTGCAGAAGTTATTTATGGATGACCTGACAGCCGAAGAGAGCAATCTCCTGATTCTTAAGGTGGTTGAGCAATACAGCTTTGAAGAAATGGGTCAGATTATGGATTGTAATTCAGCTACTTTACGTAAAAAATTTGAACGTCTACGCAAAAAGTTAGTCCGGCAAAGAATGAATGAAGGAGGCAGCCCTCATGGAGAAATGGCAAGATCCAACTGAAAGTCAGAAGATGGAGCACATTCGTCAAACATTCCTAAATCATGAAATGCCGGTAGACAGTTTCAGCGATTCAATTATGAAGCGAATAGGAGACGAGGGAATGGAAAAACGAGCGTCAAGAAAGAATGGAAATAAGTTCCTGAAAAAATCATTGGTGGCTGCCTCGGCAGCAGCAGTGTTGGGTGCGGGCATAATCGGTAGCGGATTTGTATCCCCGGTCATGGCTGAAACGTTGAAGCAGATTCCTGTTGTAGGTAGTATTTTTAAGGGAATTGACGATAAAGGTCTAAATGCTGCTGAGGAAAAAGGATTATCTACTGCCCCTAACCAAAGCGTTACCCATGATGGAGTGACCTTAAAGGTTACCGATGCCTATTATGACGGCTCGCGGTTGGCTTTTGCGATTGAACGGGAAGGCATTGATAATGATAAGATGATGGCTGAGATGATTATTGAACCCATTGAGTTCGATCCATCGCTAACAGAACAACATGGGAAAGTGACAATGAACCAGTCCGAAAAAGGGTTGTTGGGTTCAGCAGAAGTGAAATTGCCGAATGGGAAAAAACTGGAGAGCCAAATGTCGTCTTTTGGTGATGTTGAGGGCAAAAAGAATGCTATTTTATACGATTACAGAAATCTAAATAATATAGAGGCTTTGGGGGATGAATTTGAATTAAGCATCAGTGTGCCGGTGGCACAAATTGCAGAGCCTTTTGTAATCAAGGTGCCGGTGAGAAAAGTAACGGAAGGAATTATCAAGCTTGATCTGAACCAAACAAAAGAGGCAGAAGAATTCAGTTATACGATTACCAAGCTGGAATTAACTCCAGCCACAAGCAGATTACAGCTCAGCGAAGAAGGTAAAGCGCCAACTGTGAAAGAAAAGGATGGATACACAACCTCTGAAATGTTCTATGAAATTGTTGATGAACTAGGTAATGCGTTCTCATCGGGCGGGTCATTTAACTTGCCAGCTATAGTCTATCCTTTGGTAGACAAAGATTTCATTCCGTTCGCGCAAACACCAAAGACAATTACAGTTAAGCCGTTTACTTACTCCATTGATGAAAACCATAAAGCATTAAGGGATGAAGAAGGAAAACAAGTTAAACATTATTATCCGGAGCTTGAACAAACGATTCAGGTGGAGCAAAAGTAACTATTAATCCCATAAGCAAAAAGAAGCCCGTGTCTGCATAGCAGATACGGGCTTTTTGTTAAAAAATGAGAATTTATAAGCTACAAAAGTATAATATCTTTATATTTCTAAGAGTAACGGTTGTCATCTATAAAAGACGACAACATAGTCTCTTCTTGTAAAAATTCTAACGGAATGTAGATTTCACTCACCGAGTTTTCGTTATCTGGTCCAAGGTACAATTCACCATAATATTCCAATTCAAATGGAATGGACATCCTGTATTCTGTTTTCGGCAGCCAGATTCCGTAGATATATTTATAGGTAGAAGGGATATCACAAGAGCGGCCTTTATGGATGAATTTCAGATAACGTATGGGTGGTAAGATCTGAAGGGGGAAAGTCTGATTGTGGTCTGCTTTTATAGGACTAAGTTCGCAGGCACACATGATCGAAAACCCATTACTCTCATAGTCATCTGGCCAGAAGCCAAGCTGATAATATTTTTCAGGCTGTATTCTATCCGATATAGTGGCTACCTTATTGAAAAGCAAAGGCCAAGTATCAGAAATGACGGAGAAATCATGGTCTACTCTAATTACGGGTCCTTGAAGTATAATTTCTCCGAAATCAACGAGCTGGGGGGAGAGATCACTGTCAGAAAGGACTTGAAGTAGATCCTGTTCATAGAGTCTAGGGAGCAAAGGGAGTTTCGTTTCAGTAAGCCTTTTTCGAACCAGAGAGGGAGTCGTGTGCAGCATTCTTTTGAAGGCACGGGTAAAGGTCTCATAGTTACTAAAGTTATAGTCTAATGAGATGTCCTGGAGGGAGCGCTCTGGCATTCGATGAATGTCCAAGGCTGCTTCAGTGATTTTGCGTCTGGCTATATAGTCGCCGGGTGCTATCCCAGTGACTGCTTGAAATAGACGGGTGAAATGATAAAGGGAGTATCCCATTTCTTTGGAGAGGACAGCTACAGGAAGAAACGTGGTTAAGCGATCCTCAATGAGATCTAAGGCTTGAATGATTAGTTGGCGATTGTTCAAGAGATGTCCTCCCATAACAGTTAATAGAAATGGTGTCTAGCACGATTACTTCAATTATTTGCTGTCCAGTCGCCCCAAGCAGCAGCCCAATCGGGAACGGTCACTTCCATTACGCGATCTGCACTAGGAAAATAGGCTTTGATGTCGAGAATCGGTGTACCCGAATAGGCATCAAGCCCAGCCACCTCTACTATTCCAGTGTCTACATCGACGGACAGGATTGCTGCTACACTAAGCCCAATTGGATTAGGGCGAATAGGGGAACGGGAAGCAAATACTCCAGTTAAGGTCGCATCATAAGGAGGCTGAATCTGTGTAGTCTGCCGGAAATGATCATCTGCAAACTCATGCAGCCACCAAAGCACTTGGCAATGACTAAACTGAGATAAACCTTTAAGCGCCGGTCTGAATTCCGGGTTGATTTCAAGCCGCAAATTATGTGCTGTACCTCTAACCGATCCTATAGATAATATATTATAGCTTTCTTGTTCATTCATTGACTATGACTCCTTTCGGGTATCAGATACGATCTAGTGTATAACAGAGGCATACGGTAAAGCCTGACGATATTTGCTAACATTCATTTAATGCTATAATGAAATTTGATGTGGAAAGGGGAGCATTATGAAGACACTAGTATTGGCGGAGAAGCCGTCTGTTGCACGCGAGATTGCACGGGTCATGGGATGTAATAATAAACAGAAGAGTTATATTGAAGGTCCAAAATATGTGGTTACCTGGGCGCTTGGTCATTTGGTCGGCCTGGCAGAGCCAGAGGATTATAATAAAAAGTTTGCAACTTGGGCCTTGGAGGATCTGCCGATTTTGCCGGAGAAGACCAAGCTGAAGGTGCTGCGGGAGACCAACCAGCAATACAAGGCTGTGCAGCATCTAATGAAGCGTCAGGACATTGAGGAGCTTATTGTTGCTACAGATGCTGCCCGTGAAGGGGAGCTGCTGGCTCGCTGGATTATGAATATGGCAGGGTGGAAAAAGCCATTCCGGCGGTTATGGATATCCTCGCAGACTGATAAGGCAATTAAAGAGGGATTTGCAAAACTCCGTCCGGGTCGGGAATTTGATCGGTTGTATGAATCTGCACGTTGCCGCGCAGAGGCGGATTGGATGATTGGACTGAATGTCACAAGAGCTTTGACCTGTAAGTTCGGTTCGCCGCTCTCAGCGGGACGGGTACAAACGCCGACATTAGGGATGATCATGGATCGTGAACAGGAGATTACGGGTTTCCGTTCCATTGATTTTGAGACGCTGACTGCTGATTTTGGGGATTTCCAAGCGGCATGGCGGGCCAGTAACGGTGATGGCCGAATATTCGAAAAGGATAAGACAGCCAGCTTAAAGGATAAGCTTACAGGACGCAGCGGCCGTATTATTAAGGTACAGAAGAGTGAGAAAAGTGAACCTCATCCACTGGCTTATGATCTAACTGAACTGCAGCGTGATGCGAACCGGAAGTTCGGCTTTTCCGCGAAGCAGACCTCCAGTGTACTGCAGCGGTTATATGAGCAGCATAAACTTGTCACATACCCGCGTACGGACAGTCGTTACTTAACTTCAGATATGACGGGCACACTCAAGGAAAGACTGGATAGTGTTGCGGTCGGTCCATATGCAGCGTTAGCACGTCCATTGCTGCGCAAGCAGCTGCTGATTACGAAGCGAATCGTGGATGATAGTAAAGTCAGTGATCACCATGCTATTATTCCTACAGAACAGACTGTATTGTTAAATGGTCTGAGTACTGAGGAACGTAAGTTGTATGATCTGATTGTGCGGCGTTTTATAAGCTTGTTCTATCCGCCAGCTCGTTATGATGCAGTAGCTGTAACTGTCAATGTGGAAGGCGAAAGCTTCCATGTCAAAGGGACGACAGTAAAAGATGCCGGCTGGCGCGAAGTATACGGCGGAGATATGAGTAGTGATGACGAGGAGGAATCTGCGGACGAGCCGGCAGCGGGCAGTATCAAGCTGCCTGAGCTGCGCGAAGGGGCTGCTGTCACGATTGGCCGCTGTATGGTGCGTGCTGGCCGAACGCAGCCACCGAAGCGTTATAATGAAGCTTCGCTGTTGACGCAAATGGAGAAACACGGCCTCGGAACCCCGGCTACACGCGCGGATATTATTGAGAAGCTGGTAAGCTCCGATACGATTGAGCGGCAAGGAAATCTCCTGCATCCGACAGGAAAAGGTAAGCAGTTAATCGAGCTGGTATCCACTCAGCTACGCACCCCGGATCTAACCGCACGTTGGGAAGCTGAGCTGGAGAAAATAGCGCGTGGTCAAGGCAAACCGGAGCTCTTTTTACAAGGTATCCGCAGTATGGCACAGGAATTGGTAACAGGTGTGAAAACTAGCGGAGCAGAATATAAGCCGCATAATGTCTCTAACAGTCATTGTCCGGAATGCGGTACAAGACTACTCGAGAAGAAGAGCAAACGAGGGAAGCTGCTGGTATGTCCTGCAGATAACTGTGGCTACACCCGTGCAGGTGAGAAAAGACTATCAAATCGCCGCTGCCCACAGTGCCATAAGAAAATGGAGCTTAAAGAGGGTAAAGCAGGCATGTTCGTACAATGTCTAGGCTGTGGAATCACAGAGACCTTAGATAAGGATCACAAGCATGTTAATAAACGTGAACAGCAAAAGCTGGTGCAGCAATACAGTAAGCAGGAAAGCATTGGTTCTAACCTTGGGGAACTGCTGAAAGCAGCGCTTGAAGGACAAAAGAAGGATAAGTAGTAGGAGTCATCGGATGGTTAGCTTCAATTAAAACGAATGATTAGAATAATGAAGGCTGCTGAGTGTGCTCAGTAGTCTTTTTTCTATCCTAGTAAGTTTATGTGGTCTACGGATAGGCTTTGAATTAGAATGGAAAGCAAATGAGTGGAGCAGGTGATTAGGTGGCAGCTGAGCGGCAGGCGAATCCGTTGAAAGCGGCAGATCGCCCACAGGGGCAAGGAAGCAGCAGGTTTTTCTTTTTGGTTATTGTATTTATGTTTTGGTTCTCTTCTTATATTTATGTGCCGGTGCTTTCACCATATGTTGAGCATTTGGGATCATCGTATTTTATGGTGGGCATGGTGCTTGGGATATATGGGTTAATGCAGATCCTATTCCGTATACCCATTGGCATCGGTTCAGATTATTTAAATAGGCGGCGGCCGTTTATCTATCTGGGATTGATTGCGAGTGGAGTCAGCTGTTTTCTTTTTATGTGGGGAGCACAGCCGGGTTGGGCGTTGGCAGCACGTGCGGTATCCGGGATAGCAGCATCGGCATGGGTTGTGTACTCTGTGATGTTCGCAGGATATTTTCCAAAAGAGGAAGCTGGAAAAGCGATGGGCATGCTGCAATTCACTACAGTAATCGCCCAATTGACCAGCATGATGATCAGCGGCTATATGGTAGAGCATTGGGGCTGGAATGCCCCCTTTCTGATTGGTGGAATTGTAGCTATTGCGGCACTAATTCTTGCGCTTCGGTTACCGGAACAAAAGCAGGAAAAACGGCAAAATGCCATACAGATCAAGGAACTGGCTGGTGTCGTAAAGGAACCTCTGCTGGTAAAAGTCTCGCTGTTGTCTGTGCTGGCGCACTGTGTGCTATTTATAACGATGTTCGGATATACTCCGAACCAGGCGCTGAATATCGGAGCAAGCAAAGAAAGCTTGGGCTGGCTAACACTCGCTTTTATGATTCCGCATGCCATCGCAACACTCTACGGTTCACGTCTGTTTGGAGGGCTGCTGGGTGATAGAGGGAAGCTTATGCTAGGCTTTGCGGGAAGCGCGTTGTTTACGCTGCTCATTCCTTCTATGCCGACGTTAGCGGCGCTTTGTCTGACTCAGGTGGGGAATGGTTTTATGCAGGGACTTATTTTTCCGCTGCTGTTGAGTAAATCCGTATCAGAAATAGATCCCTTTAAACGGGCTACAGCCATGGGTTTCTATCAGGCCGTTTATGCGATAGGGATGTCAGCAGGCCCATTCGTAGCAGGTTGGATGAGCTCTGTATATGGCTTGACCGGAGGATTCTGGTTAGGTGGGATTGCGGCGGCGTTGGCTACAATTTTATCCTGGGTATGGATGAAGGATACGAAGCAGAAGCAGCTAAAAGAAACTTAACAGACTTGGCAGAGCGTGTAAGGATGATTGGTTTTTTGTGCAAAAGGGGAATATAATAGAGATAGGAAGCAAGGAGGAGGAGCCCGGGAGAATGGTCAAGGTTGTAATGTTGTGGTTTGTGGTAATTAATATTATCGGGTATGTAGTGATGTCCGAGGACAAGAACAAAGCCCGCAAAAGGCGGGAACGTGTACCTGAGAAAACACTTTTTCTGCTGGCAGCCATGGGCGGCGCACTAGGTGTGCTGATTGCCATGTACCGTAAGCGCCACAAGACGCGTCATACATCCTTCAGGATCGGAATTCCGCTTCTGCTGCTGCTGAATATCTTTTTGTACAGCTATTTTTTAAGATAATAGTCTTTAGGATTACAAACTAGAAAAAGAGGTGGCGTACATGTTATTCTCTAAAATTTTGCTAGCCTATGACGGTTCAAAGGCTTCTAATCAAGCATTGGAGCGCGCAATTGAACTCGCTAAAGTCACACCAGGTTCTATATTGCATGTCGTACACGCATTTGAATTCCCAAGATTTTTTATCGGAGAAGCTCTTGCACCTCTACCAGCTTCAGTAAATAAAGAATATTATGATTTGGCAGTGCAGACTACCGAAGAAGTGAAGGGACGCCTTGAGGCTGAAGGTCTGAATGCTGAGGTTGAGCTTTTACAAGGATCTCCTGCGGAAGTGATTTTGAAATATGCTAAGGAAAATGCTATAGACATCATAGTTATCGGCAGCCGTGGGCTTGGCGGTATACGTGAATTTGTTCTGGGCAGTGTCAGCCATAATGTAGTACAAAGCGCTCGTATTCCAGTGCTGGTTGTAAAATAATATAGAGTTCAAAGGGACGCTGATAGCGTTCCTTTTTTTTCAATTTAAGGAAGTACAGGTCTTATTCTGGAGCTTAAACACCATAGCGCATTAGAGGTAGGAGTGTACGGAAAGAAGTCTTTCCTCACAAAATATAAGGTTATTGAGAATTTAAATCCGCCCAAAAGCGAACATTTATTATGGTGATTTTACCAATGTTCGTGTTTGAGTTGACATCATGTGTAGGGGATTGTTAAACTGATGTCATGAAGAGCTCGTATAAAACCGGGAATATGGCCCGGAAGTTTCTACCCGGGAACCGTAAATTACCGGACTACGAGGAAATAGGATGCTAGAATGCGATAATGCAGTCCAGATAATGGAGTGATGCATTGTGCAGTTTTCCGCGCTTAATGCCAGTTTGGCGAGAGGCAAGCGGGAGTGTTTTTTCCTAATTCCTTTACTAGTCCGATCCTCCCGCAGCAAAATGCGTATGGACATCGGGCTTTTTTAATATAAGGAATAAGTTACACGTAATACATCAACCTTATATTATTAAGGAAAACAATAGTCATCCCTGAAGGACGAGAATGTAGTCTCTGTTTGTTCGGATTTACAAGATAAAGATATCTCATACTAGTGATTGGAAGGTAGGTCGAATCATGTCTGTGCAGGTAGCTGTCATCATGGGTAGTAAGTCGGATTGGGATACGATGGAGCACGCTTGTGGGGTGCTGGAAGAGCTGGGATTGTCTTATGAGAAGAAGGTAGTATCCGCGCACCGTACACCGGACTTGATGTTCCGCTATGCGGAGGAAGCCGCAGGCCGCGGCATTCGCGTGATTATTGCAGGAGCAGGCGGCGCCGCGCATTTGCCGGGTATGGTGGCTGCAAAGACGATTCTGCCAGTGATTGGAGTGCCCGTGCAGTCGAAAGCACTTAATGGGCTGGATTCGCTGCTCTCCATCGTGCAGATGCCTGGAGGCATTCCGGTAGCAACGGTAGCTATTGGTAAGGCAGGCGCTATAAATGCAGGCCTGCTGGCCGCACAGATCATCGGAGCGTTCGACCCTGAAGTGCAGCAGCGTGTGCAGCTGCGGCGGGATGCGATCCGCGATGAAGTATTGGAAAGCAGCGACAGCTTATGAGGCCGGAGGAGCTGAAGCTGCAGGAGGCTGGCGGCGCAGCTTCGCCAGCTGCACAAGCGTCCGGT
>NZ_JBBODA010000069.1:0-7526 GCF_038002705.1 Paenibacillus sp. FSL H7-0716
CGAGCTCGGCATGTGTATTTCTTGGCCGGACTTAGAATATATCATGTATAGAGATCCATTGCAAGAGTTTTTTTATATAAAATCAAAAGCATAAAACATCATCTATGTATTATCGTATTATACTAACTACCTCCACTTATCATCTAATTATCTAGAAAGTAAAAAAAACAACTGCAGAAGATGACAGTTGTTTTTTAGAAGAAGCTTAGACGATTCTAGATTAATTCCGCTTCCTTCGCTCCAGTAATTACGGCAACGATATTGCTACGAAGTGCCTCCGCATTGTGCGCTTCGTATGGATCCACTTTGAAAACAACAGCATCTGCAATGAAACCTTCTGCAATTTGTCCCAGCTCGTTACCGCTCCCCAGAATATCAGCAGCACTTTTAGTCGCAGCCTGCCACGCTTCTCTCCGAGTTAAGCCATAATCAATCAATGTATCCAGTTCTTGAAGGTTATAGCCATGTAGTGCAGGTGTGGCATAATCTGTACCGAATCCAATACGAACGCCTTCTCTTTTTGCATAATGAATGGCCTTGGAATGACATTCGGCAGCGCGGGCAGCTCGGTCGCAAATGATCGGGTTCAACGCTAGAACGCCTTTTGGGTCTGCAGCAATACGATAAATTGATGTGGTGGGCACAAACGCTACCCTCGAGTTAGCAAGTCTACCTGCCTGATCCTCAGTTAGAAACATCCCGTGCTCTATTGATGCCACGCCGGCCTGGATGGACCAGTCTATCGTCACACCACCCCAGGTATGAACCAGTACCTTCTTATCATGGGCATGTGCATTACGAACAATGAACGCGAACTCTTCTTCGGAAAAGATCGGGTCAACGACTTTCTCGGTAGGTGCTCCAAGCCCGCCTGTGGCCATGATTTTTATCCAACCCGCTCCTGTAGCAAAGATTTCCTCCATGCGTTGTTCTAAATGCTTGAGACCACAGGCATCTGCAGCTCCAATCATATCGCTGCTGGTCTGCACTCTTAATGGATGCTGATATTGCTGAACAAGATGCTGCACTGTGCTCGGCAGAATCCCACCTGCATCACGGGCAGTCGTTACACCCGTCCTAAGAGTAGCTTCAAAAGCTTGTGCCTGCATAATTTCGATCTGGTTGGCATCGCGCTTCAATTGATCAGAGTGGTCAAAATCTGTCCAAGCTAAATGCGTATGAAGATCAATAATACCCGGACTTAGCCACAGATCTGTTCCTGCAAGATTTGACTCCACTTGATGCGGCTCCGCTTCAGTAATGGATGAAAAACGACCATCCTTTATCACGACATCAAAACGTCTGCCTTCGATACCTGCTATAAAAATATCATTGAACGTTTGCAGCTCTGGATGCTTATGGATCATCTTCATTCCCCCCATGCCAGCCGAACAGCTGCTAATGCCTGAACAGGGTCTTGTTTCAGCAGTTCGGCAAGCGTGGATATAGCCTTCTCCACACTTTGCCGCTCAGCATTCGTTCCAAAATGGTTGATCCGTAGAAGATGACCAAATAATTCTCCGTCTCCGGGAGCCACAATGCCTATAGGCTGCTCAATCCGCAACTCTTGCTTTCCAGAAATCCGCACCGTTGTAGTCAGCGTAGAATAATGTCTGCTGTCCTTTTGCCAAGGCTCAAGCCCCAAGGATTTAATACCAGCTACAGCAGCTGCTGCGGCTCGCTCATGGCGTTTGATTACTTGATCCAATCCTTCTTCTTCAATTCGTGTCAAAGCTTGAACCAAGGCTCTAGCCTCCAGCGTAGGAATGTTTGGGGCAACCCGCAATGGCTCGGCGTCTCCCAGTGATGCTTTCAGATCCAGCAAGGATAAAATAGAATTGCGTGGAGCATTTTCATTCGACTCAAGAAATTCCCAGCCACGTGGAGAAATACTTACGGCACTAACTCCGTTGGGTCCAGCTAAGGCTTTTTGCGCACCTATAACTGCAAAATCAACGGACCATTCATCCACCAGCAGGGCCTCTCCCCCAACCGCAGATACGGAGTCCGACACAGTAATAAGATTGAATTCTTTTGCAATTTCAAATATTTCTTTAGCAGGATTAGAGCCTCCAGTAACCACTTCAGCTTGAACAAAAGAAAGGGCACAAGGTTTAAACTCCTCAATCGCGGAAGCAACCTGGTCGCTAGTGACCACTTCATCAAAAGGAACCTTTACTTCAACAACCGTTGCTCCACCCCGCTCAAGCCATTTTCCAAATAAACTTCCATAGGGACCTGTTACTATATTTACAATGGTTCGACCAGGTGCAGCTATTCCGGCGGCTACCGCCTCGATTCCCAGAATTGCCTCGGCCGGGATGATAACCGGAGGGTGCTCAGTAAACAAGACTTTGGAAATCAAATGTGTTAGCTTATTATACTCAGCCAGTGAAAGTGGCACATATCCTTTATGTTCTCGGTTCATAAGAAAACCTCCTGATGTACTTTATTTTGGCATTTTCGGAACCGCCGACAACAGCTCATAACTGTATTTATGTTTAGGACGGATAAAGAATTGGTCCCGCGGACTCTGCTCCACGAGCTTTCCTTGCCGCATAACTGCTACCGTATCACTAATTGCATTGATTACTCCTAGATCATGAGAAATAAAAAGCATGGTGAGATTAAGCTCAGCCTTCAGCGTATTGAATAGTTCGAGCACGCTAAGCTGCACAGATACATCCAACGCACTTGTAGGTTCATCCGCGATCAGGATGCTTGGCTCAACACTTAATGCACGAGCGATCGCTATCCGTTGACGCTGGCCGCCGGAAAATTCATGTGGGAATTTGTCTAACGCCTTTTCTTCTAAATGAACTTGATTCAAAAGCTCTTTGCATCTTTGTTCAACACCTGCACGCCCCACTATTTTATGAAACAATAAGGGCTCGGAAAGAATTTGCCTAATCGAATGTTTAGGATTTAGCGAAGCGTCTGGATTTTGGAAAATCATCTGGATTGTTTTGTGCTGCTCACGGCTTCTTTTCTTTTTTAATTCTTGGGTACCCAACAGAATCTGCCCCTCATTTGGGGCAATCAGTCCAGCAATTACTCGCGCCAGCGTTGATTTCCCTGATCCGGATTCTCCAACCAGCCCAAGGGTGGTGTGCTGCTCAAGATTCAGATTGATACGATCCAGTGCAGTAAAGCCGCCATAATGAACAGTTAAATCTTTTATTTGCAAGGCTAATTCCATGAGTCTCTACTCCCTTCAAGCTCTGGCAAAGGAAGCACCGAATCAATCAGCATCTGTGTGTAAGGGTCTTTCGGATTTTGCAAAATATCAAGGGTATTGCCCTGCTCAACAATCTGTCCCTGTTTCATTACACATAGCCGTGAACACAAGTTTGCTGCAATCGCTAGGTTATGCGTAACAAATACCATGGCAAAACTGAGCTCATGCTGGAGGCTCGTGATCGTCTCAATAATTTGCCGTTGAACCGTGACGTCCAATGCTGTTGTCGGCTCATCACAGAGAAGTATGCCTGGCTTACACGCCAGTGCCAGAGCGATGACTACCCGTTGACACTGACCGCCTGACAGCTGACTCGGATACCGGTCCTTTTTCTTCAATGAATCGGGGAGACCAAGCCTTTCGAGCAGTTCCAGTGCAATTACCCGCGAAGTCTTACGGCTTACTCTCTGTCTGTAATACACAACTTCAGCCAGTTGTTTGACAACCGTACAGAGGGGATCAAGCGCACCTCTTGGATCTTGAAATACCATCGCACTGCTTACGCCACTTTTAATGGTGCCGCCAGTCTGTTCAACACCATTTGGAAGCAAGCCTAAAATTGCACGCAGCGTAAGCGATTTTCCTGATCCCGATTCACCTACTAATCCCAGACTCTCCCCTTTACCCAGCGAAAAACTAACATTATTGACTAATCTCTCATTTGACTTAGCTGCCAGCGATAGCGCCTCTATTTCTAAAATGGGTTGTATAGACATTATTTTTTCCTCCATATGTCTGCCAAACCATCACCTAGGAGCGACAAAGCTATCCCCGTATACACCACTGCAAATCCCGGAACGGCCGAGAGCCACCAAGCTGTAGTGATGAAGGGCTGTCCATCTGAAATCATTGTCCCCCAGTCAGGAGTTGGCGGTGTAATGCCGATACCAAGATACCCGAGCGTAACAATGGCAACAAGCAATCCAATCATATCTGTCATAAGGACGACCACGGCTTGCGGAAGTACATTCGGCAGGAGATGACGCAAAATAATTTTCACTCCTGGTAGCCCTAAGGTTTGAGCGGACGCCACCCATTCCTGATTGCGAAAAGAAGCACTAAGACCTCTCACGACACGTGCAAAGACTATCCATCCTACAAAGATAAAAGTAATATAAATGCCTCGTTCTCCTGCTCCACTTGCAAAAGCCACGATAATAACGATCAGATAAAAAGGAAAGGCGATGAATGTATCTGACAACAGCGTAATAACTGTATCGATCCATTTGCCGTAATATCCTGCCAGCATTCCTAGAAATATACCTGTGCAAAAGGGAATGATTTCTGCCAAGACCATGATTTTCAAATCAGTCCTCGCTGCATAGATCAGTCTAGTAAACAAATCACGCCCTAATTGATCAGTTCCCAACCAATGTTCGGCTGACGGAGGCTGTAAAAAGGCACTCAAATTTTGCTTAGAAGGGTCATAAGGACTTATATAAGGTATAAACACAGTCAAGAGAATAAGAGCTGCAAACATAATAATTCCCACTAAAAGTGAAGGGGTATTCCATATTCGCTTTAAGCCGCTTGTTATCTTACCGCCTTCATACAATCGCGAGTCTAGTCTTATAGTTTTCATTGTTTTCCTTTCGTTCTGGGATCAAGCCACCAGGAAATGATTTCAATCAAGAGACTGATGATCACAACAGATAGCGCACAGTAAAGTGCTATTCCTTGAATAACCGGAAAGTCCCGTTTCGAAATTGAAGTGAACAATAAGCTGCCAATTCCCTTAATTCCAAATACCTGCTCAACGACCAAGGTGCCTCCGATTAAATAAGAAATATTCACACCCAGCAGCATTAGCGTAGGAAGAGCAGAGTTGCGCAGCACATGTTTAAATAAAATAACCCTGTTTGGTATGCCCGCAGCCTTAAGGGTGACTACAAAATCCGATTCTAACACTTCAAGCATCTGTGCTCTTAATGAACGAACAAGCGTAGGAACCTGTGAAAAAGCAACAGTGATTGCTGGAAGTGCAAGACTATGCAAGGTTCCGACCCAGCCTTCACTTACACCCCCAACAGGGAACCAGCCAAGCCGGACACTAAAGAGCAAAATTAAAAGTAAGCCAACCCAGAAGATTGGCATACCTAGAGTAATTGTAGGAAAAATTCGTATCAAATGGTCCAGCAGTTTATCCTTATGCGTAGCGGCTACCGTAGCGAGCAGAAGGGATACAAAAATCGCCAACACACAAGCCATCACGATGAGCAGCAAAGTAACAGGGGCCCGTTGTGTAATCAACTCTTTTGTTGATGTCCCCATAATAATGGAGTTTCCAGTATCTCCTTGAGTAAACAGCGTCTTCACAAATCGGATGAATTGCTCCCATAAAGGGAGGTCCAGCCCAAGAGTATGATGCATACTCTTGAGCGCCTCAGGGGTACTGTATTCTCCCAAAATCATTTTTGCCGGATCTCCCGGCACGATTCGAATGATGAAAAAGACTGCTATCATTACGCAGAAGATCACTGCCAACGCTTTTATAAGAGATATCACAAGCCAGTTGTAAGAGCCCTTGCTTCCTTTCGGTTGATTTAACGCCTGCTTAAGATTCGTCATTGGCTGATGCGGACATCTTCGAAACGGGCACTGCCGTTTGGTAGAACAACGAGACCGTCAACTGAAGAACCAATACCTTTTAAAACATCTGGATAGTAAAGCGGAATATAAGGAACTTCATCAGCAAGGGTCTGCAGCAGCTTAGTATAGATTTGTGCACGTTCATCGCCATCCGCAGTTTTTTGTCCCTCATATAGAAGCTTCGTTACTTCATCATTTGTATAATGCGTCCAATATGATTTGCTGAAGCCTTCCGGATCGGTTTGGAAAGCAATAATTGAGTTTGCTTCAGGGGAATCCGCTTGACCGCTATTCAGCATTGCCGCAAAATCATATGCGAAGAAACGTTCACGGAAAGTGGCAAGTTCAATCGATTCAATCTCAATCTTAATCCCGATCGTTTGACCCGCTGCCTGAATAATTTGTGCCTCTTGAGCTCTTGTGCTATTACCGGATGCTACAAGTAATTTGGTAGTGAAGCCATTAGGGAAGGCAGATTTTGCAAGCTCCTCCTTGGCTGCTTCGATATTAAAGTTCAGTGCTTTGATTGTATCATTTGCGTTATAAGGAATCGTTGTTGGCAGCAATGAGTTTGCTGTTTGTGCATAACCAAAGGTTAGCGCCTTCGTCAAGCCCTCACGATCAAGTGCCAGAGCAAGAGCGCGACGGACATGCACATCAGAAAAATGTTCATCCAACGTATTAAAGAACAATTGCTCTGTCACCCAACTACCGTTAGTAATTACTTTAGTGTCAGCCCCATCTTTAATCTCATTGGCATTTTGCAGAGCCAAAGATTCAATAGCATTAACTTCTCCAGCCTTCAGCTGGTTAATCGCTTGGCTGTCATCTTCAATTAGCTTATAAACGAGCTTATCAATATAGGGTTTACCTTCTTGCCAGTAGAATGTATTCTTAGTGAAGGTCAGATCACCTGCAGTGTCCCATGTTTCAACAACAAAAGGTCCCGTACCGATTGGTTTCTTGAAGAATTCTTCTTCGGATACTCCGCCGAAATTGTTAGGAAGGATACCATTTGAGAAATTAGATAGCTCCGAGATAAATGGTGTATAAGGCTCTTTAAGTGTAATAACAAGCGTTTTGTTATCTTGCGCTTTGATTGTGTCGACCTTTGCGGATATTGCCAGCGGTCCGCCTACCTTCAAGTGCCGCTCAAGAGAGAATACAGCATCTTCTGCGGTCACATCCGTACCATTGGAAAACTTCAAACCATCACGAAGCTCGAATGTATACGTCAGTCCATCTTCACTGATATTATGTGACTTAGCAAGCCAATCTACAATTTCACCTTTGCTGTCAAAAGCGACTAACGATTCAAAGACTTTGTCGATTGCAAAAGCATTGTTGGACGTAATCTGATTATGCAAATCCAGCGAAGTTACAGAAGCAGGTCGTCCATAGACGAAAGTTCCTCCCGTTGCAGGTTCTGCAGTTTGAGGACTTTGAGTTGCCGGACTGGCACTTTCCTGTGCCTCTTTATTTGAATCAGCCTTATTATTAGACCCCGAGCACCCTGCAATTAACATCAATAGCAAAACTGCTATTGCCCCCAACAGAATCGGTTTCTTAATAGATACACTAAAGTACGACATAATTCGCTCCCCCTATAATTCTTATATGTTTAGTATGAATTGTATTATGGGTTAAACACTCTAGTCTGTCAAACATAATTTAATTTGCAACAATCCTAAAGTAAATA
>NZ_JBBODA010000070.1:0-5349 GCF_038002705.1 Paenibacillus sp. FSL H7-0716
CAGCTCTGCACCGGCCTCACCCTTCAAGTATGGGCGTGTGCCTTTGTTCTTCGCTAAATACCAACTCATCTCCCGAGCTTCAACCTCCCATTCATCCGTGAACTCATTTTGTTCATACTTGATGATGGGTCCATGGAAGAACTGGTTCTTGTGATGAAGCACTCCCATTCCTTTCAGTCGTGATGAAAAGCACATCAGCATGCCGGCTACCTTCAGATCAGCAGCGTTTCGAAGTCGAACAGTTGCGCTACGTGCGATTTCATCTCGTGCTGAAGACCAGGATAATTCAACTGCCGCATCCGTCAACAGCTGCCGATTACTCTCCTTTCCGTAAAGGATCGCAAAATTGTCCATTTTAATCCCGCCCTTTATTTAACACTAGAGTTCTTGTCCAGAATTCGTTCCTTTTGAGCCAAATAATCAAAATTGCCTTTGGCGTTAGCAGTGGATTTCTTCTCTTCATTTTTCTTCTTTTTTTCTTCTGCTTTCTTCGATTTCTCACTTTTCTTCGTCTTATTCTTCTTGTCCGTTTTCCCCGTTGTATTAGGTCGACTTTTGGATGACTTGGTTATGATTACACCGGGTTTCAAGAGCTGCTTTGTGTTGGAATATGAAACAATTTTAACTGGGTTGAACTCTACAAAATTAAATGTGATATGCAGATTCGCCTGACCATCTTTATACGTAGACTCGAAACTTTCAAACCACATGGTTTGCGAAAAGAGCGATTCAAAGTTGATCACAACCGGCTTGAGCTTCCATTCCTCCATCAACTTCCAAGCCTGTTCTGGAGACTGGTAAGCCACCGTCTCTTTGCCGGTTTCCCAAAGTTCCTCCCAAACTCGTGGAAAGATCACAGAAAAAGAGACCCGCTTCAGCTTCGAAGTGAGTCTCTTACTTGTCTTCTCTTCACCTGTAATTACGACAAAAGAATCTATCTCATTGCTGCTGGTGATCTGTATTTCTGTCGGTGTAATTGGAAAGGTGAAGCGATTCTTATCACGTATCATGGTCAGCATGATTTATCCTCCACTTTCCAGAGCATTGTACAACTCTTCGCCGAAAACCTTGCGGAATAACGCTCGTCCCTGTGGACTGGTCAGCATCTTGGCGAATTCAGCAAAGTTGGTAATTCCCTTGGCCAGTTCACCAAAATCGATGTTGATGTTCTCAATTACGATATCGCGGATCGCTGCAGGTGCCTGCGCCAGTGTCTTCGCCACCGGGATGCTGGACGATCTCATACCTACTGCACCACCATCTGCATAGGGACGAACACCAAGTATGCTCCCCGCCTGTTCCCACAATGCTCTTCCTAGTTTACTCCGCTGCCTCGAAAGTGGGATGATCATCTCCGGACCGGCTTCACCGACCAGTCCCATATGTGGAGCACTGATAAGCCCACCATCGGCGTACTTCTTCTTGCGCTTTTTTCGACGGCCAAAGAATCCAGAAATACCATCATACATTTTTGTGGCCAACTTCTCACCGCCGATTGTTCCTAACAGCCCCCCGATTGCACCACCAACGGCTGTACCGACACCAGGCATGAGGAAGGTACCAAGCATTGCACCTGTTGCCGCGCCACCTAAGATTCCGCCTCCAATTCCACCAGCTACTTTAGCAGTCTGTCGCCCGCGCTTTCCTTTGCCAGCAAAGAGGATATCCCAACCATCCATGGCGTAGCCAATAGGTCGAACCACTTTGCCAAGTAATTTCGTACTTCTGGCAAAGGTTTTCATCTTGGCAGCCTGCCTACGCAATTGATGACCCGTCGAGCGTATTTTATAAGCATCAGTGAGGCTACTCGCTTTACTCATCGCCTTGGTGTAACGCTTCAGTCCTTGCCTTTTCACCATTTCAAGCGAACCATGGATCCCTTCGGCATAGCCGGCTCCGTAACCTATCCTGTCGTTGTTATCATCAATGTAGGTCTTCGCCTTATAAGCTTGAGTCCGCAAAGGCTGTGCTCCAACAATGCCTCCATTTGCATACGCCCGGACACCCAGCATCGCGCCAGCTCGTTCCCACAGTTCCACCCCGCGTTGCCGGCGCCCTGCAGAGAGAGGAATAATAGCTTCCGGTCCCGCCTCACCGACTAACCCGATATGAGGTCGAGTAATAATATCGCCGTTTGCATATGCGGCACCACCACTGGATTTCATAAGACTTGGTGTACCAAATGATTTCGTAGACCCTGCTCCAGTCAGGGTATTCAGAATACCCATAGCACCGATTGCTGTCGACTTAAGTTCTGGGAATTTACTCTGCATCCCCTTGGAAATCCTCGTAATAATGGTACTGCCCCAGCTTTCACTCTGACTCGTAACCGTTTGTATCGATAGCAGCTGCTGCTTCGTCTCATCCGTCGCCGTCTTTACTGCAGTCCCGATTCCGAGCATACTCGCTCCCGCTGCACCAGCACCCTGAACAATTCCAGCAGTGCTGATTTTCGTGGTTACACCTAACTGCTGAGTCTGTCCAGCTGTTTTCTGTGCAGCTGTTCCAACAGCCTGCACGTTTTGCTGAACATTACCCGATTCTGTGCTTTTCCACGCGCCAACAAATGTATTTTTAATCTTATCGACCGTTTCCTTAACGCCGCTCTCGTTAACAGCACTTGTCAATGCGGTCTTTAATCCATCCTTGGCGACATTAGCCCGGAAAACGTTGAAAGTCTCCTGTAATTGTTTTTCTCGTTCCGGTGTCAGGTTACCAAAGGTGACCTTTGCTTCAGGCGGGGGTTTAACCTCTGGCTTTTTCTCTTCTTTTTTTCCGAAGCCGAGCCAACCACCTATTGAAGCTGCTGCATCCTTAATGCCGCCAGCAGCCGAAACCACTCCATCAACAACGGACTTGGTAACCCCGCTCGAATCAGCTAGGGAACCCAATTTATCGCCAACCCATCCGCCTGCTGCTGCTCCTACTGCAGTTCCTATGGGTCCAGCTAATGAACCAACAACACCCCCAAGGATTCCCCCTGCTGTACCTCCGACCAATGATCCGCCTGTAGATGATACTCCGGCTTTAAACCCATCGTCTCTTGATGCTTGATACAGGTCATAGCCTGTCATGCCAATACCCGCCACAGTACCTGCAATTCCTAATGCTTTTACAGCTTTGGTCCCACCTTTAGCGAATCCCTTTAACAACCCTCGTCTCGCAGGTATATCCGAGACATCCGAGATGATATCCGGAACAGCAGACGTCCCCCGAAGCCGAGCGGTATTACGATAGGTAACTCGTCCTCTTCTTCCAGCAACGTCTGGAATTGCATCGATATCAGGAATATTAGTAGTTCGCGTACCCCGGCGCGCTCTGATTGAGCCTGTACCTCCACTGCCACCAGTTATTGTTCGGGTGTTAGAACTTGAGCGACCAGTACGCCCACGGCGGGTTGACCTATCTCCTGAGCGACTACCTTGCCCACCAATTGAGCCCCCCAAACTACCAGCCTCATTAAGATAAACAATGCTGGCATTAACAGTCATAGATGATAGAGAGCTCAGGCTGCCACCCAAACCTCCACTTGATTCAGTAGTACCACGTCTGAGTGTAAATCGTTTTCGTGAAGAGCTACCGACTTCTTCTATTGGTAATGAGTCAGAACTAGTTGATCTTCTTCCAAAAAGCCCACGTATGTCAGAGGCTACATTTTTACTTTTTTGGTATCCCTTATAAACCTTATTCGCAGCAAAGGTTCCTATCAGCAATCCAACACCGACATTGATTTCATCAAAGAACTTTCCGTACAAGTCAGTCGCAGTTGTAACCACTTTTACAATCCCCGAACCAAATGTTTGGATTTGCTCTTTATTTTCTGTGATAAGAGTATTGAATTCTTTAAGTGCTGGAAGAACTGCTGTTGATAGATTTGCTCCCAACTCCTGCATTTGTTGATCAATTTGTGCCCGTGTCTGAATAATATCCTGCATTGGATTGGCATCTTGCTGAGCCTTGACCATTCTCTCTGTTGTCCCTGCAATACCTGAAGGTGCAGGTTGAAAAGGTACTTGGAATGTCTTGAGCACAGCACTTCCGTTGTCTTCTGCTGTAGCTGATCCAAGAGATACCAGAGAAGCTTTCAGCTCACTCTGTGATTGACTAGCTAAATCAGCAACTAGGGCCATGAGCGCACCCTTTGCACGTTGTTCTTCACCGGAGTTAATGTCTCCAGTAAATGAGGCAGCTTGTTTTGCTGCCTCGGCTTTTCCAGATCCGCGTAGAGCAAAATACTTCTCCATATCGCCAGCGTCTAAAGCTTTAACTCCAAAAGTTTCCTTTATAAAATCGGCAGGTTTATCAAAATTGAAGGAGCCTTCCTTCACACTTTGGGTTAAGAAGTTGGCCATCTGACCAGAGTTTGCACCAGTGTTTTTAAAATAACCGCTGTACTCCCAAAATGTGTCGAACAGATCTTTCTGTCGATCTCCGACTTTTTCATAGGCATATATCATGCTGTCAGTTACAGAAGCATAAGTTTCACCGAACGTGTCAGCTGACTGCGCGAGTGCGCGATTGATCTCTTCGAACCCTGCATCTGGCAAGAGATATTTCATCATTGCTGAAGCTCTCAGAAATTCGCTAGTTTGCGACTTATCCCGGACTAGTGGGGAAATATCTGCTAATTGTCTGGCCCCTTCCGTCTGAGAAGGGATAATACCCTGAGCATTTAGATCTTTCACAGTCTGAAGACCTTGATCACGTGCAGTTGCAGGTAGTAAGGCTGCGCTTCGGGAAGCTTCGGAATAGTAGTCCATGACATTCCCGAATAATGCATCCTTGATTCCACCACCTAGCACTAGAGCTCCTGCAGTTGCCGCAATCGTTGTAATTTTGGAAGATATTCCATCAAGGACTGGGCTCAATTCATCTTGAGCACGTATATGCACACGAGAATCACTCATTCCACGGATTTCGGCGTCGGCGCGAGATGCTGAGCGACGCAATTCATCGGCTCCTGATTGAGCCCGGCGAAAGATATCATCAACGTTAGCACGTCCCAGCCGACGCACTTCATCTGATGCGTTGCCGACCCGGCTTCCTAAATCATCTGCTGCGCTCCTGGATCGTCGAAGATCAGATACAAGGTCTTCCCCCATCTGTCCAGATGCTCGACGAAAATCTAGTAAATCATTAGTCGCCCCAAGAATGGCCTTCCGCATATTCTGGACAGCACCGGAAATAAGATCCCGTGCTTCGAACGGAACCGTCACTTTTGTTGTCGCTGCTATGGTTGTTCACCTCCTTCCTGCCTATTTCTTGTTAGCCAGGCGTTTGGTTTCTTCTTCAGCAATCATCCCCGCGGCAAGACAGAAATAATACTGCCGCTGTTCATCCACCTCATAA
>NZ_JBBODA010000071.1:0-5331 GCF_038002705.1 Paenibacillus sp. FSL H7-0716
AAGCTCAGCACCGGCCTCACCCTTTAGGTATGGGCGTGTGCCTTTGTTCTTCGCTAAATACCAACTCATCTCCCGAACTTCAACCTCCCATTCATCCGTGAACTCATTTTGTTCATATTTGATGATGGGACCATGAAAGAATTGGTTCTTGTGATGAAGCACACCCACACCTTTTAATCGTTGTGAAAAGCACATCAGCATACCGGCTACTTTTAGATCAGTAGCACCACGGAGTCGAACAGTGGCACTACGTGCGATTTCATCTCGTGCTGAAGACCAGGAAAATTCAACAGCAGCATCCGTCAACAGTTGCCGATTACTCTCCTTTCCGTAAATGATCGCAAAGTTATCCATTTTAATCCCGCCTTTTATTTAACACTAGAGTTCTTATCCAAAATCCGCTCCTTTTGAGCCAGATAATCAAAATTTCCTTTAGCGTTAGCTGTGGACTTTTTCTCCTCATTTTTCTTCTTTTTTTCTTCCGCTTTCTTCAATTTTTCACTTTTCTTTGTCTCATTCTTCTTATCCGTTTTCCCGGTTGTATTAGGTCGACTTTTGGATGACTTGGTTATGATTACACCAGGCTTTAAGAGTTGCTTTGTATTGGAATACGAAACAATTTTAACTGGGTTGAACTCAACGAAATTAAATGTGATGTGTAAATTAGCTTGGCCATCTTTATAAGTGGCTTCGAAACTCTCAAACCACATTGTTTGCGAAAAGAGTGATTCAAAATTAATAACAACCGGTTTGAGCTTCCATTCCTCCATCAGCTTCCAAGCCTGCTCCGGGGATCGGTAAGCCACCGTCTCCTTGCCAGTTTCCCAAAGCTCTTGCCAGGCCCGCGGAAAAATGACTGAAAAAGAGACTCGCTTCAGCTTCGAAGTGAGTCTCTTACTTGTCTTCTCTTCACCTGTAATTACAACAAAGGAATCTATCTCATTGCTGCTAGTGATCTGTATCTCTGCCGGTGTAATTGGAAAGGCGAAGCGATTCTTATCACGTATCATGGTCAGCATGATTTATCCCCCACTTTCCAGAGCATTGTACAACTCTTCGCCGAAAACCTTGCGGAACAACGCTCTTCCCTGCGGGCTGGTCAGCATCTTAGCGAATTCAGCAAAGTTGGTAATTCCCTTGGCCAGTTCACCAAAATCGATGTTGATGTTCTCAATTACGATATCGCGGATCGCTGCAGGTGCCTGCGCTAATGTCTTCGCTACCGGGATACTGGAAGATCTCATACCTACCGCACCACCATCTGCGTAGGGACGAACACCAAGCAGGCTCCCCGCCTGTTCCCACAATGCTCTTCCTCGTTTACTCCGCTGCCGCGAAAGTGGAATGATCATCTCTGGACCAGCTTCGCCGACCAGTCCCATATGTGGAGCACTGATAAGTCCACCATCAGCGTACTTCTTCTTGCGCTTTTTTCGACGGCCAAAGAATCCAGAAATGCCATCATACATTTTCGTGGCCAACTTCTCACCGCCGATTGTTCCTAACAGCCCCCCGATTGCACCGCCAACGGCTGTTCCTACACCAGGCATGAGGAAGGTACCAAGCATTGCACCTGTTGCCGCGCCACCTAAGATCCCGCCTCCAATTCCACCAGCTACTTTAGCAGTCTGTCGCCCGCGCTTTCCTTTGCCAGCAAAGAGGATATCCCAAGCATCCATGGCGTAGCCAACAGGTCGAACCACTTTGCCAAGTAGTTTCGTACTTCTGGCAAAGGCTTTCATCTTGGCAGCCTGCCTACGCAATTGATGACCCGTTGAGCGTATCTTATAAGCATCAGTGAGGCTGCTCGCTTTACTCATGGCCTTGGTGTAACGCTTCAAACCTTGCTTCTTCACCATTTCAAGTGAGCCATGGATGCCTTCAGCATAGCCGGCTCCATAACCTATTCTGTCGTTATTATCATCGATGTAGGCTTTAGCCTTATAAGCTTGAGTTCGCAAAGGCTGTGCGCCAACAATGCCTCCATTTGCATACGCACGGACACCCAGCATCGCACCAGCTCGTTCCCACAGTTCCACCCCGCGCTGCCGGCGCCCTGCAGAGAGAGGAATAATAGCTTCCGGTCCCGCCTCACCGACCAAACCGATATGAGGTCGAGTAATAATATCGCCGTTTGCATATGCGGCACCACCACTGGATTTCAAAAGACTTGGTGTACCAAATGATTTCGTAGACCCTGCTCCAGTCAGGGTATTCAGAATACCCATAGCACCGATTGCTGTCGACTTAAGTTCTGGGAATTTACTCTGCATACCCTTGGAAATCCTTGTAATAATGGTACTGCCCCAGCTTTCACTCTGACTCGTAACCGTTTCTATCGATAGCAGTTGCTGCTTCGTCTCATCCGTCGCCGTCTTTACTGCAGTCCCGATCCCGAGCATACTCGCTCCCGCTGAACCAGCACCCTGAACAATTCTAGCAGTACTGGCTTTCGAGGTCACACCCAACTGCTGGGTCTGTCCAGCTGTTTTCTGTGCAACTACTCCAACAGCTTGCACATTTTGCTGAGCATTGCCCGATTCTGTGCTTTTCCACGCACCAACAAATGTATTCTTAATCTTATCGACTGTTTCTTTTACACCGCTCTCGTTAACAGCACTGGTCAATGCGGTCTTTAATCCATCTTTGGCGACATTGGCCCGGAAAGCGTTGAAGGTCTCCTGTAATTGTTTTTCTCGTTCCGGTGTCAAGTTCCCAAAGGTTACCTTGGATTCAGACGGAGGCTTAACCTCTGGCTTTTTCTCTTCTTTTTTACCGAAGCCGAGCCAACCACCTATTGAAGCTGCCGCATCCTTAATACCGCCAGCAGCCGAAACCACTCCATCAACAACGGACTTGGTAACCCCGCTCGAATCGGCTAGAGAACCCAATTTATCGCCGACCCATCCGCCCGCTGTTGCACCCAATACGGTTCCAAGCGGACCGGCGATAGATCCAACTATTCCTCCGACTACCCCTCCAGCCGTACCACCTAACATTGATCCGCCAGTCGAAGATATCCCTGCCCTTAAACCGTCTTCCTTCGAAGCTTGGTAGAGATCATATCCAGTAAGACCAACCCCGGCTACAGTTCCTAAAATACCGGCAGCTTTAAGAGCCTTCTTTCCACCTTTAAATAACCCCCTGATCCCCCTGCCGCCCGGTGCGTCAGGAATAACATCTGGGATCGGTGAGCCAGTTGGAAGCCTATTAGTGTTCCGGTAGGTTACACGGGCTGTGCGCCGTTGCCCAACATCTGGAGTATCAATATCAGGGAGGTTCGGTGTACTCGTCCTACGACGTGCAGAGAGAGATCCATTCGAGTTACGGCCACGTCGGGCATTTGCACCACCGCTCCCAGATCGTCCGCGTCGCCCCCGTCTCTGACCACCTCTATTATTTCTTCCACCGCCATTTTGCCCACCGAGCCCTCCAGCCTCGTTGAGATATACCACACTGGCATTTACAGTCATGGATGATAAAGAGTTCAGGCTGCCACCCAAACCTCCACTTGATCCACCCGTTGTACCACGTCGGAGTGTAAATCTACGACGGGTAGGAGTGCCTACTTCGTCGATTGGAGTTGTTGTTTGTCCTCTTCTCTGACCAATCCACTCTGTTGCTGTTTTTACACTTGTATAGCCCTTTTGGAGTAACTTCCCTCCTTTCACTGCTACTAACCCTCCAGCAACAACTCCTAAAGCACCATTTATTGTTGAAAAATGATCACTATAGATGCTAGTCACCTTACTTACGAAGCCGACTATCTTCGTACCCATATCCTGTATTTCGTCTTTATTTTCAGTAATAAGAGTATTGAATTCTTTCAGTACAGGTAGGACAGCCGTCGAAAGGTTTGCCCCCAAATCCTGCATCTGTTGATCAATCTCTGCACGGGTCTGAATGATACTGGTCATTGGGTTGGCATCTTGTTGAGCTTTGACCATCCTATCGGTAGTTCCTGCAATCTCTGCAGGAGCCGGCTGAAATGGAACCTGAAAGGTCTTCAGAATAGCATTCCCGTTGTCCTCTGCAGTAGCTGAGCCGAGCGAAACTAACGAAGCTTTCAACTGGCTCTGTGTTTGACTGGCCAGGTCCCCGACCAGAGCCATCAGAGCGCCCTTCGCCCGCTGCTCATCACCAGAATTTATATCACTGGTAAATGCCGCAGCTTGTTTCGCTGCATCGTTCTTACCCGCTCCGCGCAAAGTGAAGTACTTCTCCATATCACCCGAGTCGAGTGCTTTGACACCAAACGTCTCCTTAATGAAGTCCGCCGGCTTGTCAAAATTGAAAGCTCCCTCCTTGACGCTTTGGGTCAAGAAGTTGGCCATCTGCCCGGAGTTCGCTCCGGTATTTTTGAAATATCCGGAATACTCCCAGAATGTATCGAAGAGATCTTTCTGTGGATCGCCTACCTGGCTGTAGGCGTATGCCATACTGTCTGCAACAGAAGCGTAAGATTCTTTGAAGGTATTCGCGGATTGCGAGAGTCCTCTCCCAATTTCCTCAACACTAGCATCTGGAATAAGAAATTGGAGTTGTGCAGCCGAGGTCAACATGTCACCCGCCTGTGATTTATCCCGAACCATTGGTGCTAAATCTCCCAGCATTCCAGCTGCCTGAGCTTGCGAAGCCACAAGTCCTTTGGCATGCAGCTGATTACCTACTTGAAGAGCATTGATCCGGTCCTTTTCAGGTAGGACCGATGCACTGCGGGAGGCCTCGGAATAGTAGTCCATGACATTTCCGAATAAGGCGTCTTTGATTCCGCCGCCGATCAGAATTGCGCCAGCTGTTGCCGCCAAAGTGGTTAATCTTGAGGAAATTCCGTCAATGACTGGACTGACCCCATCTTGCGCTTGTATATGCACCCGCGAATCGCTCATACCGCGGATTTCAGCATCCGCACGAGATGCTGAGCGACGCAATTCATCTGCTCCTGATTGAGCGCGGCGAAAGATATCATCAACGTTTGCGCGTCCCAGTCGACGTACCTCATCTGATGCGTTACCGACCCGGCTCCCCAAATCATCCGCTGCGCTCCGGGAACGCCGAAGATCAGATACCAGGTTATTCCCCATCTGTCCTGCGGCACGCCTGAAGTCGAGCAAATCATCTGTGGCTCCACGGAGTGCTGTTCGTATATTCCGGACAGCACCGGAAATAAGGTCCTGCGCTTCGAACGGGACCGTCACTTTTGTTGTCGCTGCTATGGTTGTTCACCTCCATCCTGCCTATTTCTTGTTAGCCAGGCGTTTGGCTTCTTCTTCAGCAATCATCCCCGCGGCAAGACAGAAATAATACTGCCGCTGTTTATCCACCTCATAC
>NZ_JBBODA010000072.1:0-4437 GCF_038002705.1 Paenibacillus sp. FSL H7-0716
CCCTGCAGCAGCAGCTCAACACTCTCTTAGATCGGGTGTATGGTTCAAATAGCTACACTCTATTACGCAGCAAAAAAAACACTATATGAGGTATCGACTAAATCTCTTATCTGATATCTCATATAGTGTTTTTGAGTGGGTTCTGTAATGAACCCCAATGGAAATTAATGTTTTAACGCTGAAGATACAATGATTTTTTTCTTAAGTAAAAAATTGTCGGATATAATAAATTCTCCGTTTTCATCAACAAAATGATTATTCCCATTCTCGCTTAGGATGAATTTTGAAAGTTTCTCGAAGGTTCCATAATTGATTATGTAAGAAGCTCCTTTGTTAAAGTACATTATCTTTCTACCTCCATTTAACTGGAAATTACTATATGACTGATAGTTCTTGTGCAATTCTAATTAGTGATGTTTTTTTAATCTCATAATATTTTTGTCTTCCAAACCCTAAGACACTCATTAATTGATCATCTTTGGGTTCGCGTCTAACTAAATATTTCGCACTTACCAAAGATAGCTGGGGCTCAGTTAATTCACTAAGAGCATGAGCCATATCATATAAACGATCTTCAACATTCATTAATTCTTCCTTGATTTTTTCAGCTCTAGAAAATGGTCTCATTACTGCATCTTCAATCGGAGAAGATACTCCCCCCCTTGTTTGAACGCCACTGATATTTCCATATGTAGCAGTCATTTTAGGTAAATCAAGAACATAAAAGGCACCCAAAATGTCGGTCAGCTGCTGTTCAAGATTATGTTTTCTTTGTGTTAATCGATAATGCTCACGTAAACGATTTTCTATAATAGGGACATATTGAGATCGTGATGCAGTTGGAATTTCCAATTCCATTTGATCAGCATCTGATTTATTAGTTATTCCAAAAATCGCAGCGTAACCATTCAAATCAAAGTATTCTCTAATTAGATCTAATTCATCAGAGTGAGTTTCTCCTTCTGATTTTAAACAACTTTTTTGAAGTCTTTGATAGCGTATATAAATCCAGTCAAGTGGTAACGAACTGATGTTAGTTTTGGTAATCTGCACGCTTCGCATTAATTTCTCCTTCCGTGATAGACAGATTTAATATGGATATCAAAAATACATATCTCAAACTTATTTAAATAAGTAATTATGACAATGAATATTACTAAAATTAGTAAGTTACCTATATAACAGTGTTCCATTATTACTTTTTTTGAGAAGATATGTATTACAAATAACTAAAATTCGTATTCTCAGCTTATTTTGTAGGAGGATCTCTATTGCAATACATAGGTGAACGATTAAGAGCAATTCGTAAAAATAGAAATCTCACACAACAAAAAATATTTGAGCGTTCAGGAATATCAGTTGGAACTTTATCTGATTGGGAAAATAATAAGCGTGCTCCAACAACATCAGCTTTGCAACGTTGGGCAGATGCCGTGGGTATTGATTTTTGGGACATATTTTTTTCTGATTTGACCCCTACAGCAGCTGAGATTAACATGCTGACTTTATTTAGGCAGCTGACTCCAACTGATCAAGAACATTTGTTATCACTTATGAAACTTATGTCAAAGAAAAAATAGTTTAACCTTTACCTTCGATTCTCCGAATAATTCCGATTAATCCATCAAATGAAATTAAATTTTTGTCAATCTCTGCTTCCGACTGATCTTCTATTATTATTCCAGTGAATCTAGAAGGTGAGAAACTGCAAACTGTCTCACTTTCTTCGATTTTCCCATCTGTTTTTGAACACCAGTTCCAATGGCTACAATTTCCGCAATTCATCATAAAAAAAACCTCCTAAGTATTAATTTCGATTTAACACTGATGTTAGCAAATGGGCGATTGTCCCAGCATTCATTTGTAATTGATCATCTTTTTTTAATTCTAAATATCCTGCTACCCGAGCTTTGTAATTTTCCTGATTAATACAGTGTGTTACAGAAATTAAATCAGTCCCTCTTTTTAAATTCTCGACTAGTGATATACCAGTCATAACAAGGTGTATTAATTTTCGATTTCCAATTGCTTCGTTAATCAGAGACAAGTGATATTCATTAACTGCTTTTGTTTCACCTGAGATGTAATCAATATAGTTTTTAGGGATTGTGATAGAACTTGAATCTCCGATGCCTTTTAGTTTTGTGTGATCCATTATTTCCCTCCATATTTAATGTTGTAAGATAAAACCGGCTTAATAAATACCTTAATAGATGAACTTAGATAGGCTTAGATGAAACTTCAATAGTTATATTGCCATATAAAACCAATGATAGCAATGGAAAACTTACTAAAAATAATAATAAATTATGACGAATGTTATCTTTAAAAGTAATATAAGAGGTGATTTAACTCTGTTTGTAGGTATAAAGTTCCTTTTTTTAGAGGGGAATTATGCAATATGAAAATAAGTGCCGACTATATTTTTTGTAGTCTATTAGTGGTAAAAACTTATAAAAGTAATAGGAATAAATGAATTCATATTGAATTATAAATGAAGAATATTTAGGATAAGCACTGATTTTAATTATGTACATTTCAATATTAAACTCAAATTGAATTGAAAATGAATTTAAAATACTTGATTACTTTTGAGATTTGGTATATATTTGTAAAGAAGAATCATTTTCGTGTTCAAATTAAATTCAAATACAATTCATTTTGAATTGAAAGGATTTAAAAATTAAAAATGAGGTGATTGTGAAATGGTTGCTAATATTAAAAATGATTTTGGAAACTCTACTAACAAGATGTATTATAATGGTAAAAAACTGGTACAGCCATCTACGATAAAACGGCTTACTGAACAACCAGCTATTGCAGAAGGTAATCTTGAAAAACATATGGCTAATCTATTTGATGAATTAACCGTGAATATTACAAGCCCTGCATTAAAGAGATCGGGATTTTTTAGTGTAGGTAAACGTGCGAATCTAAATATTGCTAAAACCGAAAATATGAATATACGAATTGGTGAAAAGCATAAGCATGACATACCAGTGATTATGAATCTCTCAATGACAGCAGCCGCAGCAATTGCTGAATACTACGAAGAACATGCCAAATTGCCGGTAACCTTATCAATTGAAGCAAAAATGACAGGAGCAATCCCTGCCTCTGAATGGAAACCAGCAACTGCTTCAATGATGGAAAAAAGATTTACTAATAACGGAGATGGAAAGTCTTCGCATGTAGTGATTGTATATATTGGAACCTCTTTAGTAACTGTTACAATTAACTATATTTCCGTTAAAATAACTCAAGAGGGCGTACCTGCAATATATGCATTAAGGGAAGCACCGACCCCCAAGGAAAATAAAGTCCCTGGAATACTGGAAAAATTAGTAAAGGAGTATAAAGGGAAAAAGGGCAGAGAACATATTGCGAACTTAACTCAAGTTGAAATTGCACAGAAAAAAGGCTTATTAACTGACATAGGTTCTGGAACAACGGAATTAATTCATCTTCATGGTGCTAATCCTGTTATAGATAACTGTACCGGTGTACAGCGTGGGGTGGGTCATGCAGCAGAAGAGGCAGCTAAAGCGCTATCAAGTGATCTCGGAGGTCACCTACAAATTAATAGACAGCGATTTGATGATTTGTTGTTAAATACTGATGATAATTTACATGATTCTGCTGTAGCATTTATGGATGATGCTAAGTATGTAGAGGCGCAGAATATTTTAGAGATTATTAAAGAACGTTACATAGTAATAGGTGGGGACATTGAGTACTTTATGGTGCTTGGAGGCGGTAGTATAACATTTGAATCGGAACTTTATTCCGAGCTAGTCGCTTTCGCAGAGGAAGTGCATTGCTTTGTACTTTGGATTCCTGCAGAGTATGCGGTAGATATGAATCTTGAAGGTTTATCAATACTTCATGATAGAGTGTTTTTTCCTTCGGAGGTTGTTAAGTCGTGAACGAGGATAATAAAGAGGTCAGTAAACGAGATCTTGTGTCCTGGCGTATTAATAAACTCAATGATTTTCAGTCTCTAAATAAATGGGTTAATGCACAAGGAAACATTCAAATTTCACTCACAACGTTGGTTAGACATATGATTGATCGCTTTGGATATAGAGATATTACGGATATTGATATTCAAAAAACAATGTTTTTAGAGCCATATTCCAAAGATTTTCAAAACATCATTGCTGTTATGGATGATTTGAAAAATAAATTATCGATTTCAAATTCTTCTACAGAGTTAAGCGTAGACGCAGAAATTAGTGATGAAAAGAACCAAGATACAAGTTCTGCTGTGACTAGCATTGAAGCAAAAAAGGACGTAAACTCAGAGAAAGATAACTTTTACTCAACTATAGATCCCTCACGACTTTAAACAAGTGGAAACCTAATTATTTGGCCTCAAAAGCCACTTAATTAGGTTTTTTTTGGAAGAGCGTAAGAAAACAAAAATCAGGAACCTGC
>NZ_JBBODA010000073.1:0-2848 GCF_038002705.1 Paenibacillus sp. FSL H7-0716
GATCCAGCGGTGAGCGGTAGCAATTAGCCAGGCCAACGCTAAAATCCAGAATCTGCAGACAGTTAGGTGAGCAGCTGAAGACTCCGGATCGATACAATAATTTTAATTTATTATGTAATTAAACACTTGATTTTTAATGTCTTGATGGTATAATTAAATCAAGAAACAATTAGAAAAGGGGATACGAAATGGAATGCATTATCGAAATCACAAGAATTACTCAACAAATTGATAAAACAAACTTACCTCTCATACGTGTTTGCTCACCTATTGATGCAGTTGAGATCACAAACAAATACATAGTTGACGAAGATAGAGAGGTTCTTCTAATTATGGTTCTTGACACTAAAAACCAAATTATTGCTATCCATCGTTGTCATATGGGATCCTTAAGCGCATCAATCGCTCATCCAAGAGAAATATTCAAGGCTGCAATCTTAAATAATGCTGCAAGTATAATCATAGCTCACAACCACCCTAGCGGCATTGTAACCCCATCTGAAGAAGATATAAAGTTAACACAACGTATAGCAGAGTGCGGTGAAATAATGGGCATTGAACTTTTAGACCATTTAATAGTAGGGTGGCAAGAAGGCTATTATTCTTTTAAATCCTCTGGTTTATTATAAAGCTGTAAAAGCTATCGGCTTTATAGCCGGTGGCTTTTACTCTAAAATATTATTCGGATAAATTAAAAAATGGAGGTTGAATACAAATGAAGAATTTCACTGATTATTCACATAAAAACCAATACAGATTAATAAAAGCACAACTACCCGCAGGAAAACGAAATGATTGCAATCTACTTCCTGTAGTTTACCTGATGGCAGGAAATGAAGAATTTAGAAACAAGGTAACTCACTTTATAAATTGGAATGAAGGAGAAATTGACTGGAGTAATCTGTTAAATTCAAATGACGATATTGAAGAACTAACAATTTTGATTAAACTATCTGCAGAACTATATAGTCATAAGCAAATGATTTCAATTTATGATTTAATAAATAAGCTAGATAAAAATAATTTTTCTATGGTATTAATGTTGCTGCAAAATATTAAGGAAGGATTCCATTTTAATACCTATGAAATAGATAATCTGGATTCTTATATATAGAAAGGTTGTTTATAATTGATTAAAAAATATGGACTCGCGTTAGATAGTGTTCAATTGGATGAATTTAGAAATTTAGTTCCAGAAAAAATAAGACGAAAAAGCTTAGAATCATTCATATTGAATGACTATAAATTTTCTCCTTCAAATTCCAACTCCCTTGATGATGAAGATAATGAGATAGATAAAAAACGGGGAAGAGGCAGACCAGCAAAAAAAAAACAGCGAGAATTCAATTGCCACGAATATGGCTCTAAGTATCGAAGCAATAACTATTATAGATGACTTAGTTACTAATCTTAAAAATAAAGGCGTTTCGGCAAACCGTTCATCTGTGATGAGAGATGTTATATCCAATTTCAACATTTTCTATAAAGACAAAAGGGACCTTTTCACTTCTCCATCAGAAAGGAAACCAAATACCTTTTATCTGGAAAAAGGTACTCATGAATTTTTAAAAAAATGGACTAAATCAAGAAATCTTAATTATGTAATCGAACAGTTTATTTTAAGCTCCGACTTCACACCATCCTCTATCACTGACGAGGATATAAGTTTTTTGAGAAAGACACCTGAACAAGTAGAACCAATACGAATTAGTATTAGTGAAACAGCCTATTCAGTAATTGATGATATTTTAAGTTTTCTTGATCCTGGGATAACAAGAACCTCAATAATGCGTTTAGTAGTTCAAAGGATAATCCAATTAGATCAAGGAGTAGCTTTACCTAAACTATTAGCTAAGAAGAAACTTGATGCCGCAATAATTAACTATGAAAATATTGTGGGTGTTGACAAAACCCAAGAACTAATTTCAGATTACTTAAACAAAAATTATGATACGGACTAATTCATAAAAGCTAATCATGAAGTCCACATGTAAAGTGTTCTAATGAGCCAGGGCAACACTCAGATCCGGTTCCTGCAGATATACAGGTTTGCAACTGAAGAAGATTCCGGATCGGTGCGCCGGTGGTGTTTGATCCTGGGCGCTTGCAGCATCCAGGAGAGTATGAGCTGCTGCTGTTATGGATTTACGTCCGATTTATGAAAATTCATACCAAAGCCTGGGATTTAAATCGGGCTTTTTTTTGCATCTCCTTACCTAACCTTTTAATTTTTTTATGCATAAATCCCCCACTAATATAACAACCAATAATCCGCACTACTCGGTATATTCTTAACCTTTTGTACCTCATCTGGATCTCGGTGGGATGGATTATCTCTTTCCCAACCTGATATAATGCATGCCCTTTCAGGCGGTGTATGTGGGTTCCACTCAATATAGTTTTCTTTCGCTAATTCTTCTAATCCGTTTCTGATATCGACGGGCATACGACCACTTAATCGCTCCAACTCAGGCAATGATGGCAGACATCCAAAATGTCGTGAGTAATGATTAATGATCAACAATAACTTGCGCGGAGTATCTTCTAACATGTTTAACACCTCTCCAAAATAAGAACATTTGTTTGTATTATATGTGAGCTCTAGATTGTATAGCAAGAGAAATAAACCGTACCTCGTCATAATCAATCAGGTAAATTCCGATTCCGCAACCAGGAGAGCGTGAGCTACTGCTGCAGGGGATCCAGCGGTAAGCTGCAGCATTTAGCCAGGGCAATGCTCAGATCCGGTTCCTGTAGACAATTAGGTAAGCTGCTGAAGACTCCGGATCGATTCGCCGGCGGTAGCTGGTCCTGGGCGCTGGACCGCATCCAGGAGAGCGTGAGTAGC
>NZ_JBBODA010000074.1:0-2483 GCF_038002705.1 Paenibacillus sp. FSL H7-0716
TGAAGCAAATCTAAAAAATATAGATGGCTTTATAAAAGGGAATAAGAAATTTAATGAAGTAATTGAAGATTATGCAAAAATATACAAAGAACAAGTTGATTCAAACAAACCTTGGTCTTGGGATGATACTATCCCTGGTGGGGATAGCTTGTCTGCTGCTCAAAAAAGAAAGATAAAAGAAATGGCAGTAGCAAATGGACATATTCCTGAAATAAAGGTTACAAAAGTTGATGGAATGAGATATGGATCTGCTGATTTTGCCGGTGCAGGTGTAGTTAAAGAAACTGTTCAGCTACCAGAAAAATTTTGGAAGTTATCGGATAAAGAACAGTTTAAGTGGTTAGATGAGCAGATAGGTGGCACGAGAAGAGGAATGACGTGGCATCATACAGAAATCCCTGGTAAAATGGAACTTGTTCCATTTGGTATTCACAATATTACACCTCACAATGGTGGGCGGACGGCAGGTATGTGGGCTGACGCTCCGAGATAATATTTTTTAGGAGGTAGAGACATGGAAGTTAAGGATGAAACTATAATATATCCATTGCCGGATGATGTTCTGCTGAATGAAAAAGAAAACAAGTGGAGAATTAAATTGCCGGATGAATATAAAGAATTTATAAAAAATTTTAATGGTGCTTCTCCTGTAAAAGATAGTTTTATGTGTAACAATCATAGTTATGCAATTGATAGGTTTTTAAGTATCTTGAAGGTAACTGGGGAGAGGGATGATGAATTCTACGATATAGGAGTAGTTAGAACTCAGTTAGATGAGAGAATTGTTTCAGACGAAAACTTAGTAGGTACTGAATTATTACCAGTAGCTGTTCTATTTGCAGGTGACTTTGTGTGTTTAGACTATAGAAATACTGATGAAACAGAGCCATCTGTTTGCGTTTGGAATCATGAAGAATCTTCAGATTTAGACCCTGTAACTTATTTTACAAGTAACAGCTTTGATGAGTTTCTAAATATGTTAACCGAATAAGTCTTGCGAAAATTTGTTTACGCCTTTTGGCTTCCATTCAAAGGTGGGGCTACCCAGTGCCGAATAAATCCATCATTCAACCAATAACACAAATAACCCATGTAATACCCGTATAAAGATTTCTTCATTTCGGTTGTACGCACATCAAATGCTTTAATTTTATAACCTAAATAACGCTATTCCGTTACGTTGAACAGGTTGATTATGGTTAGATACCATCATAATTGACCTGTTTTTTGTTATCTTCGTTTTCTTGCGTTTTTTTCAAATTTACTTGAAATTGTAGAATACGCCGCCCCGATAGATAAGCTGTCTAAACCATCGCACCTTCTAGGATGGATAGCCCGACCATTAATATTGTCAGGACTTATCTGCATATTGTCCACAACGAACAACGAATGGACTTCTTGCCGCGATGGTTATCGTGAATAAACAAATCTGGTGACGACCAGTTGACATAGACAGGTAAGGAGACGTTTCGGGCTGAGGATACCCAAAGACAAGTGAATCTTTTAATTGAATTAAAACCTTTATTTCAATCATAATCATAAAGTGAAAATTGAGGGGGGATAAAATGAAGGTTGATCCAAACACAATAATACTACCCTTACCAACGGAAGATCTGTTTAGAAGAAAAGAAGGATTCTGGAGAATTAAGTTACCAAATGATTTTGTTTCATTTTTAGAAGTGAATAACGGCGGTAGACCAATAAATAGTAGTTTTAAATGTAATAATCATGACTATGCTATAGACAGATTTCTATGCTTATTAAAAACACCCAGAGATAATCAGTTAGGAATGTATGATATTGATGTAACACTAACTCAAATTGAAGATAGGCTTACCGATAATGAGGATTTGATTGGAGTTGATATTTTACCAATAGCGATTCTATTTGCTGGTGATTTTCTATGTTTAGATTTTTGTGAATCTAGAAATAATCCTAAGGTTTGTGTGTGGGATCATGAAAATTCTGGTGAACTTGATCCAATCAGCTATCATGTGGCAGACAGTTTCGAGGAATTTCTAACAATGTTATCTGAATAGAAAGCATGAAGGGCTATCAAGAAGTGTCGAATAAACCTATGATTTAACCAGTAACAACACATAAAACTCATGTAATACTTCTATAAAGATTTAGGCATTTCGTTTGTTCGTGCAGTAATGCTCGAAAAGTATAACGTAAATAACGCTATAGCGTTCAGTTAACAGGTTGATTATAGGGAGCTACCACTATAATCAACCTGTTTTTTTGCTATCTACTTATTCTTACAGCAGTGATTAGAATTAAAAAAATTAAAATAAAGGATTTAAAGTGAAATATTGGGAAGTTACGCCGATATATAGGTTAGGTGTGCGCTCCAAATACTTAAGTTTTTAAAGATGAAGTAATACATAAAGACCTGAGGGGGCGAAAAAGTAGTGCATTGGATGGTCTAAGTGTAAGAACTGGAGGTCATAAATGGCATTGGACAAAATGGTATTTAAAGA
>NZ_JBBODA010000075.1:0-2337 GCF_038002705.1 Paenibacillus sp. FSL H7-0716
TAGAACATCTTTTAGCAACTTGTGCAAACAAGTAAATGTTATTAGTGAGATTTTTCAAAGAAGATATCGTTCGATATTTTCCTACGGAAAAATCGAGGTTAAGCTAATAAGAGCACACGGAGGATGCCTAGGCGCCAGGAGCCGACGAAGGACGTGGCGAACAACGAAACTGCCTCGGGGAGCTGTAAGCAAGCTTTGATCCGGGGGTGTCCGAATGGGGAAACCCAGCTGTGGTAATTCGCAGTTACTCATTTCTGAATACATAGGAAATGTAGAGGCAGACCAGGGGAACTGAAACATCTAAGTACCCTGAGGAAGAGAAAACAATAGTGATTCCGTCAGTAGCGGCGAGCGAACGCGGAACAGCCTAAACCTAAGAGCTTGCTCTTAGGGGTTGTGGGACGTCTCACATGGAGTTACAAAGGAATATGGTAGGTGAAGAGGTCTGGAAAGGCCCGCGATAGAGGTAAAAGCCCTGTAACCTAAACTGTGTTCTCTCCGAGACGGATCCCGAGTAGTGCGGGGCACGTGAAACCCCGTATGAATCCAGCAGGACCATCTGCTAAGGCTAAATACTACCTGGCGACCGATAGTGAAACAGTACCGTGAGGGAAAGGTGAAAAGCACCCCGGAAGGGGAGTGAAATAGAACCTGAAACCGTGTGCTTACAAAAAGTCAGAGCCCTATTAATGGGTGATGGCGTGCCTTTTGTAGAATGAACCGGCGAGTTACGTTTAACATGCAAGGTTAAGCCGAGAAGGTGGAGCCGCAGCGAAAGCGAGTCTGAATAGGGCGAATGAGTATGTGGACGTAGACCCGAAACCGTGTGATCTACCCCTGTCCAGGGTGAAGGTGCGGTAACACGCACTGGAGGCCCGAACCCACGTACGTTGAAAAGTGCGGGGATGAGGTGGGGGTAGCGGAGAAATTCCAATCGAACTCGGAGATAGCTGGTTCTCCCCGAAATAGCTTTAGGGCTAGCCTCGGTATAAGAGTAGTGGAGGTAGAGCACTGATTGGGTGCGGGGTCCGCAAGGATTACCAAGCTCAGTCAAACTCCGAATGCCATATACTTATTGCCGGGAGTCAGACAGTGAGTGCTAAGATCCATTGTCAAAAGGGAAACAGCCCAGACCATCAGCTAAGGTCCCCAAGTGTGTGTTAAGTGGGAAAGGATGTGGAGTTGCACAGACAACCAGGATGTTGGCTTAGAAGCAGCCACCATTGAAAGAGTGCGTAATAGCTCACTGGTCGAGTGACTCTGCGCCGAAAATGTAACGGGGCTAAACACACCACCGAAGCTATGGCTAGATACGTATGTATCTGGGGTAGGGGAGCGTTGTGTAGGGGTTGAAGGTGTACTGAAAAGAGCGCTGGACACTACACAAGTGAGAATGCCGGTATGAGTAACGAAAAGATCAGTGAGAATCTGATCCGCCGAAAGCCCAAGGTTTCCTGAGGAAGGCTCGTCCGCTCAGGGTAAGTCGGGACCTAAGGCGAGGCCGAAAGGCGTAGTCGAAGGACAACAGTTTGAAATTACTGTACCACCGTAATCCGCTATGAGCGATGGGGTGACGCAGGAGGGTAGTGACGCGGACTGATGGATGTCCGTCTAAGCAGTGAGGCTGGTGTGTAGGCAAATCCGCACATCGTTAAGGCTGGGCTGTGATGGGGAGCGAAAATTATAGTAGCGAAGGTCATGATCTCACACTGCCAAGAAAAGCCTCTAGCCAGGAGAAGGTGCCCGTACCGCAAACCGACACAGGTAGGCGAGAAGAGAATTCTAAGGCGCGCGGAAGAACTCTCGTTAAGGAACTCGGCAAAATGACCCCGTAACTTCGGGAGAAGGGGTGCCCCGGTAGTGTGAATAGCACGAGGGGGCCGCAGTGAAAAGGCCCAAGCGACTGTTTAGCAAAAACACAGGTCTGTGCGAAGCCGCAAGGCGAAGTATACGGGCTGACGCCTGCCCGGTGCTGGAAGGTTAAGGGGAGTGGTTAGGGGTAACCCGAAGCTATGAACCGAAGCCCCAGTAAACGGCGGCCGTAACTATAACGGTCCTAAGGTAGCGAAATTCCTTGTCAGGTAAATTCTGACCCGCACGAATGGCGTAACGACTTGGGCGCTGTCTCAACGAGAGATCCGGTGAAATTTTAATACCTGTGAAGATGCAGGTTACCCGCGACAAGACGGAAAGACCCCATGGAGCTTTACTGCAGCTTGATATTGAATTTGGGTACGATCTGTACAGGATAGGTGGGAGCCGTAGAAATCGGAGCGCAAGCTTCGGTGGAGGCGCCGTTGGGATACCACCCTGATCGTATCTAGGTTCTAACCTAGT
>NZ_JBBODA010000076.1:0-1834 GCF_038002705.1 Paenibacillus sp. FSL H7-0716
AGCTGCTTCATATATCCCGACCGGAATATCTCCTGTTATGCCTAATGTTAACCAGTTGAAAAAGTCATAGGGGGAGTCTGTCGCCTTATCCGCACGAGTTCTTAATGTACCTACAAAACCCGGCACTGACAAAATGGAATGTAAACGTCACCGTATCCACTACACCCATAACGGTTTCCTTGATAAGAGATCCTACAAATGCCCGCGTAACCGCATCCACTTGTACCACTTTTTTCCTCCATTCGGTCATTCCGTAGGTTGATTCCAGCCATGAATAATACGCCAGTATCGAATTGGTTTCGTTAGGTTTTAATACATGCGCTTTAAAATAGTTGAGTGTTATCTCATTCTTATTGTTATATGCGGTAATCGTTGTCCCATCTAGAAGCTCCATCGGCGGAATATTAAGTCGTTCCCCTACGAGTTGGCGCTAGCCCAGGCTCCCTGTTCTCCCGGTTCCATCGCCATTCGAAGCATCAGCAGATACGATTCATTCTGAACTAATTTAGAGGGCAAGGTGGCTAGCCTTACAACATTACCTTATCTGTATATGTTGACTGGTCGTCACCAGATTTCTTTCCTGCACCATCATCATCGTTACAAGTGTCAGTTATGTTACAGACAAAGTGCTACTCTTTGTATAACAACATTACCATAGTTGTCGTGCTGTCCATCTTGAAAGGTGCGATTTTTTTCTTACTCAGTAAGTATTACTATCGTTATATGGTATTTTACAGTTGCTAGTAATTTCGAAAAAACCGCAGATAACAAAGGTAACAAAAAACAGGTCAATCATGGTGGTATCTGACCATAATCGACCTGTATTATGTAACGCACTAGCGTTATTTAGGTTATACTTTTCAAGCATAATTGTGCGTACAAACAAAATGACAGAATCTTTATACAAATATTACATGGGTTATATGTGTTAATTGTTGAATGATGGATTCATTCGGCACTGGGTAGCCCCCTCACCAAAATATCATTTAATTTTATTTTTTATTATATTGATATAGCCTTGATACGTTCCCTTCTGTTCATCGAACATCCAAACATCTGCTAAATCTATTAAGTTATTCTTTTCAAGATTTTCAATCATTCTATCTAATTTACTCTTATGTGCTGAGAGCATTTCCGAACTGATTGATGATAATTTTTCCATCAATTCCATTGAATCAATATCAGCATAAAAAGGTGTGTTCTGTTCATCAATCCTTTCAATAATTTCAAACGTTGCTAAATCCTTGAAAACATCTTGCCTAATACAACGAATCAAATCAAAGTTTGATAACTCATATAGACATTTCCCTGTAATTTCTAAGTGCCATACAGGTAGTGACATATCAGAATACTGAGTTGCATTTTGCATTACACTTTCGTATTCTTCATTAGTCAAAAACTCTTTTAATGTCATTTTTCTATTTATCATATACATTACTCCAATCATTATTTAGGTGGATACACTCCGCCATTGGGGGCAAACATGTCTTCAATTTTTTTCATTGTAGCGTTTACCTCATTCAACTTAGATGCGTAAAGTTGTCGAAGTTCATTATCTAAATTAGGATTTTTGAGCATCCCTTCCCAACTTCGGTTCAAATCAACTAAACCACGATATGCGTCAGAAACTTCTTGAGCATGATCATAATAGCCTCCACCTGGTTTTGGAACAGGGTCACCAACTAAGTCCCTCTGTGCTCCTTTTAAATCCATTTCAGTTAAATGTGAGTATGTTCTTTCCTGTTGATTCAAAGTAGCCCTCTGACTAGTAGTGATTTTTGATTTTGCAATATCAGATAAATCATCAACACTTGAGAATATCCTGCCACCATTC
>NZ_JBBODA010000078.1:0-1278 GCF_038002705.1 Paenibacillus sp. FSL H7-0716
TGAAGTGCACCCCTTAGAATAGACATTGGAAAAACCCCAGGGTAAATCCGATGTAATTCTAGGGGGTGCATTTTTATGCCAGCTAAGAAAGGTCAGAAGTTTAAGCATTATCCTGAGTCTGTGAAAGTAGAAGCTGTTCGACTGTTTATGGAGGAAGGATGGTGCTGCAGAAAGATTACAGAACACCTGGATATTAATGACAGGAAGCGTGTCAGTGTCTGGGTGAGGAAGTATCGGGCAAAGGGAAAAGACTCTTTTCAGGATAGACGTGGAGATCCGCACAGGTCTGAAACAGAGCAAGAGCGAGAACTACGTCGTTTACAGTTGGAGGTAGACGTTCTAAAAAAGTGGTTACAAATCTTGAATCGGGAGGGTTGAAGGATAGATATGTTGTCATCGACGAACTGAAGCATAAGCAGACCGTAAAGGAACTCTGTGGATATTTAGGGGTCCACAGAAGCGGTTACTATGCTTATCTGAAGCGCAAGGAAAAGGATCCAGACCAAGAGTTGAAACGTAAGATCAAAGCCATATACGAGCAACGGGACAAGACGGTAGGATACCGTCGGATACAGGATGAGTTATACCGCCAATATCACCTTGTCGTGAATCACAAGAAGGTTTTACGACTCATGCAGGAGCTTCGTATTAAGGCGATTATACGCCGTAAGTACGTCCATAGAACAACCTATGAGGCAGCAGTTTCGGATGGAAGAGTCGCAGAGAATCTACTGAAAAGAAATTTCAAAGCGGATAAACCCAACCAGAAATGGGTAACGGATGTTACACAATATCGGGTATTCGATGAGAAAATTTACTTATCAGCCATCAAGGATTTGTGGAATAACGAGATCGTCGGATACCACATTAGCAGATGTAACGACAATCCACTTGTATTAGAGACGTTTAGAAAGGCCTTTGAAACACATAAAGACGTGACTGGACTGATCGTTCACAGCGACCAGGGATGCCAGTACACGTCCCATGCATACCACGACATGCTGCCACAGGTTGGCGCCCAAATCAGCATGTCACGCCGAGGAAATTGTTATGACAATGCCTCCATCGAGAGCTTCTTCTCTCATCTTAAAGTCGAAGCACTCTATCCTTATGATATACGAAGTATCGCTGAGGCACAAAGAAGAATTGAGGAGTATATACGTTTTTACAATGAAGATAGAGCACAACGAAAACTAAACAAGCTGACTCCTGTTGAGTACAGGAATCAGCTTGTAGCCTAGGTCTTTTTTCAATGTCTACTAAATGGGGTCTTGACCA
>NZ_JBBODA010000079.1:0-1199 GCF_038002705.1 Paenibacillus sp. FSL H7-0716
TGGACCTCTGTCAAGAAAGTGGACAGTCACGCAACAGACATTCTAGTCAATTGCTCAGCAAAACGAACTGGAGAAAGATACCCCAGCGCGCCATGCATTCGCTTGCGGTTATAGTAAAACTCAATATATTGAAAAAGTGTTTGGTAGGCTTGCTCCTTAGTTTTGAATCGTGGATTACAATAAATGAGCTCCTTTTTCAAAATGCTGTGCCACGACTCGATACAGGCGTTATCATAACAGTTACCTCTGCGGCTCATGCTGGACTCCATGCCATACGCTTTCAACTGCTTCGTGTATTCATGAGAAGTATATTGAGAACCTCTATCGGAGTGATGTAATAGACCCTTTTCCGGTTGTTTAGCTTCGTAAGCATCTTGTAAAGCGCCCGAAATCAAGCTGGTTTCCATATGGTTCTCCAAGCGCCACCCCACGATTTCGCGCGTGCAAAGGTCCATCACACTAGCCAGGTACAAGCGCCCTCCCCGGCAAGGAATGTACGTAATGTCGGTAACCCATACTGAATTGGGTTTGAGTATTTTAAATTGCTGGTTCAGCGTATTCGGGGCAATCGGATGGTCATGATTGGAGTCGGTGGTCTGTACGCGATACGTTTTGGAGACAATGGAGCGAAGCTTCATATGTCGCATGTACACACTCACCGTGCGTTCGGTAACGGTATAACCTTCTTGATGTAACAGGCGGGTGATCTTCGGACTCCCATACCGCTTTTGATGGTCTGCAAAATGATACTGAATTCGCTTCATTATCGCAGCCTTACGAAGCATATGCGTACTGGTTTTTTCTGTCCGCCACTTGTAGTACCCGCTCCGTGACACATGTAGGGTCATGCACATCTTCTCCAAGAGAAACTCGGAGCGATGTTTTTCAATAAACTGGAATCTCAGTTCCTTGGTTTGCTGAAGATGTGCACTGCTTTTTTTACGATCGCTAATTCCTCTTCCACATCGGCAATCTTGTTATCTTTTTCTTGAAGTTGACGGCTCATTTCTTTCAACTGTGCCTCGAGTTCCCGTACTCGATCCACGCTAGCTGCCGGTTCATTCTTTAGTTCTCGATACTGGCTCATCCATTGATGCAGGGTACTTTTTGGGATGTTGAGCTCTTCCGCCAAGTCGCCCACTGTCTTTGTTTGCCCTTGAATGAACTGCACTGTCTGTTTTTTAAATTCTTCGTTATAC